>NZ_CAMXWW010000001.1:0-503647 GCF_947252745.1 uncultured Lawsonella sp. | reverse complement strand
GGAGACAAAGGAGCGAATCCTCAACAAAACGATTGACGATGACGACGACGGCGACGCGTTTTTGGATGAAAAGTCGTCGGATGCCGGTGTGGCTAATTCCCGTGACGACACCGGGCGTAGCGCCGGCTCAACCAACTCCACTACTGTGAAGCCCACGGCGTCAGCCGCTAACACTAAGAGGACGGCACCCGCGGAGTCCACCAGCAGCAACAAGAAACCTGCGTCCTCTACAATGACGGAGAAGTCGATCCCGTCGTCCTCTGTGAAGAAAGCTGCAGTGAGTGGGACCAGTGTGGCTACTTTTGGTGCTACGTCCTAGACGTTGGCCCTGTATTCATCACTGTGTCTGCAGATATCGATAGTTTTGTGATGTACAGTACAATTTATATCGATATATGAAATAGGTTACAGTGAAGTGGCTTTGGGTGACAAAATTGTGCAACAAGCTGGTGAGCCGGATAACAAAAGTCTACTGTATGCAGATAGCTCCAAAAATACCAGCTTGAGAGGCATTTCAATGCACACGAATCGTTCGACCCGTAACCGGATAACCGTGGCAACAGCCGTTACTGCTCTCGTGGCTGCTCTGTCACCGGCCCTCGCTTCAGCAGCACTCGCCCCAGTAGACGAGTTCGGCGGCTACCCCGCTCCCTACTCTGATGAATACGGCATGCCCACCGAGGGTTATGGCCCGGCACAGACTGTGTGGGGTAAAGCTTCCCGCTACGACCACAAGAATCCTGGACGCACCCCCGAAGGTGCCAACAACTTCAACTGCAAGCCCAAGGTTAAGGGTGCACTCCCCATCGTCCTCGTCCCCGGAACTGGCGAGTCTGCCTACGCCACGTGGGCATACTATGCTCCTGAACTGACCCGGCGCGGATACTGCGTCTACACCTTCAACTACGGTCCTGCGCTTGCAACCGTGGGCAATAAGTTCGCACAGGCGTCTCTCCCCTTCGAAGGTGACCTCCACGCGTCCGCCAAGGCTCTTGGGAAATTCGTCAACATGGTTCTGAAGCGCACGGGCGCCCCCAAGGTTGACTTCATTGGTCACTCCCAGGGCGGCGGTGTCCTCCCCAACGCCTACATCAAGTGGTACGGCGGAAATAAGACAGTGCGCCACACTGTTGGCCTGGTAGCCTCCAACTTCGGCACCAACCTCAGCCTCGGATCTATCCCCGTGGTAGACCCCACCACCGGCACCATGCTGGCCTTCATCCCCAACCCCCTCACCCTCGCCTCCTCCAACTACGGCAGCGGTAAGGGCCTCTCTGACGTCATCGACACCATCCCCGGTGGACGTGACCTCATGGTCAAGGTAATGAATGCCGCCAACATGACCTCCAGCGAACAGCAGACCAAGAACTCTGAGTTCCTCAAGAAGTACAGCAGCACCCCCATCACCATGCCGGGTGTCAAGTACACCGTCATCACCACCCGCTTCGATGACGTCGTTACCCCCTACCGTAACGCCTTCATCTTCGAGCCCGGTGTCACCAACGTTGTGGTCCAGGACTACTGCGCCAACGACCACTCCGACCACTTCACCTTCTCCTACGATCCCAATGCCCTCGAGATCGCCGTCAACGCACTTCAAGGCAACGCCAACAAGCCCATCAAGTGCCGCGCCAAGGCATTCGGAATCTAAGTGACATCTGAATAACAACACAAACGAATAAGCTGTGGGCACGCGCAAGGGTGCCCACAGCTGCATTTCCACGAATAATCCTGACAACATCCACAAACCCGCCCCAAAACACCCTTGGCGATGTGAATTGATGGGTGGGGAAGAAAAATCAGAAGATACAGGGGAAAATACTACTCACGCTGGCGAAGGAAGCCGGTTTTCACTCTAGTATGAGGTTTGACTGGTGTAGTTCGTAGGGGTGCGGGACTCTTCTCTGTACTTCAGTGAAAGATCAGGATTATGGACGATAAAAAGCTGCTTGCCCGTATAGAAGAAATGGAATCGATTCTTAATCGCGTTACGGCATTACTGGGCGAAGCTGACAGTGTTCTCACTGAGATTGAGGGCGCCGTACCCTCTTATGAAAAACTCAAGGAGTATTACTGTGGTCCTCTTCAAAGAGCGGACGTTGACGCTTACAATGCGGGAAATATTCCACCAGACGTGCCATGCGGAGTCCTCTCCGAGGATGCCATCTATGACCTGTTCTTTGAGTATCAGAACATCGCGATTCGCATGCTTGAATTAGCCACCACGATGGTAAAAACCGCCTGATCGCACGGCAGCCATAGCGGAGTTAAAGGCCATACTAATGGTCAACCCTCAGGTGATTATGCTGTGCCGGCCATACCCAAAAATGAATATGGCCGACACAGCGTTAGCAATTACTTATTTTTTGAGTAGTGCGGTGAGAGGTAGACCCTTAAGCATTTGGATGGTGAGGGTCTTAGTAGATTTCGCGTGGGGGACCATAAGATGCCCTGCCCGTTCTGCGGGATAATAATCCTGGAGGAGAACGTTTTTGTAGTTGCCGGTGGGGGAGTACATGAAGTTAATTTGGTAGGGCATCGCCATTTCGTCGTATTTGCTGGTGAGGTTGTAGTAAATGATGCCAGCGAGCGCTTCACCATTCTCATTGAGTCTCGTAACGACCGGCCCCCAGGGGTCGAAGTCGACGCAGGTGCCGAAGCCCAGGCAGTTTCCAGTGAAGTTGGTTGCGATAGCACCAAAGGGAGAACCCTGGAGAAGACCTGAGTAGTTAATGACTTTAGCGACGTACTGCGCGCCTCCATGGTTTTTCATCCAGCTCTGGTTGATAAGGCCAGACTGTGAATAGGTAATAATGTTGACCTTTTTTGCGCCTGTTTTCTTGAGGACACTCTTGACAAAAGCGTCGACAGATTCAGCGTAGGCATCCATATGGTCATAAAGCGTGGGGGATTCTTTGAGGGAAGTCTTTAGCGGATCCCATTCAAAAAACTGCATGCCCGCAGCGGTGATGTTCTTCTTCACATCACTGTTGAGTAGCGCAACGTCGTTAGCTCCGCTCAAGTACACAACAGGTAGCGACGAAGTGTCACGGGTGGTGAAAGTTCGAGGGCTGGGAGCAGCGTTAGCAGCAGGAGACAATGTCATAAGGAAGACGGCAGTTACTGCGGTGCATGCAAGAGTGCGGTGTTTCATGAGTATGAGAGAGTCTCGATCCATATAGAAGAAGCGGCACGTTCCTCCGATTCAACGTCCAAGGAACGTCTTAGCCACCGAGTATAGCGGGCTGCAAGGAGCGAAGAAGTAGATTCGCACAACATATTTAACTGAATCCAGGGTGCAGGCAGGTTTCTCAGCCTCGTTTTTCTCAGCCTCATTCTTTATAGTCCCGTCAGTACGCAAGTTAAGTCGATCCTTTGATGTAGCCACACTCGCCTGCCGGCTCCACCGCACCCGCTGCGTGCCGTTTACCGGCCTCGATGTGCATCTTTTCCCCCACAACGCCTATCCTGGAACCAGCACTATGCAGCGAAATCCGCGCGTCCCACGGCTCATGGTTCCCGGCTCACGGCTCCCGGACTGCGGTCTCCCGGCTACGAGCCTACGGCCACGGTCCCACGGTCTTACGGGCACGGGTTCAGGGACTCAGGGCTCTATGTCAACCCGTGCCCCATCCGCGCACTTCGCCGCACGCACACCTTTCACCTGTAGCCTCACCCCAGGAGAAGCACATCGTGTCGGAGAACATCGAAATCGGCCCCGCCTACCGCTACGGCGCCAAGCTGGCCGTCCAGATTGAACCCCGCTGGCAAAAAGAATGGCAAAAACGCCACACCTTCGAAGCCCCCAACCCCGTAGGGGACCTCGCCCCCGCCAACAGCTCCGACGTCCCCGCCGACAAACTCTTCGTGCAGGACATGTTCCCCTACCCGTCCGGCGCCGGCCTGCACGTCGGCCACCCACTGGGCTACATCGCCACCGATGTCTTCGCCCGCTACAACCGTATGCTGGGCCACAACGTCCTCCACACCCTCGGCTACGACGCCTTCGGCCTGCCCGCCGAACAGTACGCGGTACAAACTGGCACCCACCCGCGCACCACCACCGAAGCCAACATTCAGAACATGGAACGGCAGCTCGGCCGCCTGGGTCTCGGCCACGACAAGCGGCGCGCCTTCGCCACCACCGACGTGGACTACTACCGCTGGACCCAATGGATCTTCCTGCAGGTCTACAACGCCTGGTACGACACCGCCGCCACCAACGCCACTGGCAGCCAAGGCAAAGCCCGCCCCATTTCCGACCTCATCGCCGCCTACGAAGACGGCTCCCGCAGCCTCGACGGCGCGTGCGACGGCAAATATGACGGCCGCACCTGGGCCGACCTGGACAAGGCGGAGCGCGCCGACGTCATCGACTCGCAGCGCCTGGTCTACCGCAGCAACAGTGCCGTCAACTGGTGTCCCGGCCTGGGCACCGTGCTGGCCAACGAAGAAGTGACCGCCGAAGGTAAGTCCGAGCGCGGCAACTTCCCCGTGTTCCGCAAGAACCTCAGCCAGTGGATGATGCGCATCACCGCCTACTCCGACCGCCTCATTGACGACCTTGTCGCCCTCGACTGGCCGGACAAGGTAAAAGCCATGCAGCGCAACTGGATCGGCCGCTCCCAGGGCGCCTATGTGGACTTCGCCATCTCCACCGAACGCAAGCAAGGCACCCCCATCACGGTGTTCACCACCCGCCCCGACACCCTCTTCGGCGCCACCTACATGGTGCTTGCCCCCGAGCACAGCCTGGTCGATCTCATCCTCGCCCCTTCCTGGCCGGCCGCCCTCACCACCGGCGAGGACATCCCGGACTGCTGGAAGGGTGACGATGGCACCGGCAACCCCTGCGAAAGCCCCGCCGATGCCGTCCGCAATTACCGCCTGGCCATCGCCGCCAAGTCCGACCTGGAACGCCAGGAAAACAAGGAGAAGACCGGCGTCTTCACCGGCGCCTACGCCGTCAACCCCCTCAACAACAAGCACATCCCCATCTTCATCGCCGACTACGTGCTCACCGGCTACGGCACTGGCGCCATCATGGCCGTGCCCGCCCACGACACCCGCGACTTCGAATTCGCCACCAAGTTCGGCCTCGACATCATCGACGTTGTTGACGGCGGCGAACACGACCAGGACGGTAACCTCACCGAGGCCTACGTTGGTGACGGCACCCTCATCAACTCCAGCCGCGAAGGTGGCCTGGACATCAACGGCCTCACCATCGCCGATGCAAAAGCCGCTACCATCGCCTACCTGGAGGAGAACAACGCCGGCGCCGGCACCATCCAATACAAACTGCGCGACTGGCTCTTCGCCCGCCAACGCTACTGGGGCGAACCGTTCCCCATCGTCTACGACGAAGACGGCCTAGCCCACGCCCTCCCCGAAAGCATGCTCCCCATCGAGCTGCCCGAAGTGGAGGACTACAAGCCCGTCAGCTTCGCCCCCGACGACGCCGACTCCGTCCCCAGCCCGCCGCTCGCTAAAGCCACCGATTGGGTCAACGTTGAACTCGACCTGGGTGACGGCCTCCAAACCTACACCCGCGACACCAACGTCATGCCCCAGTGGGCCGGCTCCTCCTGGTACCAGCTGCGCTACATCGACCCCACTAACGAGGACATCTTCTGCGACATCCGCAACGAAGAATACTGGGTGGGCCCCCGCAAGGAACAACACGGCGAGCAGGACCTGGGCGGCGTCGACCTCTACGTGGGTGGCGTCGAACACGCCGTCCTGCACCTGCTCTACAGCCGCTTCTGGCACAAGGTCCTCTTCGACCTGGGCTACCTGAGCTCCGCCGAACCCTACCGCAAGCTCTTCAACCAGGGCTACATCCAGGCCTTCGCCTACACCGACGAACGCGGCACCTACGTGCCCGCCGCCGAAGTAGAAGAACGCGATGGCCGCTACATCTGGACCCCCACCGAAGCGTCCCAACTGATCGCCCAAAACTGCGGCGTGGCCGTGGGTGAGGAGCTGGAGGTCAACCGCGAATACGGCAAGATGGGCAAGTCCCTCAAGAACGCCGTCAGCCCCGACGAAATCTGTGACACCTACGGTGCCGACACCCTGCGCGTCTACGAGATGAGCATGGGCCCGCTCGACCAGTCCCGCCCCTGGGCCACCAAAGACGTCGTCGGCGCCCACCGCTTCCTGCAGCGCGTCTGGCGCCTGGCCGTCAACGAGGACACCGGCGAGCTCACCACCACCGACGAAATGCTGGACGACGAAGCCACTAAGCACCTGCACCGCACTGTGGCCGCTGTTCGCGAAGAGTACAGCAACCTGCGAGACAACACCGCCATCGCCAAGCTCATCGAATACACCAACTTCCTCACCAAGAAGTACGGTGGCGCCAAGGGCCTGGACGGGGTACCGCAGGCGGCAGTGGAGCCGCTGGTGCTCATGCTCGCCCCCGTCGCCCCGCACATCTGCGAGGAACTGTGGGAACGCCTAGGACATGACGAGTCCTTGGCCCACGCCGCCTTCCCCACATTTGACGAGAAGTGGCTGGTGGACGACTCTGTGGAGATCCCGGTGCAGGTGAACGGCAAAGTCCGCGCCCGCATTCAGGTGCCGGTGGACGCCGACCGCGACACTCTACAGTCCGTCGCCCTCGCCGACGAGAAGGTGGTGGAGTTGCTGGACGGCAAGGAGCCCGTGAAGGTTATTGCGGTCCCCGGCCGCATGGTGAACCTGGTGGTGAAGGGCTAGCAAGCCACCGTCACCTCTATACCTGCTATTGGGAGCACCCCCGGCTTGCTATGCTGGGGGTGTTCCTGTCTTTAGCTTCCGTCGCCGCGGGAACGCCATCGACATTGAGGAGTACCAATGAAGACGAAGTCCGTGGGTGCCGCTCTGCTGGCCATCACCCTGGGTGCCACCTGCCTGGCTGGATGCAGCAATGATGATGACGCTGCCGTCACTAGCACCCAGACCACCTCGAAGACCGCCACTGTCACTAGCACGGTGGAGAAGAAGACCGAGGTGAAGAAGGGCAAGGGCGGCAAGGTTGAGGAGAAGAGCGTGGAGGTGCGTACCTCGTCCTCCACCTCGGCCCCTACCAGCAAGAAGTCCAGCAAGGCCACTAAGACCAAGAAGGCCACTAAGACCAGCAAGAAGCCGGCCCCCACCAGCACCTCCGATGGTCCGGTGCTGGTGCCCGGTAATGACGACGGCCCCGTCGTCGGCTACTAAGGTACTGAGCCACTGAGGTACTGAGCCACTAGGCTAACAAGCTACTAAGCTCGGCGCGCTGCGGTACCGATAACCGCGTAAGGCATGGAGAAGGCCGGCTAGCACGTACGCTAGCCGGCCTTCCACTGTGACAACGTCACGAGCGTGACAGGCCGAAGCCTTCACCCGCACATTTCATGGTGTTAGTTCCCTTGGGATTGTTTGCCGTGGTAGACCCGCAGTCCATCTGCCGGCACCTGTCCCATACGGCCGGCCTGGAAGTCCTCAATGGCCTGCGCTAACTCGGCACGCGTGTTCATGACGAACGGACCCCACTGGGCGACGGGCTCGCCGATGGGCTGGCCGCCCAGCAGCAGTAGCTCCAGGTTGGGGGAGCGGCCGTCCTGCAGTTCGTCGGCGCGGGCTACAATGCGGTCGCCGGTGCCGAGTACCGCCAGTTGGCCCTCGTAGATGGGGCGGGCGGTGCCGTCAGCCCCCGCGGTGCCGATGCTGCCGCGGCCGGACAGTACGTAGACGAGTGCGTTGTAGCTGGGGTTCCAGGGGATGTCCATTTCCGCGCCGGAGTAGAGGGTGGCGTGGGCCATGTTGATGGGGCTGTGGGTGCTGCCCGGGCCCTTGTGGCCATCGATTTCGCCGGTGATGATGCGGATGAGGGCGCCGCCGTCGGAGGAGGTTACGAGCGTCACCTGGTTGCGGTCGATGCCCTGGTAGGAGGGTTGGACGAATTTGTCGCTGGCGGGCAGGTTGACCCACAGTTGCACGCCGTGGAACAGGCCGCCCTTGTCGACGAGCTCGTTTGGTGGTTTTTCGATGTGGAGGATGCCGGAGCCGGCGGTCATCCACTGGGTGTCGCCGTCTTTAATGTTGCCGCCTCCACCGTGGGAGTCCTGGTGTTGGAATTCGCCGTCGATAATGTAGGTGACGGTTTCGAAGCCGCGGTGGGGGTGCCAGTCGGTGCCGCGGGCTTCGTTGGGCAGGTATTCGACCTCGCCCATCTGGTCCATGTGGACGAAGGGGTCGAGGACGCTCTTGGGGACGCCGGCGAAGGCGCGGCGGACGGGGAATCCGTCACCTTCGTAGCCGCTGGGGGCGGTGGTGATGGTGGAGACGGGGCGGTAAGTGTGGCTGTTGAGTTCGGCCAGTTCTGGATGTTTGATGTGGGGGAGGGTGAGGGTGTCTGCGGTTACGGCAGGCATGGTGGGCTCCTGTTCTGTGGGAAAACTAACTGCTAACTAATACCTAATAATCAGCCATATTTTGATTGGCTTCACTTAGCACAACGGAGCCTCCGCCGGTTTTATTTCCTCTCAATCCCCTCGGTGTTCGGTGACGGTGTGGGCGCCTGCGCGTTCGCCTGGACGCCTGAGTGCGCCTGCTGCCGTGCCAATGGCTACTTCGCTGATGGCTGCTGTGCCTGCGCTGGCGCTTTCGACCCAGCCTTCGGACGCGCCCAATTCTTCATGATCGGCTTGTCCACGTAGGTGTAGATGAGCCCGGACACTACCACGGACACCACAAACGCCAGCACGCTGAAGCCCAGCCACCCAGCCCAGCCGTAGCTCTTGCCGCCGATGAACGTCCGCGTCACCCACACCATCACCGGATACTGCACCATATAGAAGGCAAAGGACACATTACCCAGCCACACATTCGCCTTACTGCCCAAGAAGACGGTCTTGCCTTCCACATCGCGCCGGGCCAAGGTAGCAATGCACAGGGCAGTTGGCAGCAGGAACAGTACCGACATCTTGAAGTTGATGGGCACAAACCAGGTGGCGGCGTAGGAGGCGGCCAGCAGCAGGGCCGGCCACCAGATCTTGGTGTTGCGCCACCAGCCGGAGAGCACCAGTTCGCAGGCCAGCACACCCAGCCAGAACTCACCGAAGCGGGCCAGCGGGAAGTAGTAGCTCAGCCAGTAGCTGGGGTAGTAGGCGATGTGTTCGCGCTGGAACCAGCTGGGATCCGAGTTAGCAGGGTAGAACGGGCTGGTGGTGGTATCCAGGATGCGCACGGAGAAAGCGTTGTGAATACCCTTCGGCCCATCCGCAAGGAGGTAGAAGCACACGTGCATCACCACCAGCGTCACCAGGATGCTGGCAAAGGCAATGAGCAGTTGCTTGTTCGTCCGCAGCTTCTCCACCAGCGGTTTCAGCAGTGGGAAGGAGAAGTAGAAGAGCGTCTCCGAGCACAGCGACCACGCCGGCACATTGAGTGCACCCAGGTACGTCGACTGCGGGTTCCAGGTGTGCACCAGCAGTACTTCCGGCAGCCAGGTAATGAGCCGGCCGAACGGTACCGCCACCAGCGCCATCAGCATGAGGGTGGAGAGCCAGTGGGTGGGGAAGATTTTGAGGATACGGCGGCGGTAGAAGAGAAGGGGGGTGTCGTCGCTGCGGGACGAGTAGTAGATGATGAACCCCGACAGCAGGAAGAAAAAGGTGACGCCCAGCGACCCCAGCTGCATGGGGATGGCTTTGTGGAGGGTGACGAAGGCTTCCGTCCGTTGGAAGGGGTAGACGGGGAGGAAGATGACGCAGTGGAGGATGAACACTGCCAGTGCGGCGTACCAGCGGGCGCCCGTGAGGGAGGGGAGGGCGGGGCGGCGTGTGCCGGGCGCGAAAAGGGGCGTGGCTGGTTGCATAGCGCACATCCTACCGGTGGCCTGCAGATATACGAAAGCCCTTCCGGGCAGAGGGAAGAGCTTTCGTATATTCCGTTAGGAGGATGACACAACTGAACGCCACAGAGGTGCGGCACACTGGGGGTGTGGTGTCGTGAGGTGACGCTGCGGGCTTCGTGCCGTGTGCAGTTCGCCGCTTCACGTCCCTAGTGTGCGCAGGGTGGGTGAGGTGCGCGCGATGCGCAGGTTGACGTGCGCGCTAGGTGTGCGCAGGGTGCGCAGAGTACGCGCTAGGTGCGCGCGGTGGGCGTTAGTTAGCGGTGCCGGCTGCGGCGATTTCGCGGGCGACCCAGTTTTCCACCTCGAAGACGGTGGCACCCTTGGCTTCGACGATGGTGAGGAGGCGGTTGAAGTAGGCCTCTTCTTCGAGCTGCTCGTCAACGAACTTCTTGATGAAGGATTCGCCGGGGAAGTCGTAGGAGTCGCGGGCGACGCGGGCGAGCTTGTCGATCTTGGCGGTGACGAACTGCTCCTGCTTGAGGGCTTCGCGGACCGGCTCGACGATACCGTCGTAGTCGTTGCGGACGGCCGGTACGGCGGGGACGTCGGGCTTGATGTTGGCGTCTTGCAGGTACTGGATCATCTGCATGGCGTGGTTGTATTCCTCGGTGGCGTGGGTTTTGAAGACGCCTGCCATTTGGGGCATGTCGAGGTTGTCGTAGTGGATGAACATGGCCAGGTACTGGTTGGAGGAGGCCAGTTCGTGTTCGATCTGCTCTTGCAGCAGCTTGTGGAATTCAGAGTTAGCTCTTGTCATACTTTCATTCAACTCGTTCCCTTATCTTTTCGCAAGCAATGCAAGGCTACAGTTATAAATCATGGTGGAGCCTTCACCAGCAGAGATAGGGTGACGAGTCCCGAGGAAAATCGTCGACAGCGAAAAAGAGAGGGTGTAACGCATCTCGCAGCGGAACCGATAAAGAGGGCATGACGCAAAAAACCGTATTTGTTTCCGGTGCCGGACGTGGCATCGGCCGCGACATCGCTGAACGATTCGCCCAGGAAGGCTACCTCGTCGGTGCCTACACCCGTTCGGGACACTTCGAATGGGGACAGAACGATCCCAACGTTGTGCAAGGCAAAATGGACTCCTCGGACCCCGAGGACTACAAGCGCGCCATCGAAGACTTCATGAAGCACACCGATGGTCGCCTCGACATTCTCATCAATAATGCCGGCGTCGCCGTCATCGGTGAATTTGAAACCCAGAAGTTCGAAGACGAAAAGCGCCTCTTCGACGTCAACGTTATGGGCTATATCAACGGCATCCACGCCGCCCTGCCCTACCTCAAGAACACCCCCGGTGCCCAGATCGTCAACATCTCCTCCGCCGCCTCCTTTGTCGGCACTCCGGACCTGGCCGTCTACTCCGCCGCCAAGTTCGCCATCCGTGGCCTCACCGAAGCCCTCGATATTGAATTTATGAAGTATGGCATCCGCATCATCGATGTGAACCCGCTCTTCGTCAAGACCGACATGGTGGAAAAGGAACTCGAAAAGGGCTACACCATCCCGATTCTCAAGACCCTCGGTCTCAAGCTCACCGCCAGCGACGTCACCGATGTCGTCTGGACCGCCACCCGCCCGGAGAAGCAGAAGAGCACTCGCCTCCACTGGGCCGTCGGCAAGCAGGCCCGCGTTCTCAGCCACCAGCACTTCATGCCCAACGCTGTGCCGCGTGCTCTCACCCGTGCCATGGCTAAGCGCAACGCCAAAAAAGGCCAGTAAGCGCTAACACCCCCACACGAGAACACCTCCACACCCCCTCAGCCAACATCCCGGCTGAGGGGGTGTGTGCAACCAGCGGTAACTTCCAGAGCACGTGCTGGATAAAAGATTAGAATGAGCTGATAAAGCACATCTCCCGAAACCTGTGCTCTTTATTACGCAGCATGCGGTGACGCCGCATTCCCACTACTCACAGAGATAGGACCACTCCCATGCGGAATCGTATTCTCTCCGGCGCAGTCGCCATGGTGTCTGTAGTTGCCATCAGCTTCGGTACTGTCAGCACTGCCGCCGCTGCAACCTACAATCCCTACCCGCACCAGATCCACGGCATGGTGGCTCCCACCGCCAAGGTGACCGACGGCTACTTCACTTCCACGAGCCCCGACCACGCCAAGATCTACTACAAGTACAACACCCTGGCGAATCCCAAGGCAGCTGTTGTGCTCGTTCACGGTCTCGCCGAACACCTCGGCCGCTACGATTACCTGACCTACCGCCTCAATATGGCTGGTTTTAGCGTCTACCGCATGGACCACCGCGGCCACGGCAAGTCTGCTGCTCCCAACACCGCCACCAAGAAGGGAAACGTTAACTCCTTCGACTACATGGTCGACGATGTTCACCATGTACTGATGTCCGCTAAGGCACAGAACAAGGGCAAGAAGGTCTTCGTGATCGGCCACTCCATGGGTGCCATGGCTACCGAGGCCCTCGAAACCAAGTACCCCAACGATATGGACGGCACCATCACCAACGGTGGCGGCATCGTCGTCAACCCCTACGGCAAGAACACCCTCGAGCCGCAGTACATCAGGGCAAAGAAGCTCCCCGCTGCCAACGATAAGATTGAACCTTCCCTTTCCGAGAAGTACCCTCTCACCAAGATTCTGGCATTCAAGACCGTGCTTCCTTCCGTGGTTTCCAGCAAGCCCGGCGACAAGATCTCCCTCGAGAGCCCCAAGGTTCTTCAACAGGTGGACATTCCTAACGCACTGGCCTCCGGCGTCTGCTCCGACAGCGTCGTCACCGAGGACTACACCAAGGACCCGCTGAACTCTAAGGAATTCAGTGCTTCCACTGCAGTCCAGGTCCTCGCTGGCCTCCGGTACGCAGCAGCCCACGCTAAGAACTACACCCGTCCGACCCTCATCATGCACGGTCAAAAAGATGGACTTGTCCCCTACGCATTCAACGTCAACTGGTACAACGCAGTCGCCTCCAAGGATAAGCACATGGTGATTTGGCAAGGTCTCATGCACGAAACCTTTAACGAGGTTGTGCGTGACGAAGTCATCGACTACGCCATCGGATGGCTCAACCGCCACGTTTAAACCCGTCGACGGGGCCCGTCACCCTCTCCTCTGGTGACGGACCCACCCCGACGCGCTAACTGCATAACGCCACTACTGCCCCGATTCGAAAGAATTGGGGCAGTAGTCTATCCGCCAAATATTAATACAGTGACAGTGCCCATGGAGTCTCCAAACAGCCCCTCTGAGCATTGTTATTGGACAAATGACCTTATAAAACCGAAGTTCACGTGGTTATGTACAGATGAACAACACAAAAATAGTGTTGCAAAACTGTAACGAAAAAGCTCTCTAGATCTACACTGGTAACGTATATCTCTGGTGTATACACCTTGTAACGCTCCCACATCTCCTGAAAGGAACGCGCCCGTGTCACGCTGCGCCACGACAATCGTGTCTTTGGTGACGGCAGTAGCACTCGCAGCCCCTGCAGTAACTGCCCCGGCCCCCGCCGCAGCCACTACCGCACCCGCACTCCAATCCAGTGCCGCTGCGCAGAAATCCTACTGCGAAACCTCCGACGAGCTAACCTTCGGCGGAGTATTTAATCTGACTGTTGAGGCGATCTCGAAAACTTTTGCCGGTAATCCAGAACAGCAGGCAAAGTTTGAGAATAACGCCCGTAAATACGCTGCACGGTTGGGCAACTTGGAGATCAATCGACTCCTTGTGACCACCCCCGCCTCCCAAATCGGCGGCCCAGCCCGTGAAGTGGACGACCACGCCGTCAACCTTGTTGTCAGCACCCTTATGAAAGGGCGCGACAACGGGTGGAACGACACCGTCCAGCTGAAGAACATCACCATCAACGAAGCCATTGAGGCTGCCCTCACTGTGCTCTACTTCGGGTCCATCCCAGTGGAACTATGGGGGAAGGTTATGCCTGACCTTCTCCAAGTGAGCTTCCTCCACATCTTCAGCGTATCGCCGATGACACTCCCCAAGTTGACCGCCAAGTATGGCCCCAAACTTATCAAGAAGATTGCTGACTTCGTGCAGGGCAAACTGCAGAATGCCTGCCTCAGTACCAAGCCCTCTGGTTCTACTCCACACGAGTACAACCACAATCCCAAGCCCATCAAGAACCCCAACAAGTTCCCCGGCAAGCAGGCCATGAACGTGCAGAAGATCGTTGACGGCCTCAGCGTCGCCAGCGAAACCTGCCGCCCGCTCAGTGAATACACCCTCCGGGAAATCTCCACCGAGGTTGTTGATGGCATGCGTAAGCAGGTTCGTCCGGAATTTGCGAGCATCTTCAATTTTGCTGCCAAGGTTTATCTCGGCCAGCTTGAATTCATCAAGGTGAACCAGGGCACCATCCCCATGCGATCCGACCAGGTGGGCGGCCTCATCGAACTCATCGATGACCCGACCGTCACCTACGTCTACACCGTTGGCACTTCCCCATTTGATGGACGTGCCTGGAAGTGGATTCCAGCAGGTGACCTTACCGTTGAAAACGGCATGAACACCTACACGCTCGTGGCTGACATCGCTGAGAAAATCACCAGCATTATGTGGAAGCTCATTGTCCAGGGTGTTGGTGACAAGATTGCCACCAAGGCCGTCCAGATGGTCATCCCCGGCTTCGGTGAAGCGGTGTGTGGCGTCCCAGGTTTTGTTGGCGGCAAGGTTGTAGGAGCTATCCCTGGCAAACTTATTGAAGAGGGCGTAGCTGCCGTAGTTGGCGTTCCCGTTGTCAGCAAGGTTGCCGGCAAGGCCGTTGCCAGCGCTCTTCCAGTGAAGATTTCCACAAAGGTTATCGGAACGGTTGCCGGTAAACTCGCCACCAAGATCATCGATACAGAGATCGGTAAACCTTGCGAGACAGCATGGAGCATCCTCGGTCTCCCCGAGTGGTCCCTCCAGGTCGTTCCCGACTTTGTGCCGCTCATGTTCTTCTACCCCGACTATGTCCATCCGGTGGTGCACGGTGTGACCCGCTCCATCTGCCTCACCCGGGACCAGGGCAAGCCCGCCCAGTGGCGTCGCAGCCCCGACATGATCGAAGAGGACGCGGAACTTGCCGCCAAGCGTGGCGAGTACACGCTCCCCTCAGATCTGTACTTCACCGTTCCACTGATCAACAAACAGCTCCCGAAGCCCTTCGGACGCGACAAGAAGTGGAAGAAGCACGACAAGGACGTCCCGAAGCGCGAAGGCGTCTTCGACACGATCCCGCAGGCCACCGTCACCCCGGCGAAAGCCTAACGCAGACACAAAAGAACACGCGTTAGAGGCATGGTGAACAACCATGAGAGACGAAGCACCTGACACGTAGCATTGGACTTCTAACGCCACAGAAACAGTCACTAGAATCGCCCTTCTAGCAGCAAGCGGAGGGGCGATTCTAGTATTTGAAACACGGGGAATAACGACCCTGTCACCACAAGAAACCGGCATCACAAAAACAACAGGCTAGAGTTCATGCTCATTGCCATGCCAGTAACAGCAGCTCCAGCACCCTCCAGACTGCTCGAAGCTGCAGCAAGCTGCGCAAACTCGGCCTCCCTAGCACCCGCTGAGAAGAATGCGTACACCTCACGCTAGTGGTGCCCAAAATAGTTTTTCATTCCCTCCTACTGCCCAACAACTGCCCGTATAGTTGCCGGTAGTGGCTCATTAACCGAGCAGGCTTTCCCCTGCTCTCACACAAAGGTTGTGATATTGCATGGATAAAGATTATGACGTCGTCGTAGTTGGATCCGGCGCAGCAGGCCTCAGCGCAGCGCTTACCGCCGCCAAGCGCGGATTCAAAGTCCTCCTTGCCGAAAAAACCGACAAGTGGGGCGGCTCCACCGCCAAGTCCGCAGGCATGGTGTGGGTTCCCGGTAACAAGCAGCTCCAGCGCGTGGGCGGCAACGACAATAAGGAACTCGGACGCCAATACCTGAAGGCCTGCGTCGGCGACTGCACCTCCGACGAAATGATCGACTCCTTCCTGGACAACGGTGAGAAAGCCATGGACTTCCTCTCCGCGAACTGCCCCGGCCTCATCTGGCGCCGCATGGACGGCTACCCCGACTACTGGCTCGACGCCCCCGGCGCCCAGCCCACCGGCCGCGGCGTAGAAGCCGGCCCCTTCGACGCCAACCTCCTCGGCAAGTGGAAGGACAACCAGGTCAGCGCCTACTTCAAGCCAGCCATCCCGATGGACCTCAACTCCTTCGACTCCGCCGACATCCTGCTCTTCATGTCGCACTGGAAGCCTTACCTGCGTATCGCCAAACTGGCCCTCCGCAACATCCCCAACATCGTCTTCGGCAAGACTCCCCGCACCATGGGTGCCGGCCTCACCGCCTCCATCATGCACTCCTGCCTGCGCGCCGGCGTCGACGTACAGATGGAAACCGCCCTCAAGGACGTCGTCATGACCGGAAACAAGGTCACCGGCGCCGTCTTCGAACAGAACGGCAAGGAGATCGCCGTCAACGCCAAGAACGGTGTCATCCTGGGCTGCGGCGGCTTCGAACGCAACGATGAAATGCGCAAGAAGTACCAGCGTCACCCCATCAACGGTACCTGGACCGTGGGCGCCGAAGGCAACACCGGTGACGGCATCAATATCGGCCTCAAGTACGGCGCCGCCATCGACAACATGGCAGACGCCATCTGGTCGCCCGTCATCCAGCTGCCCAAGGCCAAGATGTGGACCGTCATCGTCGTCGACGACGAAGAACGCTTCATTGTCCCCGACCGCTCCGTCCCCCACACCATCATCGTCAACAGCGACGGCAACCGCTTCATGAACGAAGCCCTGCCGTACTGCACCGCCGGCCAAGGCCTCTACGGTGGCAAGTTCGGTAAGGGTGACGGCCCCGCCGACAACATGCCCGCCTGGCTCATCTTCGACACCCAGTGCCGCAACAAGTACGCCTTCGCCTACGGCTACATGCCGCGCATCCCGCTGCCGAAGGAATTCTTCAAGACCGGCGCCATGGTCAAGGCCAACACCCTGGAAGAACTAGCCAGCAAGATCAACGTGCCGGTCGACCAGTTGAAGAAGACCGTCAACACCTTCAACGGCTACGCCAAGACCGGCATCGACGAAGACTTCCACCGTGGCGAAAACGAACACGACTGGTTCTACGGCGACCGCTACCACAAGCCCAACCCGTCCCTGGGCACCGTGGAGAAGGGCCCCTTCTACGCCACCCAGGTCTACCCCGGTGACATCGGAACCTCCGGCGGCCTCGTCATCAACCCCAAAGCAGAAGTGACCCGCGAAGACGGCTCCGTTATCGAAGGCCTCTACGCCGCCGGTAACACCACCAAGTCCATCGTCGGCCACACCTACACCGCCGGCGGCACCTCCATCGGTGCAGCCCTGGTGTTCGGCCACGTCGCCGCCAACACCATCGCCGAAAAGGCCGGCATCGAGATGGTTGCCCACTAACCACACAAGGGCAACCTCGCCCCTAATACAGCCAACCGGCACAGCCGACTAGTACAGCTGACCGCCAACCGGTACAGCCAGCAGGGGCGAGGGCACCATCACCCGCGTCATCGCGCACCACAAGGTGGCCTGCAGTGCACCAGCACCGCAGGCCACCTTGCCGCATTAAAGCAATTAAGGCACGGAGTATCCCAGCCACCCACGAAAAACTGTACATGCGGAATACCACGGAATAACCCAGCGCGCCCCACTGTTCTACACCATATACACCGCCAAACACACAGGAGGTGACAGAGAATGTCCTCCACCGAACAGGCAGCTACTCCCCACAACCCCAGTGAGTAGCACCTAGACCCTGCCGCCCCCGTCACCCGGCTCGACCACAACGTCATCACCACCGATGACGACATTGTCGAATACTGGGAAACAGCCGCCCAAGACCTTGACTGGGACACCCCCTGGACCACCGCCCTCGACTGAAGCGACGCCCCCCGCGCCCGCTGGTTCGACGGCGGCACCCTCAACGCCGCCGCCAACTGCCTCGACCGCCACGTCGACGCCGGCCGCGGAGATGTCATCGCCTACCACTGGATCGGCGAAGACCCCAACGACACCCGCGACATCACCTACCGTGAACTCCTCGACGACGTGTGCAAAGCCGCCAACTACCTGACCACCCTGGGTCTCCGCACCGGCGACCGCGCTGCCATCTACCTGCCCGGCATCCCCGAAGCCGTCATCGCCATGCTGGCCTGCGCCCGCCTCGGCATCATTCACACCGTCGTCTTCGGCGGCTTCAGCGCCCCGGCACTCCGCCAGCGCCTCATCGACTCCGGTGCCCGCATCGTCATCACCTCCGACGGCCAATTCCGCAGCGGCAAACCCCTTGCCCTCAAAACCATCGTTGACGACGCCCTCAGCACCTCAGCTGAGGACGAAGACGGCGAGCTACAGGTGGAATCCGTGCTGGTCGTGAAGCGCACCGGCCAAGACACCCCCATGGAGGACGGCCGCGACTTTTGGTGGCACGACGTCGTCGACCCCCAATCCGCCACCCACCGCTACCGCCCCATGCCCGCCGAACACCCGCTGTTCCTGCTCTACACCAGCGGCACCACCCCCGTTGTCGACACCTGGTCGCAGACCGAAACCGGCTCCCACGCCATCCGCCCCCTTTGGCGCTACAAGCCGCTGAAAGCCGGCTCCGCCCAGCAACCAGTCGATGGCATCGCCGTCGCCATCGTCGACGAGCAGGGAGAAGAAGTGCCCAACGGGGAAGAAGGCTTCCTTGTCATTACCCACCCGTGGCCCAGTATGCTGCGCGGTGTGTGGGGCGACGAAGGCCGCTTCTACCGCGCCTACTTCAAGCAGTTTGCCAACAAGGGCTACTACGCAACTGGCGACCGCGCGAAGCGGGACGAGGACGGCGACATTTGGATTCTTGGCCGCGCCGACGATGTTATTAACGTGGCTGGGCATCGGCTGTCCACCGCCGAGATCGAGTCCGTGATCGGCAGCGCCTACGATGTGGCGGAAACTGCCGTCATTGGTGTTCCCGACGAGAGCAAGGGCGAGGTTGTGGTGGCCTACGTGGTGGTGCGCGGCCGCTCCAACCACCTGCTGGAGGGCAGGGAGGATGCCGAGAAACTGGCCGCCGACCTGATGGATAGTGTCTCCCAGCAGATTTCCCCCATCGCCAAGCCGGCCCGCATTTACTTTGTGGGCGACCTGCCGCGCACCCGTTCTGGCAAGATTATGCGCCGGGTGGTGCGGGCGTTGGAGACCGATAAGCCGCTGGGCGGCCTGTCTACCCTGGTGGATCCGGGCATTGTGGACCGCATCCGTGACGAGCGCGCTAACCGCGGCGCGTTCTAGGCGCGGTTAGCCATACTCGATACTCGACCGGCTGAGTGGCTGGCCGCTGTCGCCGCTGTTGCTCTCGCTGCTGCTGTGTGCGGCCACCGGCACGACTGCTGTCGCTGTGCAGCTAAGCAACTGCGCGGCAACACTGCTGCGTGGCAGGGCTACTGCGCGGGGGCGTCGATGGGCTTCGCGGGGATAACAATGATCTCCGGGTCGGCACCACGGGTGCAGGAGAGCGCGAAGCCGTCACTGGCGGCAACCGAGGGGATACTGGTGGAACACGTCCAGTCGCCCAATTTGGCGACGCTGGCCTCACCCTCGTGCGGCACACTGGGGTCGTTGAGGTAGATGTTGATGATGCCCTTCGCTTCCATACAGGGCAGGGTGCTTTCCTTGATGAACAGCGTGCCCTGCCCTTCGACGGCACCACAGTTGTGAGTGACGCCGTTCTCCAGGGCAGAGGCGGGGAGCGGGATGTGTGTGGGGGTCGTTGGGGTGGCGGTAGAGGCGGCGCTGGAGCTGGAGCTGCTGCTGGTGGCGTCGGTCGAGGAGGAGGATTGACAACCGGTAAGAATGGCAGCGGCGGCCACGGCAACGAGGCCGGCAGCTGCAAAGCGACGATTCTTCATATTGTTGACGTTACTCCGCACCAATAGCAGCAGCCAGCAGTGCGACTAGCGGGGACAAGTGAATTCTCCGCTAGCGGTACGGCACCGCAACCTAACCGAGGATCTTCGCGCCGGGGATGGCGTCCAGCAGCCGCTGCGTGTACTCCTGCTGCGGGTGAGCGAACAGTTCGTCCGTCTCCCCGCGCTCCACAATGGCGCCGTCACGCATCACCACCACGTCGTCGGCGATCTGCTTCACCACAGCCAGGTCGTGGGTGATGAACACGTAGGTGAGGCCGAGGTCCCGCTGGAGATCGTTGAGCAGCTCCAGGATCTGCGCCTGCACCAGTACGTCCAGGGCAGAGACGGCCTCGTCACAGATGATGAGTTCCGGCTCCAGCACGAGGGCGCGGGCAATGGCGACGCGCTGCTGTTGGCCGCCGGACAGTTCCATGGGATAGCGGCGCAGCATGGATTGGGGGAGGGCAACCCGGTCGAGGATCTCGCTGACGCGCCGGGCGCGGGTTTTCTTGTCGCCCAGGTGGTGCACTTTGAGGGGTTCTTCGATGATGTTGAAAACAGACCACATGGGGTCGAGGGTGCCGTAGGGGTTTTGGAAGACGGGCTGGACGCGTTTGCGGAAGCTCAGCTCGTCGTCGCGGTGCAGCTTGCGGATGGATTTGCCCTCGTAGGTGACGTCGCCTTCGGTGGGTTCCAAGAGACCTAGCATCATTTTGGCGAGGGTGGATTTTCCGGAGCCGGATTCACCGACGATCGCGGTGGTGTGCATTTGGCGGATAGCCAGGTCCACGTTGTCGACGGCGGTGAAGTAGTTTTTTTCCCAGGGGCGAGAGTTGGGCAGCAGGAAGCGCTTGGTGACGCCTTTTACCTCGAGGAGGGTGAGGCCGCCGTCGACGGCCCGCTGGTGACGGGTTTCGGAGCGGTGGGCTGCCAGGCTGGGGGCGGCGGCGATGAGTTGCTTGGTGTAGGGGTGCTGCGGGTTGGTGAGGATCTGCCGCGAGGGGCCTTGTTCGACGATGTGTCCGTGCTGCATGACGATGACGCGGCTGGCGCGTTCGGCGGCGAGGCCGAGGTCGTGGGTGATGAGGAGGACGGCGGTGTCGAGGTTCTCGATGAGGCCTTGGAGGTGGTCGAGGATCTGCTTCTGGACGGTGACGTCGAGGGCGGAGGTGGGTTCGTCGGCGATGAGGAGGTCGGGGCGGGCGTGTAGGCCGATGGCGATGAGGGCGCGCTGGCACATGCCGCCGGAGAACTCGTGCGGGTACTGCTTAAGGTGGGTCTCCGGGTTGGGTATGCCGGCTTCGGCCAGTAGTTCGCAGGCGCGTTTTGTGGCGGCGGAGCCTTTGGCGATGTTGTTGGCGGCGAGTGCTTCGGTGATTTGCCGGCCGATGGTCCACACCGGGTTGAGGTTGGTCATGGGGTCTTGGGGGACCAGGCCGATGTGGCTGCCGCGGAGGGACGTCATTTTTTTGCTGCTGGCGCCGACCAGTTCGTCACCTTTGAAGGTGATGGAGCCGCTGGTGACGTGGCCGCTGCCGGGGAGGAGGCCGATGATGGCGTGGGCGGTGGTGGATTTGCCGGAGCCGGATTCGCCGACGATGGCGACGGTTTCGCCGGGGTAGATCTGGAAGTTGACGTCGTGGACGGTGGGCTTGGGGTTTTTGATGGAGCCGAAGGCGATGTTGAGGTTTTTCACCTCGAGGAGTGGCTCGCCCGCGGGGGCGGTGGTAGCTGGGGCGGTGGTAGCTGCTGGGGCGCTGCTGCTGGAAACGGGAGCGGTGTTGGTGCTGCTGGGCGTGCGGTCTGTCATGGTGTTATCCCTTCCGTCCGCGGCGTTGTTCCTTCGGGTCCAGGGCGTCCTTCAGCGCATCACCCAGCAGGATGAAGCCGAGCACGGTGAGAGCGAGGGCGAGGGAGGGCCAGAAGAGGGTGAGCGGGGCTTGGCGGAGTGTTTGCTGGGCGACGGAGATGTCGTTGCCCCAGCTGATAGTGGTGGTGGGCAGGCCGATACCGAGGAAGGAGAGGGTGGCCTCGGCGACGATGAAGACGCCCAGGGAGGTAGTGGCCATGACGATGATGGGGGCCAGGCAGTTGGGGAGGACGTGCGTGAAGAGGATAGAGAGGCGGGATTTTCCGATTGCTCGGGCGGCCAGCACGTAGTCGTTATTCTTCGCGGTGATTACGGCGCCGCGCACCACTCGGGCCATCTGTGACCAGCCGAAGACGGAGAGGACGAGGATGACGGTTCCAATGGTGCGTTGCGGGAAGAGCTGCATGAGGACGATGCCGGCGAGCAGGAGGGGGATGGCGAAGAAAATGTCAGTGATGCGGCTGAGGAGCGAGTCGAGGAAGCCGCCGTAGTAGCCGGCGAGGGCTCCCATGAGGATGCCGATGAGGGTGACGAGGAGGGTGACGGAGATGCCGACGACGACGGAGGCGCGGGCGCCGTAGATGACGCGGGCGTACACGTCGTAGCCCTGTTGGGTGAAGCCGAAGGGGTGGCCGGGTTGGGCGCCTTCGAGTGAGTTGAGGAGGTTGCCTTCGGCGGGGTCGACGTGTGTGAAGAGGCCCGGGAAGGCGGCGACGAGGAGGACCAGGAGGATGATGGTGACGGAGATCCAGAAGAGGGGGCGGACGCGGAGGCGACGCCAGGCTTCCATCCACATGCCGGCGGGTGGGGTGTCGGGTTCGAGCTGGTCGATTTCTGCCACAAAGGTGTTTGCGGAGTTTTCCTGCGGGTTGCTGGTGGTGAGCTCGGTGATGCGCCCGGCTGGGTTACCGGTGGGCTGGTTCACTGCGATGTCGGGCTGGCCGGCATTGGTGGTGAGCTTGGCAGTGGGGTTGTTGGGGTGTTTAGGCATAGCGGATCCTCGGGTCGAGGGCGGCATAGAGGAGGTCGATCAGCAGGTTGGCCACCATGTAGATAATGACGAGCAGGGTGACGATGGACACTACGGTGGGGGCCTCGCCGAGCATGACTGCCCGGTAGACCAGGCCACCAATACCGGGCACGTTGAAGATGCCTTCAGTGATGATGGCGCCGCCCATAAGGCCGGCCAGGTCGGTGCCGATGAAGGTGACGACGGGGATCAGCGAGTTGCGCAGGATGTGGCGAACCACCACAGTGGGCCGGCTGAGGCCTTTGGCGGTGGCGGTACGCACATAGTCCGCCTCCATCACCTCAGAAATGCTGGAGCGGGTGAGGCGGAGGACGTAGGCGAAGGACACCAACCCCAGCACGAAGGCGGGTAGCAGGAGGTTGACGAAGCTGGGGTTGCCTCCGACGGTGGGTGGGACGATGCCCCATTTGATGCCAAAGAGGAAGCGGGCGACGAAGCCGAGGACGAAGGTGGGGACGGCGATGATGACGAGGGAGACCACCAGGAGGGTGGAGTCGAAACAGCCGCCTTTTTTGAGGCCGGCAATAACGCCGAAGCCGATGCCGAAGACGGTTTCGATGACGAGCGCCATGAGGGCGAGTTTTACGGTGATGGGGAAGGCGCGGGAGATTTCGTCGATGACGGGGCGGCCGCTGAAGGTGGTGCCGAAGTCTCCGGTGAAGATGCCTTTGAGGTAGAGCCCGTATTGGACGATGAAGGGGTCGTTCAGGTGGTATTGGTTGCGGAGTGCGTCAACGAGTTCGGGGGTGAGGGGTTTGTCACCTGCGAGGGCTGCCACGGGGTCGCCGGGGGTGAGGAACACCATGGCGTAGATCAGGAAGGTGGCGCCGAAGAAGACAGGGAGCATCTGCCCTATCCGTTTAACGATGTACCAGCCCATGTGTTAGTTCTCCTTGGCAGGTGTGGGCTTCTCGATGAGCGTGTAGTTGGGGTAGCCGTTCCACATGATGTGGACGTTCCGCAGCTCCGGGTTCCAGGCGGTGGAGGCGTTGGGGTACCAGAGGGGGATGGCGGGGAGGTCCCGCATGAGGATGGCTTGGGCTTTGCGGTAGAACTTCTTCGATTCGGTGACGGAGGACGAGGCAGCGGCTTGGGAGATGAGCATGTCGAACGCGGGGGAGGAATAGTCGCCGTCGTTGGAGGAGGCGCCCGTCACGTAGAGGGGTTCGAGGAAGTTGTAGACGGAGGGGTAGTCGCCGGACCAGCCGGAGCGGAAGGCTATTTTGATGGTGCGTTGGGTGATTTCGTCGCGGAGTTGTTTGAAGGTGGGGTAGGCCTTGCCGTGGGCGGCGATTCCGAGGGTCTGGTGGAGGTTGTTGCAGACTGCGTCGACCCACTGCTGGTGGCCGCCGTCAGCGTTATAGCCGATGTGGAAGGTGCCGCTCCAGCGGCTGATGGTGTTGGCTTGTTTCCACAGTTGGCGGGCTTTTGTGGGGTTGTAGGTGAGGACGCTGTTGCCGGGCACGTCAAGGTCCACATCGCCTAGGGTGGGGGAGGTGAATTCTTTGGCGGGGGTGCGGGTGCCGAAGAAGATTTTCTCTGTGATGAGCGGCCGGTTGATGGACATGGAGATGGCGGCGCGGCGGAGGCGGCCTTCTTCGCCCTTGAAGTGGGGGAGCCATTCGGGGATAACGAAGGCGGTGGAGCTGGCGGTGGGTTTGTTGCTGTTGCTGTGGGGGAAGTCGGTTTGGAAGTTGGGGAGGGCGGTGGGGCCGACGGTGCTGCCGACGGTGTCGAGCATGCCGCCGAGGAGGTCCGCGTAGGCGGTGTCGGGGTTGGTGTAGAAGATCCACCAGATGCCTTTGTTGCGGGTTTTGGGGTCGCCTTTGAAGGTGGGGTTGACTTCCGTCATGACCCGGTCGTTGTGGAGCCAGGCGGTGCCGTCGATGAGTTTGTAGGGGCCGTTGCCGATGGGGTGTTCGCCGAAGGCTTTCATGTCCTGGTAGGCGACGCGGGGGAGCGGCATGTAGGGGGTGTGGCCCAGGCGGAGGGGGAAGCCGGCTTCGGGCTGGTTGAGGGTGACGGTGAAGCTGAGTGGGCTGGTGACGGTGAGGCCCCGCATGTGGCAGTTGGTGTTGTTGGCGGGGATGACGTCTTTGTAGCCCTCGATGGTGCTGAAGAAGCTTTGGTTGAGCTGGAGGTTTTTGCCGCAGGCCCCGTAGTTCCAGGCGTCCACATAGCTTTGTGCGGTGACGGGTTCGCCGTTGCTGAAGGTCCAGCCGGGCTTCAGGGTGATGGTGAATTGGGTGGAGTTGCTGTTGGCGGTGATGGATTTGGCGTGTGCCATCTCCATTTTGCCGTCGTTGTCGTATTGGATGAGGCCGGTGAAGAGGTAGCGGAGGATGTCGCCACCGCCGGTTTCGTTGGTGTTGGTGGGGATGAGGGGGTGTTGGGGTTCGGACCCGTAGACGCGGATGACGCCGGGCGGGGTGGTGTCTCCTCCGCCGCCGCAGCCGGTAAGGGTGGCGAGGCTTCCGACCAGGAGGAGGGCGCTGGTGCCGGCGAGGAGGGCACGGGGAAGCCGTCGGGGGCGGGTGGCCGAGGAGGGGGTGGTGCCTGTGGAGGGGGTGGCGTGGTCCATGGTGGCCAGGGTCCTTAGGTGGGTGACGGTGGAGGAACGCTACTTCAGCGACGAGTGGGTGCTCGTCCAGTCCTTCCACATCTGCTCAAGAGTGACAGCGATGTGTGCCTGGCCAGCAACAGTGGGGCCCATCGGATAGGAGGCCTCCGGCAGGCCGGTGAGGCTGGTGAAGCGCAAACCGGGAACGCCGCAGCTGGAGCGGATACCCAAGTCCTTAGAGGGGACGAAGGAGGGAACCCCAGCCTGGCGGGCGGCCTGGCGGATCGTGCGGTTGAGCTTGCGGTAGATGTCGTTGTAGAACTGGCGGTCGCGGGCCGGAATCAGCTGCCCCTCCCAGCAATTCTTGGTGCCGTTAAACAGCGGGGCGTAGCCGACCGCAACCACGAGGGTGTCGCTGGTGGTGCGGGCCTTGGCGTTGGCGTAGATGGCAGCCAGGCGGGCTTGCAGGCCATCAAACTTCTTCATAGTGGTAGTGCCGTAGGCGTCGCGGCAGGGGCTGCCGGTGAGTTCCGTGGGCTGGCCGCTGACCATGCTGGTGTACTGCTTGCCCCACTTACTGACGCATTTGGTGAGCAGCGAGTTCGTGCCGTCGCCCACAATGTCGCGCAAGCCCAGCTGGATGGTGACCATCCGGGTGTTCTTGTCGATGGCCTTAACCTGCGGCGGGTTGGGGGAGTTGAGGATGCCGGCAGGGCGTATCCACTGGTAGTTCTGGGTGGTGGCGTTGTAGCAGGCGGTTTCATTCAGCTGCAGGCCAGTGTTGGAGGCCAGGACGTTGGGGTAGTCCGTACGGTTACGGCCACACAGATCTCCCATGGGGGCGAACCAGGATCCTCCGACGGTGGCGGAGTCCCCGATGGCCGCGTAGCTGTAGGGGCTGGCGGGTGCCGCGTTGGGTTCGGGGGTTGGCTTGGGGGTGGGGGTGGTGGGTTCAGCGAGAGCGTGCGGTGCGAGGGCGAGGCTACCGACGAGGATGGTACTGGTGGTCAGGCCGGCGATAAGTCGTGAAGGCTTCATCTTAGGCATTCTTTCTAGGTGGCTTTATGCGCTGGCACGAGGGTTCACGAGGGACCGCTCGGAGCGGCATTGCAGATTGTTATCCACCAATTCTACGTGGTGGTAGGGGGCTGACATAGATAGAGGAGCCTGCGGCTTGCACCGCAGAGTCCTTGTTCTGCACTTCTGAGGGGCGGTACCAGCACTGTGTGCCGGCGGCAAACGCACGTTAGGCGGCCGGTTCCATGGTTGGAGTTGAAGGCGTGTCGGAGGCCTTCGCCGTGGCGGTTGCTTTGGGCAAGGACGTCACCGTAGCTGACGGTGCAGCCTTGCTTGATGGTGTGGCCTTGCTTGATGGTGTGGCCTTGCTAGCTGGTGCAGCCTTAGGCTCCGCCTGGGTGGTCGGCGTGGTGGACTCGTCACTATCCTCGGAAGCAGGCTCTACCGTGGTGGGGCGAACGTTGTACGGGTGCTTCGCTAAATACATGGAGCTCAGTGCACGGGACGTCATGACGGCACCCGCAAACGTTGGATGCAGGGGGTACGCCAACTCCGGCAAACCGGTAAAGCTGGACCAACGTAGGAAAGGAACACCGCACGTCGACGTCACCGCCGTCTGATAGTCGCCTGGAATGTACTGGGCCACACGGGCTTTACGGGCAGCAATACGCACCGCCCGGTTCACCCGCTTAAACACCGAGTTGATGTAGGCACGGTCAGCCGGGCCAATAAACCCGTTATCCCAGCACAGGTTGTCGCCGTCAAACATCTCGACATAGCCGACGGCCACCACCATGCCATCCTTCGCAATGCGCGTCTTGGCATCCTTATAAACGCCCTCCAGCACCTTCGGCAGGATCTTAATGAGAGGACGGAACTGCTTCTCCACCTTCGCCGCGCACGCGCTATGGTCCCGATCGCTGCTGTGGTAGGTAGCGTCGAAGCACTCGCGCACCAACTTCTTGTCGTACGCCAGCATGATGTCATTCAAACCCAGGTTGATAGTCACCAGCTTGGTCTGCTTATTCAGCAGCTCCCGATACGGCACTTTCACCGCCACATCGGTACCCTTCATCTTCGACGAATACCAGTAGCCGGTACCACTACCGCCAATACAGGCCGGCTCCACCAGCGGCAACCCCGTCTGCGCGGAAGTGAGATGCGGGTAATCCAACAGGTTACGGAAACACGGCTCCCAGATGGTGGTGAGGGCAAAGGATGCGATGGAATACGAATCCCCAATAGCCACATAGTTCGGCTCATCAAGCGGCTTCGTAAAAGCATCGAAGTCAATATCCAGCGCATTACCACCCGGAGCCTGCGCATCATCAGCCGCAGGGCGTTGGTGCGCAGCAGCAATCAGGGCAGCAGGCACCGCCGACTGAGAAGCTGAGGGGGCAGCAGCGAGTGCAGGGTCGGCAAAACCTGCCGGCGAAATAGTCACTGTGAGGCCCACCGCCAGCAGAGAACCGAGGGCTAGACTAGAGGCCTTTCGGAGCATGCTGATCGTCCTTTCTTTCCTTATTGGACAATCCTAGAGGAAAGTGGCGAAAAACCTGCTCAGTATCCCCCTAATAAGCAGCGTCTACCTCGCCCACGCCAACTATAGTCACACACTATACGGGCGCGTCATCAGCGGAATACACTCTGCATACCCCCGGACACGCTCCCCTCATGTACACCGATGTCCCCTCAACAGTGAGATCACAAAATATTGAGGAACTCGAATGAATAAATCACTCTGGACTGTTGTGGTCCTATCCCTCTGTATACCTGGCCTTACGGCGTGTTCTGCTGGGCCGATGTATGACTTTACTGTGCCGACATCGACTCCGACAGTGAATAGTCCCCAGCCTCGGATTCCTGAAGGGTATTTCCCTGCGGTGTGGGATCCTTCGATTCATTCTGATGGGCCGTCGATCTATCCCCACAAAAAGAGTTTCCTTCAGCAGCTTATGAAATGCGGGAAGATGGGGGATGACGGTGAAGAGTTCAGTGAAGCAGAACGGTGTGACCCGTATTGGGCTATCAATTCAGTTGATAGTAGGTTTCTCAGCATCGAACCTATTTCTGGATACACGATTATTGAGGACCTACAGGAGGATCATGGTGACCCCGTTTTCTATCAGTTAGAGGATGCATTGTCAGTGCTTTCTCCTGACCCTCAGGAAGCTTTTCTCTACTGGACTAAGGATGAACACGATCCTCATCCCACCTTGTTTAGGAACCCTTTTCTCAATCAAAGGATTCTGCTGAATTTCATACCCGACCAGGTGACATGGCGGAACCTCAAGGACAATAGAGTAAGACTGAAAACGGACTATCCAACCAGTCTGACCGGCCCAGTACGTGTTCGGGCACTGGCGTCCAATCGATCAGCGGTCGGGATACGTCTGTTGCGACAGTCGGACACATTGCCCCTCTCACTGAGGGTTGAGCCGCGGGTGCAGTGTGATAATCCATGGGTGAAACTACCGAAAGGGGTAGTGTGCTCCATCTACTGGTGGGACGAGGCGCGCTATGGGGATAAAGCGCCATGGTCAACTACGCCAGTCCCATTCCCGCTAATTATGGATCCACAATGGGGATTTCACTACCAAAGTCTGCTCTTCCGCACCCCTTCATGGGTGGTGAAGGAGCGTGCGAAATTGAAGGCTCAGGCCACGGTGGTGCCGGCTGGTTAAGGTGGTACTGGTTAGGTGAAGGGAACCCCCGCAGCAGGCGGCTGAGCGTGCTGGGACCCGTCACCCTTCTGGGAAGGCGATGGCTGTGTTGGGGGCGGGTTTACCTGCGAAGCGGTCGGCCATCCACCGTTGGACCAGCGGCTGGGCTTGGCGGAAGGCATCCATGTGGTTGGGGCCAATCTGGGGTGCGAACACGATGGGAAGCTGGGGGCGTGCTTTCTTGTAGCGGATGACGACGCGCTGCATCAGGCTGAGCGGTACACCGATGTCGGTGTAGGCGCCGTAGATGAACAGGGGCATCGTGGGGATGGGCCGGTAGTAGGTGAGGGAGTTCTCCCGGCCAACCTTCACTAGGTCTTGCATAGAGAGTAGGTCCGTCACACCGAACATGGTTTTGGGGGTTTGGTTTTCGGATAGTTTCAGCATCTCGTCGTGGCAGAGGGTGCGGGATTTTCGGACGATGCTCTTCCCGAGGGGGGTCATGCGCCCGTAGACGTTCATGCGGTGCGAGCCGTATTCGCGTTCCATGCCGATGAGTACGCCGGTGGCATAGCCGAAGGCGGGGTTGGGGATGTCCCCGAGTTTTTGGAAGAGGTTGACCATCCAGGGTAAGTCGACGGGGGTGCCGCCTGCGGCTGCCGCGATGATGTGGCTGTGGGGGGAGTAGAAGGGTTGCTGGGCGGCCGCGTACATGGTGGCCATGCCACCACCGGAGTAGCCGGTGAGGACAGCCTTGGAAGTGTGGAGGCCAAAGACGGTGGAAGTGGTGGCGGCGTCAACAGCATCCAGGATGACGCGCCCGCTCATGATATTGGCGCCGTATTCGCCGTTCATGCCGAGGAAGTCGGGGAGGATGACGGCCCATCCGCGCTTCAGATAGCCGAGGGCTTCTTTGTAGGCGCGTTCGTTGTGTTCGGCGTAGACGGTGCCGTGTTTGGCGTCGAGGGCGAAGCTGGGCTGGCAGGATCGGCCGAGGGAGTTAATCATGTCGTTGATGACGACGATGGGGGTGCCGGCCTTGACCTTGGTGGGGAGGACGACGGCGGCGGAGCCGGTGATGGGCTTATTGAAGGTGTTGCGGGAGGCGAAGACGGTGCGGTAGGCGCGGTGGCTGCCCAGTACGGGATTGCCGTAGACCCGCTGGGAGCGGATGAGGGTGCCGTGCTTCATGCCTCGTTGGGCTTGGGTGGTTTGGTAGAAGGCGGGGGTGGGGGAGTCGTCCCAGATGGGCTGGGGTGCTGCGGAGGCGGTGGGAGTGAGGGCAGTGGTGGTGCTGGCGACGAGGGCGGCACCGGCGATGAGCACGCCGGTGCGGCGCAGTGGGTGGTGGTGTGCAACGTTCATGGTGTATATGCTGTCATCTTTTCGCCATAAATAAGTGATCCTGTTCACATTTTTTACGGGCTTTTCACAAGAGGTGATGAGCTAAGCCATATGTACCGAGAAATGCCACGAGTGTCCTTAGCGAACTGACCCCATGTAGTGCGCGCACGACACGCCCAAACAAAAAATGAGATTGTGATTTTTCGCACCACAACGAGTGTCCTCGGTTTTTGTGAAAAACCTGAGAAAATCGCCATTAAGCCACTACATCTAGTGGTTAGGAAATATAGTGCCGCAATATGCTGCACAAACGTGTCACACCTTCCTAGTAGCTTTAGACATGCGCACCCACCAGGGAATGTAAGGGCATCCTTAGCGCCCTCCCCCGGGTGAGACCCCCGAAGATGACACACCGCAGGACACAGAAGGACACCACCATGGCGAACACCGACCCCACCACCAGGCCCATCGTCGACGTCACCTCCACCATCGACGAATACCTCGACCGCAGCGACTGGCGCGTCAACGCCAACGCCAACCAGGACTACTCCCTGGGCGGAATGATGCTCAATACCTCCGGTAAGGTCGTCGCCAACTACTGGCTCAGCAACGTCTTCAGCCCCGAAGCCGGCGCCGCCCACCGCGACGGCTCCATCCACATCCACGACCTCGACATGCTCGCCGGCTACTGCGCTGGCTGGTCCCTCCGTCAACTCCTCGAAGAAGGCTTCAACGGCGTCCCCGGCACCGTCGCCTCCCTCCCACCCAAGCACTTCTCCACCGCCTGCGGGCAAATCGTCAACTTCCTGGGAACCCTCCAAAATGAATGGGCCGGTGCGCAGGCCTTCAGCTCCTTCGACACCTACATGGCCCCCTTCGTCCGCCTCGACAACCTCTCCTTCGACGAGGTCAAGCAGCAGATGCAGGAACTCATCTTCAACCTCAACGTCCCCAGCCGCTGGGGCACCCAAACCCCCTTCACCAACCTCACCTTCGACCTCCAATGCCCCGAAGACCTCGCCAAGCAGGTCCCCTTCATCGGCGGCGAACCCGTCGACTTCACCTACGGCGACCTCCACGAGGAAATGACCCTCATCAACCAAGCCTTCATCGAGGTCATGACAGAAGGTGACGCCGACGGACGCGTCTTCACCTTCCCCATCCCCACATACAACATCGGCAAAGACTTCGACTGGGAAGCCCCCATCATGGAGCCGCTGTTTGAAATGACAGCCAAATACGGCCTGCCCTACTTCCAAAACTTCATCAACTCCGACCTCGACCCCGGCATGATCCGCTCCATGTGCTGCCGCCTCCAACTCGACCTCCGCGAACTACTCAAACGCGGCAACGGCCTCTTCGGATCCGCCGAACAAACCGGCTCCATCGGCGTCGTCACCCTCAACTGCGCCCGCCTAGGCTACCAGCACAAAGGGGACTGGAAAGGCCTCCTCGCCCGCGTCGACGAACTGATGGAACTGGGCAAAGACACCCTGGAAAAGAAGCGCGTCAAGGTTAACGAACTCATCGACCGCGGCCTCTACCCCTACACCAAGCGCTACCTCGCCAGCCTCGACAACCACTTCTCCACCATCGGCGTCAACGGCATCAACGAAATGGTGCGCAACTTCACCGACGACAACGACGACATCGCCGCCCCCGCCGGCCACGAAATGGCCTACCAGCTGCTCGACCACATCCGTGCCCGCCTCATTGACTTCCAAGAAGAAACCGGGCACCTCTACAACCTGGAGGCCACCCCCGCCGAGGGTGCTTGCTACCGCTTCGCCCGCGAAGACAAGAAACGCTTCCCCGACATCCTGCAGGCCGGCTTCCCCGATGCCCCCTACTACACCAACTCCTCCATGCTCCCCGTCGGCTACACCGATGACCCCTTCGAAGCCCTCGAACAGCAAGAGGACCTCCAGTCCATGTACACCGGCGGCACCGTCCTCCACCTCTACATGGGCGAACGCGTGAGCGACGCCAAGACCTGCCGCGAACTCGTCCGCCGCAGCTTGACCGCATTCCACGTCCCCTACATCACCATCACCCCCACCTTCTCCATCAGCCCCAAGTACGGCTACATCTCCGGCGAACACCAATACTGCCCCAAGTGCCAGGCAGACCACGACGCCGAAGTTGCCGCCGCCCGCGCCGCCGAAGCCGCCGGCAAGCCAGTGAAGAAGACCGCCGAGCAGCTAGAAGCCGAATGGGAACCGGTGGAGTGTGAAGTGTGGACCCGCGTCATGGGTTACTTCCGCCCCGTGAAATCCTTCAATAAAGGCAAGCAGTCCGAGCAGAAGGAACGCAAGAGCTTCCGGGAAGGCGTCGCCCTGCATTCCCCCGTCGCCGCACCGCGCGCCGTTTCCTCCCTCCCCGGCGACCGTATGGCCACCGCCAACGACCGAGGCTAACCGTTGAAGCAGTGCTCCGCCGCCGGGAACGTGCCCGCCTCCACCTCTTCCCGGTAGGCGCGAGCAGCTGCCGTCATCTCTGCTCCCACCTCAGCAAATACCTTCACAAAACGAGGGCGACGGCCATCCTGTGGCACCGCCATAGCGTCATACCACACCAATACCTGCGCATCCGTATCCGGGCCAGCCCCAATCCCCACCGTCGGAATAGCCAGCGTCTCCGTTGCCTCCTTCGCCACCTCCGCCGGCACCATCTCCAACACCACCGCGCTGGCCCCCGCCTCCTGCACGGCACGCGCATCCGCCAACAATCGGGCGGCAGCGTCACCCCGCCCCTGTACCTTAAACCCGCCCAGGGCATGCACGGACTGCGGCGTAAACCCAATATGGGCCATCACCGGAATACCCGCGTTCACCAGCGCGCGGATCCGGCTCGCCATCCGCACGCCGCCTTCAAGCTTCACCATCTGCGCCCCCGAATCGCGCATCATGCGGGTGGCGGAGAGGATAGCCTGTTCGTCGGACGCCTCATAGGTACCGAAGGGCATATCAGCCACCACCAGAGCCTTCGGCGCACCCCGCACCACGCCGCGCGTCAAAAAGATCATCTCATCCAAACTCACCTGGGTGGTGGTGTCGTAGCCGTACACCACATTCGCGGCCGAATCGCCCACCAACAACACCGGAATGTCGGCGGCGGCGAAAGCGCGGGCAGTGGAGTAGTCGTAAGCAGTCAACATGGCCCACTTGTGGCCATCAATCTTCCATTGAGCAAGGTCCAAAACGCGTGTCTGCATACTGACAAGTCTGCCACCTCCCCCCACAAAGGGCAGCTGAGACCTCACAAATACGCAACAACCCAGGAGGCAGGCGGCAAGCAGCCTAGAATAGGCGTTATGGCACAAGCAGGGAAGAACATTGTGGTGGGCGTCGGCGGCGGCATTGCCGCCTACAAAGCCTGCATGGTCATCCGCGAGTTCACCAAAGCCGGGCACACCGTCACCGCCATCCCCACCGCCGCCGCCGAAAAGTTCATCGGCACCGCCACCCTAGAAGCCCTCACCGGGCAGCCCGTAACGTCCAGCGTCTTCACCGGCATCCCCCAGGTGCGGCACGTCTCCGTCGGCGCCACCGCGGACCTGGTGGTCGTCGTCCCCACCACCGCGGACCTGCTCTCCCGCATTGCCGCCGGGGCCGCCAACGACATGCTCACCACCACTCTCCTCATGGCCACCTGCCCGGTACTGCTCGCCCCCGCCATGCACACCCAAATGTGGGACAACAGCCTCGTCCAGCACAATGTCGCCACCCTCCGCGAGCACGGCTACACGGTGATGGAGCCAGCAGTGGGGAGGTTGACGGGCCCCGACTCCGGCGCCGGGCGCCTACCCGAACCCCAAGAGATTGCCGACATGGCCATCGCCCTCCTCGAAGAACAAGAGTTGGCCGCCGCAGGCTCACCCGCCGCCGCGCCCGCACCCGTCACCGCCATGCCCCGCGACCTCACCGGTCGTCACCTCATCGTCACCGCCGGCGGCACTCGCGAAGCCCTCGACCCGGTGCGCTACCTGGGCAACAACTCCTCCGGCCAACAAGGCGCCGCCCTCGCCGCCTGCGCCGCCCAACGAGGCGCCCACGTCACCCTCCTCCTAGGTGCCCACGACCTCCCCTACCTCCCCGCCGGCGTGCACGTGGAACCCGTCACCAGCGCCCTCGACCTCCACCACACCCTCACTGGCCTCCTCGACACCCAGCCCGTCGATGCCGTCATCATGGCCGCCGCCGTCGCCGACTTCCGCCCCACCACCACCGCAGACACCAAACTCAAAAAGGGCACCAGCAGCGAACCCAGCAGCATCGCCCTCACCCGCAATCCCGACATTCTGGCGAACATCGTTACCCGCTACCCGCAGCTCACCACCGTCGGCTTCGCCGCCGAAACCGGCGACCTCGACCACTCGGTGCTCCAGCTGGGCCGCGAGAAATTCGCCCGCAAAGGCTGCCACCTGCTCATGGTCAACGAGGTGGGGTTCGACACCACCTTCGGCCAGCCCACCAACGCCGGCTGGCTGTTGGGGCGTGACGGCGCCGAAACCCCCATCCCGCGCATGTCTAAACGTGGCGTCGCCATGCGCATCCTCGACCAACTGAGCACCCTCCTGGTCACCCGCGAGTCCTAAGAGAAGAGAAGGCAGGCTGGGCATACTTCGCCAATTGGCTTTCCGCAAAGGTGAGCTCATAATTAAAGAGTGACTAGCGACAACACGTCCCTGCACGTATGTACCACCCCTAGCGACCTCAGCGTCCTCACGGACCAGCTCCGCGCCGACGGCCGCTCCATCGCGTTGGTCCCAACCATGGGTGCCCTCCACGATGGACATATGCAGCTCGTCCGTGCCGCGAAAGAGCTTCCCAACGCCACTGTCATCGTCAGCATCTTCGTCAACCCCCTCCAATTCGGGCCCACCGAAGACCTCGACTCCTACCCCCGCACCCTCTCCGCGGACCTCGACCTCCTGGCCGCCGAAGGCGTCGATGTCGCCTTCGCCCCCACCGCTAACGACATGTACCCGCACGGGTACCGCAGCACCGTCAACCCCGGCCCCCTCGCCACTGAACTTGAAGGCGCCACCCGCCCCGGCCACTTCGCCGGTGCCCTCACCGTGTGCGCCAAACTCTTCGGTATCTCCCGCGCCAACCACGCGTTCTTTGGAGAAAAGGACTACCAGCAGCTCGTCCTCCTCAAGCAGATGGTGGAGGACCTCAACCTGCCTATTACCCTGCACCCCGTCCCCATCCGCCGGGAGGAGAGCGGCCTCGCCCTCAGCTCCCGCAACCGCTACCTCTCCGCCGAGGAACACGCGCTGGCCCAGCAGCTCTCCGCCAGCCTGCGTGCTGGCGTTGCTGCCGCCGAGGGCGGAGCCACCCCCCGCGAGGTGGTTGACGCCACCCGCACCCACCTAGCCCAGTATCCGCAGATCGACGTCGACTACATTGAGATTCGCGACGCCGGCCTGCAACCACTGGGCGATTACGCCGACGCCACGGTAGCTGCCCGTCTGCTGCTGGCTGCCAGGGTCGGCACCACCCGACTGATCGACAACATGGGACTGATGCTCCAGCCCTGGGACTACTAAGGATGTGCCACTACCATGTTCCGAACCATGCTGAAATCCAAGATCCACCGCGCCACCGTCACCCAGGCGGACCTGCACTATGTGGGTTCGTGCACGATTGACGTTGCCCTCCTGGAGGCTGCTGACCTGTGGGAAGGCGAGAAGGTGGACATTGTTGACATCGCTAACGGTAACCGCCTGTCCACCTATTGCATTGCGGGGGAGCGGGGTTCCGGCATTATCTCTATCAATGGTGCTGCCGCCCACCTTATCCACCCGGGGGACATGGTGATCCTCATTGGCTACGGGCTGATGGATGAGGAGGAAGCGCGGAGTTACCAGCCGAAGGTCATCTTTGTGGATGAGAAGAACCAGATTCTGGAGGAGGGCTCCGATCCTGCTGGTGTGCCGGAGGGGTCGGGGTTGCTCGATCCGCGCGGCTAGATGAGGTGTCCTGCGCGACGTTTGTGAGCTGACTGAAGAATGAGAGCCCCGGTGTTATCACCGGGGCCTTTTTGCGTGTATCTCTACATTACCTGTGTGCAGTGTCCCCCAAAATGGTGCCTACACTATAGATATGAGGAACTCTCTACAATTTGTATGGTGAGAGACTCGCCACATTGTTCACGACATAGTTAGAGGGCACTTTCCCGCAGCAGGAAAGCGCCCTTTGTCTTGTGCGAAATCAGCGTAAACTTAACAAATATAGGAGTGCAAGTCGGGGTGGAAACGACAATAAATAATGGCAACAAAAACTCCGCTACTGAGTGTTTTTAATGAGTGAGAAAATAAAAAACATGCAGGACAGAGCGGAGTGGTAACAAATTTCTCTCTCATCCTTAAAAAAACTTAGGAAAGAACCTGGCTTTTGGACATTCGTCCTCGTATTGTCTTTTCTAGCATCACAGGAACATGTGATGTGACCACTAAACATAAGTCAACTAGTCAGAATTGAAATGATATCTTGAAACACGCTTTGGGAGTCGCAGCCAGTTTCTTGGCACTGGCCTGTGGACTAGGAGTAGGAGCCGCCCAAGCGGCAGACGCGCCCACCCCATCACTCCCCAGCAGTGCACACGACATCGTCACCACCAGTGACGTCCAGGTGACTGCGCCGAACAACCTCGGCAGCGCGCTAACATCCAGCCCCGGACGGGATGCACGTATGCAGCTCAATGCCCCGGCCCAGCCCGCCAGCCATATACCCTCCAGCCAAGACATCCTGTCCTTCCTCCACTCCAGCCTGCTTCTCGCCGGCCGGGACATCCTCTCCCACGGAGCGCAGGGCACCATCACCACCGCAGCCTCGACTGCCCACCACGGACAGCTCGTCGCCCTTACCGGCGTTGTTGATACCCGGAAGGACAACACCCCTCTGACCAACGCGCCCGAGTTCATCAAGAACCTCGGCGAGGACATTGACGGAATGTGGGCGGTCGTCGCAGAATCCGCATCCCGCGTCCCCGTCCTGGGTGAAATGGTCTACGACATCATCGAAGGCATGCGTCACAGCCGCTACTGGAAGAACGATTACTACCGCATCCTCCGGACCGCCTCCGTCTTCGTCGCCCTTACCGGCCTCGTCCTCGGACCCATCACCGGTCTGGCAGCTGCTGTCTTTATCGCCTTTTCTCTAGTCCTGCCGGTCACCGCACTGCTGCTCACCGGAGCAGTATTCTTCGGTATCGTGGCCCTACCCGTCGCCTTCCTTAACGGCATTGCGCTGGTCATCCTGTCCGGCACAACCTGGCTGTTGGCAGTGGGCGCAGGTATCTCCATGATCGTCTTCGGCGCCCTGCTCGCCGCCGGTGTGGTCGATCTGTTCGCAGGGTTGTCCTTCGTGTTTACCCTGCCGATCATCCCCATCCCCCTCAACTTCACCCCGATTGTGCTCGCCGCCCTCGCCGTGGTGGCCCGCCTCCTGGGTGTTGCCCTCGTGGTCTTCGGCGTCATCGTGCTGATGGCCTCCGGGCTCCTGTTGGTGGGTGTGTTCTTCGGCCTCATGATGATCCTTGCTCCGTGGCTGTTCATCGCCGGCCTGTTCCTCCTCACTGCTGCAATCTGGCTCTTCGCCTTCATCATCAGCCTGGCTATCATCGGACCCATCGCCCTTATCACCATCCCGCTGGCAACTCTGCCGTGGATGCTGGCAGCGCTGGCTGTGTTCCTCTTCGGAATGTTCATCTACGCCGTCTCCGGTAACACCAACCGCGGACCGCAGTACGAAGCCGTCAACCAGACAAAGAAGCAGAAGGAAGAAGCCGCAGCCGCAGGTCAGGACAAGTCCAAGGCCAAGGCCAAGGGTAAAAACAAGAACAAGGGCAAGAAGGCTGCCAACAAGAACGCCAAGGGCGCCAAGAGTACCAAGAGTACCAAGAGTACAAAGAAAGCCGCTGGCAAGAAGGCTGCCAACACGTCCGCACAAGCTTCTTCCCACGCGAAGAAGAACGCCAAGAAAGGAAAGAAGGGTGCTCCTGTAGCCCTCCGTGCTCAGGCAGCCATGTCACTAGCCGCCAGCCCAGCACGACCGAGCGATTACGGCCTGGCTGCCTAGCACACGGCAACTCGCGAGCGCCACGTCGTCGATGCCACCTTCATAACGCTGAGGGCACCCCACTGTGGTCCCTTCCCCGCGGGTGTCCCAGCGTGTGGGTTCCGCTCTAGTGTGGGAACGTTCCTGTCCCACACACCCCGGCATCGGTAGTCGCACTTCCTTGGTGAACACACCGGAGAGAGATCGTTGGAGAATCTCCCGGAGTGACCATAAAAGAAGACCCGCCCCGAATGAACAACTCGGAGGCGGGTCTTCTTCTGTCCAATCTCACTCGCGGTGGGGGAACAGACCAACGTGGGATGGTGCTGTTCCATTACCACAGGTGTTACTTGTAGGGGACAGATGAGCCACGGCGGGTGACATCGGGTCCGCCGCTGGCAGGGCAGAGCCTGCCACTGGGGGCGTCTTTACTTGGCAGCGTCATCGATGCGGGCTGCCACCGCATTGTGAGCATCCCAAATTTCCTGCGGCATATTCGGCAGGGACTCCAGGTGTTCCTTGCGCAGCTCCATCTCCTGCTGCCAGCGCGGCAGGTCAATAGAGAGCACGGTATCCAGATCCTTTTCGGCGATGTCGAGGCCGTCCAGCAGCAGCTCATCCTTGGCGGGAATGGTGCCGACGGGGGACTCCACACCCTCTACACGGCCGTCCTTCAGGTCCATCAGCCACAACAGAGCGCGCAGGTTGTCTCGGTAGCCCGGCCACAGGTAGTGGCCGTCTTCCTTATCCCGCTGGAACCAGTTGACGTGGGCGAAGATCGGCATATCCTGTACCTCGCCCAGGATGTTCAGCCAGTGTTGGGCGTAGTCGCCCTCGGGGTAGGCCATGAAGGGGCGCATGGACATGGGGTCGTAGCGCAGCTGGCCCTCCTTGCCCTCTGCGGCGAAGGTAGCTTCCGCACCAAGGGTGAGGCCGTCGTAGACTCCCTCGGCCAGGTCAGTGAAGGCGCGAATGAGCGGCTCGCGGTCGCGGCAGCGGCCACCGAAGATGATGGCGTCGATGGGCACACCGGCCGGGTCTTCAAAGTCGCCGGCAACATTGGGGACGTTCGCCAGGGTGGTGGTGAAGCGGCTGTTGGGGTGGGCCCATTCGTCGCCGGGCTTGCCGGAGCGCTGGTGTTCCACCGGGCGGTCGGCGATGGGGTTGCCCTTCCAGTCGAGCCAGCCGGTGACGTCCTCCGGGTAGTCGGGAGTCTTGCCCTCGAACCAGACGTCCTTGGTCATGGGGTTGTAGGCGACGTTGGTGAAGAGGGTCTTGGTGCCCTCGGCGATGGCGGCGACGGCGGTGGGGTTGGTGGTCTGGTTGGTGTCCTTAGCGACACCGAAGGCGCCGTACTCGGGGTTCATGCCGTAGAGTTTGCCGTCCTCTGGGTTGACCCACAGCCAGACAATGTCGTCACCGTAGAAGTCGACGGTGAAGCGGTCGCCCAGGGCGTCGGGGGCGAGCATCATGGCCAGGTTGGTCTTGCCGGAGGCGGAGGGGAAGCCGCCGCAGATGTGGTAGGTGCGGCCGGTTTCCTTGTCGCGGATGCCGATGAGCATGAACTGTTCGGCCAGGAATTTGCCGGAGGCCCAGCCGTCGTAGCAGGCCAGGCGGAGGCCGTGGGCGATCTTGCCGAGGAGGGCGTTGCCGCCGTAGGAGGAGCCGTAGTGGAGGATGGTGCGTTCGTCGGCGACAGTGGCGAAGAGGCGCTCGTCGTCCTCGGTGCCTTGGCCTAGGTTGGGGAGGTCGCCGGTGACATGCACGGCGTGGACGAACTGGTTGTCGTCGTCGAGGTCGTTGACGTAGGCGGCGTCGACGCGAGCCATGCGAATCATGTGGATGGCGACGGTGCGGGAGTCGGTGAGTTCGACGCCGCGTGCCCAGGCTTCCAGGGGGTTGCCGGCGGGGGACATGAGGTAGGGCACCACGTACATGGTCTTGCCTGCGGAGGCTCCGGCCATGTACTTCTTCTGGCGTTCGGTGATCTCGGCGGCGTCCCGCCAGTTGTTGTAGGCGCCCTTATCTGTTTCGTTGTGGGTGGCGACGACGGTGCGTTCTTCGGAGCGGGCGGTGTCCTTGTAGTAGCTGCGCGAGTAGTAGAGGTCTTTGCCGGCGTCGAAGATTTCGCCGTCGGCGAGGGCGTCGGCGAGAAGGCGGTCGTCGTCTGCAGCGGAGATGACTTCTACCTTGGCGGGCGTGGTGATAGCGGCCCACTCTTCAACGAATTCGTGGACTTTCGGGTTGGTGATGCCACCCTCGGTGAGGATGTCGTTTAGGGTGCTCATGGGGCTTCCTTGTGGGTTGGGGGTGATGTCGGCAGAGCGTCCAGCGGGCGGTGCTTCGCGGGGAAGGGGAGCTCGTGGGTCTTTCTCCAACCGGTATTAATTAGGGTAGCCTAACCTAACTAAACTGGCGAATTATGTTGGGCGCAGACCAGCACAAATGAGACCTTCACCACAAAAGCTCATTTCTGGGAAAGGTGACGGATTCTCCCGTGTTGCACTGGATATGACGACACCTCACCCCATCCCCGCCAACCTCGCTCCCGTCGACGACACCCCTGGCACCGCGGCATCCTCCAGCAACGTTGCAGTCAATAGTGTCGCAGGCAACGCTCCCCAAGAGTTCCCCGAAGGCGTCACCCCGCTCGACGCAGACCACCCCGATGCCGGCTCCGATGACGGCACCTATACCCTCGGCGAGCAATTCCAGCCCGACGTGCAGCCTTTCCTCACCCGCCCCCGCACCTTCAAGGTGCTTAACACCAGTAGCGACAAGGTCGTGGGATTTGCCTTTGCCGCTGGCCAAACCCTCCAGGAACACGCTGCCCGTCACCCCGTCCTCATTCAGGTGTTGAAGGGACGCGTCACCTTCCATGTGAAGGGGGAGGATGTGGAATTGGTGCCGGGGCGCATCATCCATCTCACGCCGATGCTGCGGCATTCCGTGGAGGCACACGAGGATTCGATCCTTACGGTGACGATGCTGCTGCCGCACAACGAAAGCTAGCCGCGCGCGGCACATCTAAGACGCAGTACACCTAAGAAGCGGTGCGTTGAAACCGCAGCACACATTAACGCAGTACACACAGACGCAGAGACGCACTCACCCGGCGACAGTGTGGCCGAGGTTCCACATGCCGCCGGGCGAGACATCTTGAGAGCAGCTTGATAAGCCGCGTAATAGTAGCGCCAGGCTTACTTCTTTTGGCTCTGGCGGCCGACGAAGTCATCCATGGAGGCGTTGATGCCCAGCCAGGTGCTGACGATGTCATACCAGTGGGTCGGCAGGACGCGCACCAGGCTGGTGGCGTACTGCACGAGCTTCGGGATAAAGAGTTCCGGCTGGCCAGCTTCGATGGCGTCCAGGATCTTCATGGATACCTTGTACTGGTCCAGGATGGGGAAGAGCAGCGGGACCTTGGTCTTGGCACCTTCGAACATGCCGGTGTTGACGTAGAACGGGTAGATGGTGAGGATTTGGACGGCGGAGTGTTCCTTGGCGAGCTCGTTGCGGAGGGATTCCAGCATGCCGCGGACGCCCCACTTGGTGGCGCAGTAGTCGGTCATGTTGGCGGGGCCGACGGTGCCGGCGGCGGAGGAGATGACGGCGATGTGTCCGTGGTTGCGGGACTTCATCTGGCCGAGGAAGGCGCGGGTGACGCTGAACACGCCGCGAAGGTTAATGTCGAGGGAGCGGTCGATTTGTTCGTCGGTGAGTTCGAGGAGGCTCTTGCCGGAGACCACGCCGGCGCATTGGATGAGGATGTCGACTTTGCCGAAGTCCTTGAGGGTTTGTTCGGCTTGGGCGTTGACGTTCTCGACGTCGGCGACGTTGACTTTGTAGCCGCCGGCTTTGACGCCGAGCCCTTCAAGGGTGGCGACGGTTTCGTCTAGGCGGGCGATGTCCCAGATGATGATGGCGCTGGCGCCGCGTTTTGCACATTCTTTGGCCATGATGAGGCCCATACCGCTGGTGCCACCGGTGATAAGGACGGTTTGTCCGGAGATCTTGGTTCCCTTGTTGAGGGATAGGGTGTTGCCAATTTTCTTGATGAGGGATGAGACCATTGTCGAACCATTCCTTGAAAAGATAGGGAAAGGGTCAGCGGTGTGAAACCTAGGGGACGATTCACGTGTGGCGCTTGACCTGTTGCTTTGGGATGAGCGGTGCGTGCCGTGCATCACAGCTATTGACGTTAGTGGCCTAGTTCACAGAAATGGTTAGGTTTCTTACGAAATTTTAAATTCGAGGTAATCAAGGAAAAAGTGCAGGATACAAACCTCTCTATTCACTCTTAGCGAGTATTAAATATGGCAACTTTGGAATTTTAATGGTGGGGTGACGATTCTTGAAGGTTGTTTCACAACGTGTATGTAGGGAGTGGGGGAGTCTATATAAGGGCGGGGAGTGTAGGCGAGGGGTAAGGGTGAGGGCAGGCAAGGGGTGAGGCCGAGGGGTCGGGGAGTGGCGCGCAGTAACACGCCCACGCCACTACGAGATTCTGTGAGTTAGCTCACCACAAGAGCTATGCACGAGGGAACAGGCGACCTCCCTAAACGCCCATAACACCACAATATGTAGTAGGTATCATTTAACTATTCCACTACATTCCCCACTCCGAGCACCCTTGCAGCGCTAAGCTAAACACCTAGCCCAGCACCACGAAGGAGGCGCCCAATGGCAACCGCCACCACCCATACCGGTGTGCACCTCACCCACCGCCAACTCGCCTCCGCCGACAGCCTCACCGTCGCCGGGCTCGTCCGCCTCTCCACCGTGGACTGGCCAGGCCACATGGTCTCCACCATCTTCCTCCAGGGCTGCCCCTGGAACTGCGTCTACTGCCACAACCCGGACCTCATCGACTGCCGCACCCCCGGCATCATGGCCTGGGCGGATGTCGAAACCTTCCTGCGGCGCCGCCAAGGGCTCCTCGACGGCGTGGTCTTCACCGGCGGCGAACCTACCCGCCAGCGCGGCCTCCACGACGCCATGGAACGCGCTCACGCGCTGGGCTTCCAGGTGGGCCTCCACACCATGGGTGTGTACCCCACCCTGCTGCGGCCACTGCTCCCGCTCATCGACTGGGTGGGTTTCGACATCAAAGCCGCCCCCGCCCACTACAGCAGCATCATCGCCACCGATCCGCGCAGCAGCATCGGCACGGTCGGCTCCCGCCACGCCATGGAATCCCTCGATATGCTGATAAATGCCGGCATTGACGTACAGGCCCGCACCACCCTCCACCCGGATTCTGTCGCCGTCACCGACCTTCCCGCCATTGTTGAGTTGCTGCAGCAGAAAGGGGTGGGCTCCTACCGGCTACAGCAAGCCCGTGCGGAAGGGGCCCGCCAAGAGCTACCGGACGGGCGCACTCTCAGCTACGACCGGTCGGGATGGGATGCGGAGTTTGAAGCGCTGAAAGCACGCTACAACTTCGGATAGACTGCCACCAGCAGGCAGCAGCTCACGTGCGGTCATCCCGCATCAGCTCAGCTGCCACCAGCAGGCAGCAGCCCCACTGTGGAGCGCACTCACCTCACTCACCCTTGGAGGACCGTATGTTCCAGTTTCCCGTCACCCCCACCAGCTACCCGCCCCTGCAGACCGACCAGCCACTGGTCCCTGTCGCCGGCCCGCACACCCAACAGCTGTGGGAGGCCGCTCTACCGCTCTTCCGGGACATCATGGCTATCCCGTTCATCACACAGTTAGGTGACGGCACCCTCGCAGCCCCCGAATACCGCTACTACCTGCAGCAGGATAACCACTACCTGGAGACCTACATCAACGGCCTCCGCTCTCTCGGGCGCAACGCCCCCGACGCCTCTACCGCCGCCTTCTGGAACGACGCCGCCGCCCTCTCCGAAGGTGAAGTGGACTCCCACAACAGCGAACTGGAGGGTGGCAGTGTCGCCGAGGAAGTCGCTGAGGAGCAGGGCTACCCGTCCCCCAGCAACCTCGCATACCAGGCATTTCTGCGTGACGCGTGCGCTACCCAGCCCTACGCTATTGGCGCCTCCGCCATGCTGCCCTGTTTCTGGACCTACCCGGAGGTGGCGCTGCGGTTGCTTCCCGCCTACCGGGCGTGGGTGGCGGACCATCCGGGGGAGCAGCACCCCTATGAGGAGTGGATCATGCTCTACTCCGGTGATGGGTTCGTGGAGCCGTGTGCGCAGGCCATCGAGTTGGTGGAGGAAGCGCTGTCGCAGGCAGCACCGGAGGACGCTGCCGTAGCCGTGGGCGAGTTTTGCATAGGGACATTGCATGAGGTGATGTTCTTCGATCAGTCTCGCCGACATTTTTCGTAGCGGTCGAGAAACGTTATGGCACCTCCACTTTTGGAGGTCAGACTGCGACAGTGTGGCAAATGTGTCAAGGCGCAGCGAATACCAAAAACCTCACGCCACCCTCGCATATTACGGGTAGCCTTAGAAGCATGGAATCCGCAGACACAACCATTCACGCCCCCGCCTCCACAATCGCTAGCGGCGCGAATTCCTGCAGCGCCGCCAAAGTCCACACGGTAGCCGTCACCGGCTCCACCGGGCTCGTCGGCAAGGCCCTCTGCGAAGAGCTCCGCAAAGAGGGCTATCACGTCATCCGACTGCTCCGAGAGGGTGCCCGTGGCCTCGACGACCGCATCTGGAACCCCACCAACCCCGACCCGGACATCCTCAACGGCATCGATGCCCTCATCCACCTCGCCGGTGAAAGCACGGAAGGCATCTGGACGCAGGACAAGAAGCGCCGCATCCGCGACTCACGCGTCATCCCCACCCGCAAGTTGGCGGAGCTCGTCGCCCAGTCCGACACCGTCCACACCTTCATCTGCGCCAGCGCCATCAGCATCTACGGCGATAGCCGCGGCGCTGAAGTCCTCACTGAAGTCTCCGCCCCAGGTGACGGGTTCTTCGCCGACGTCGTCCAGAAGTGGGAGGGCGCCTGCCAGCCTGCCCGCGCTGCCGGGAAGCGCGTCGTCAACGTCCGTACCGGCATCGTGCTATCCCGTGACGGCGGTGTGTTGCCGCTCCTCGTCGACATCTTTAACTGGGGCGGTGGCGGCCTCATCGGTATGGGGAAGCGGTGGATGTCCTGGATCGACATTGACGACCTCACCCGTATCTACGCCATGATGCTTACCTGCGACACACTCGAGGGACCCGTCAACGCCACCAGCCCGGAACCGTGCACCAACTCGCACTTCACCAAGGCGCTCGGCGTAGTGCTGGACCGGCCTACGGGACTCATCATCCCCGCAATTGCCTCTACCATGGTGGGGCACCAGGGAGCACGCCAGCTGGCTATGTCCGACCAGCGTGCGCAACCTCGTAAGCTGCAGGATCTGCCCAACCACGGGTTCTTCTTCCAGTACCGCACCATTGAGCAGTCCCTCTACCACCAGCTGCCGGAAGACGACTAGTTTTCCCCTCGTTTTCTCCCAACCTTCAGGTTCCTCTATTAGCCTGAAGGTATGAGAGCTGTAGAAAACACAACCAAAGTTCCCCTTCCCCCCATGTACTACAACCTGTGGGGAACCCCCGAGAACGCCAAGCCCCTCGGTGAGGATCTTAAGAAGCTCCTCGTGAAGGTCTTCGGCATCAGTGGCGACGCCACTCCCAACCTGGACAGCTCCCACGTGAAGCTGGAAGAGTCCCGCATTTCCGCGGAACACTTGGCTGGCCTCGCCAAGATCGTCGGTGAGGAGTACGTCACCACCGAGCACGAGCAGCGCCTTCGCCGTGCTGCCGGCAAGTCCTCCGCGGACCAACTCTCCTTCGCCAGCAGTGAGACTGTACCCGCCCCGGACGCTATCGTTGCCCCCGCTAACGAGGACGAACTGCTGGCTATCCTGCAGTACTGCTCCAAGGAAGGTATCGCCGTGGTGCCGTTCTCCGGCGGCACCAGCGTGGTGGGTGGTCTCCGCCCACTGCGTGGGAAGTTCGACAGCGTCATCAGTGTTGACATGGCCCGCTTTAACCAGCTCATCTCCATTGACGAGCAGTCCATGACCGCTCGTTTCGGCGCCGGCATCCCCGGCCCGGAAGCTGAAAAGCTGCTCCGCGAGAAGGGCTACCAGATCGGCCACCTGCCTCAGTCCTTCCCCTACGCCGTGCTCGGTGGCTACGCCGCCACCCGCTCCTCCGGTCAAAGCTCTGCTGGCTACGGCCCCTTCGACCAGATGGTGCGCCACGTCCGCATGGTTACCCCGCAGGGCATTTGGGAATCCTCCAAGGCTCCGTTCTCTGCCGCCGGCCCGGACCTCCGCCAGCTCATCATTGGCTCGGAGGGTACCTTCGGCATCATCAGCGAAGTCACCGTCAACATTCACCCGGTGCGGGAAACCGTCCGCCACGAGGCATTCGTGTTCCCCGACTTCGCTACCGGTGCGGAGGCTCTCCGCAAGGTCACCCAGGCAGGAACTGGAGTGACGGTGCTGCGCCTGTCCGACGAGATTGAATCCGCCATGAACCTGGCTACCGTCGACAACCTGGGTTCCGAGGAGAAGGTGGGTGGCTGCCTGGCCATCACCATGTATGAGGGCAGCGAGGAGCACACTCGGCTCTCGCACGAGGAAACCCGCAATATTATGCTGGTCAACGGCGCCACCTCGCTGGGTGCCGGCCCGGCGGAGGAGTGGGAGAAGAACCGCTTTAATGCCCCCAGCTTGCGCGATTCGCTGATTGTCAACGAGATTCTTTCCGACACCTGTGAGACCGCGACTGACTGGTCGAACCTCATTAACTTGAAGACGAAGGTGACGGAGAAGATGGTGGCGCGCCTGACTGAGGGCGGCAAGCCGGCTCTCATCATGTGCCACATTTCGCACGTCTGCCACGCTGGCGCCTCCCTCTACTTCACCTTTGTGGCGAAGCAGGATGAGGATCCGGTGGCCCAGTACTTCGATGCTAAGCAGGCTCTGCTGGATGCCATCGAAGAGGTGGGCGGCACGGTGTCGCACCACCACGCGGTGGGCACGGACCACCTGTCCGGTATGCGCTGGGAGATCGGCGACCTGGGCGTGACTGTGCTGCAGTCCGTGAAGGACGCGCTGGACCCGGCCGGCATCATGAACCCGGGGAAGTTAATCCCGCAGGACTAGCCGCAGGATAGTCCGAAGGGATCGGTTGGTACCGTCCGCAGGACTAGCGGTGAGGACCCCTCAGTGTGTGCCCTTGTTGGGGTGGCGCGCTGGGGGGTTCTTGTGTGCTGGTGGGGTAGGGGTGGCTTGGGGTGTGGTGTGGGTGAGTGTGGCAAGCGAAATGCATTGTTTTTTTATGGCCTTGAACTGCGACTTGTAACACTTCGTAAAAAAGTGTCACTTTTGTCTAGGTATTTTTGGGTTTGCACGCTACACTGAAAACTAGTTACAGATTATTTCAATGTGTAACGCTTTTGTTTCTCCCGATGAAAGCATTCACACCACTACTGAAAGGACCCTCTTCCATGGGTATTCAGGAAGACATCAAGCCCCGTATGCGCTGGTGGGGCTGGGGCGTCGACGGACACGACAAGCCCATCAAGCCGGGCGCCACGGAAATTCTGAAGAGCGTCTGCGGCATGGAAGACGTCCACACTCCCCCCGTCAAGCTGGAGGATGTGAAGGTTAACCCCTCCAAGCTCGACGCCGACGACATTGCTGCCCTCAAGGCAATTGTGGGTGACGAGTTCTTCAAGGACGACCACTACACCCGCGTCATGCACACCTACGGCCGCAGCTACCCGGACCTCCTCCGCCTGCGCCTCGGCAAGTGCGAAGGCGCCCCGGACGCCATCGTCTACCCCGGCTCCGAGGACGACATCGCCAAGCTCTTCGAGGTCTGCTCCGAGCGTGGCATCGCCGTCATCCCCTTCGGTGGCGGTACTTCCGTCGCCGGTGGCGTGGAAGCTATGCGCGGCAAATTCAAGAAGGCCATCTCCATCTCCATGCTCCGCTTCAACAAGATCGTGGAGATCGACACCAAGGCTATGACTGTCACTGTCCAGCCAGGCGTCTTCGGCCCGGATCTGGAAGCTGAACTCGGCAAGTGGGGCGTTACCGTCGGCCACTTCCCGCAGTCCTTCGAATTCTCCACCGTCGGTGGCTGGGCATCCTGCCGCTCCGCCGGCCAGGAATCCTCTGGCTACGGCCGCATCGACAAGAACATTGTTGGCCTCCGCGTTGTCACCCCGCGTGGCCCCATGGACATCCGCACCGTGCCCTCCACCGCTGCCGGCCCCGACCCGCGCCAGCTCTTCCTTGGCTCCGAGGGTGTCTTCGGCATTATCACCGAGATCACCGTGCAGATTCACAAGAAGCCCGAGACCATGGTCTTCGACTGCTACTTCTTCCCGTCCTTCGCAGAAGGCATCGAGGTCTTCCGTGAACTCGAGCAGAACGGCGACATGCCGCACCTCGCTCGCCTCTCCAACGAGAAGGAAACCGACTTCGGCATCAAGCAGCTGGGCGGCGGCAACCTGGGCAAGACCCTCAGCCGCTACCTGTCCCTGCGCGGCCAGTCCACCCCCTGCATGGCAGTGTTCGCCTTCGGCGGTAGCAAGCTGCAAGCCCGCTCCGACCGTGAAGCCTTCGCCATGAAGCTCACCGGTAAGGGTGGCGTGCGCCTCGGCCCGACCGCCGGCATGATGTGGATCAAGGAACGCTTCACCAGCCCCTACCTGCGTGACGTCATGATGACTTCCGACATCGCCGTCGACACCCTGGAAACCTGCACCATTTGGGATAACGCCGTCAACCTCCACAACCACATCGTGGAGGACATGGAAGCGGCAGGCCAGAAGCACGGCACCCCGCTGTACCTCTTCTGCCACGTCTCCCACCTGTACGAATCCGGCTGCTCCCTCTACTTCACCTACTTCATGAAGGAGAAGAAGGGCGAAGAGCTGCAGCAGTGGGCCGACGTCAAGGACGCCGCCACCAACGCTATGGAAAAGTACGCAGGCACCTGTACCCACCACCACGGTGTGGGTCAGGACCACGCCCCCGGCCTGCTGGTCGAGAACGGCGATATGTGGATCGAATTCCTCCGCTACGCCAAGAAGTTCTACGACCCGGCAGGCATTCTGAACCCGTGCAAGCTGCAGGATGGCCCCGTGTCCCTGCGCGCACGCTACGAAGCGGACGATCCGCTGCGTTAATAAGACGCCCCACCGCTGCTGCCCATGGTCCACACAATCCATGGGCAGGAGAAGTTGGGTGAACAACGTCCCCGCCAGGGGACAACTAGAGAAGTTGATCGGTACAACAACTCAACAGTGAAGTAGTGAAAACGGGCCGCAGGGCAGTGCCATCCCTTAGGAGAGGTGTGCTGTCCTGCGGTTCGTTGTGTCGCTTCCTCCTCGTAGGGGCGGAAATAGATGGGGTGAGGCGTCAAAAATTATTACTGATATATGCAATGTGAAATGCTCAATATTAGAAGGCATCTACAGACTACGATGACGGTGAAAGCACACCTACTCATGACGAAAGCCGTCTGTTCATGACTCTCAACACACTGTCTCGGACCGCACTTGGCATCCTCGCCAGCGTCGGCCTTCTCGCCACCAGTGCCGGGTTTGCCTCCGCGGCACCCGCCCCCGAACCCGGGACTCCCACCTCCCTCGGCTCTAACGTTTCCACCACCTTCCCCGCGCTGGACACCTCCCACGCCGGGGACCTCTCCTTCACCGACGTCGGCCGTATGGACAGCCACGGAAGTTTTATCCCCGTGGGAGCCAACCACTGGGACTGTAAACCCAGCACCGCCCACCCTAACCCCGTCATCCTCCTCAACGGATTCGGCGGCGAAAACGCCTTCACCTACATAGGACTCGCCCCCAGTCTCAAAGCTGCCGGATTCTGCGTATTCTCCCTCGACTGGGGAGCCGTACCCCCCACCCCCGGCTTCGGCTACACCAACCTGCGGGAAGGCGCCAAAGAACTAGCCGCCTTCGTTGACAAAGTCCGCGCCGCCACCGGTGCCACAAAGGTCGACCTCGTTGGCCATTCCGCCGGCGGCCTCATGCCCTACTGGTATCTCAACAAGATGGGCGGACACCAGTACGTCGGTAAGTTCTTCGCCGCCGCCCCCGCCACCCACGGTACCGACATGGGCGGCAAACTCGACCAAAAGACTGCCTTCGGGCGCCTCGCCGTCGACGTCGTCGACAAGATCGGCTACTCCGGAATCAAGGACCTCCTGCCGTACTCGGACTTCGTCCGTGAGGTGTCCACCCCTAGCCTCACCCGCCCTGACGTGCAGTATGCGGTCCTCGCCACCACTGGCGACACCACCGTCACCCCCTGGCAGAGCCAGTTCCTTTCAGCCGGGCCCAACGTGCAGAACTACCTGCTGCAGGACCTCTGTCCTAAGGCCAAGGCAGACCATGTGGGCATCACCCTCAATATTGTGTTCCTGCAGGTCGTTCAGGACTTCTTGGCTGGGAAGATGACGCCGATTGTGTGTTCGGTCAGTGATACCACTCCGGTAGCGCTTCATCAATATGTCCCATAGGTGATATAAATCATTCTTAATAGAGCCTTAAGGGAGAGTGAACCTCACTACGGTGAGGGGCGGACGCACACTATAGGAGGTTGTGTTCATGTTCACTCTCCCTCAAGGAATCACCAGAGCAACCGCTGCTCTGTCTGCCGCAGCACTCGTCACCGCTGCCTTCGCCAGCAATGCTGTAGCCCCCGCCCAGGCGGCCCCCCTCGACACCACGTCGGCAACACTCAACTATCTCAACAACTTTGACGGTTTCTACAAGGTCCCCAAGACTATCCCCGGCACCCCCGGACGCGTCGTCAAGAGCCAGGACTTCCGGTCCTTCTTCTATCCCACCGAAAGCTCCGCCACCAAGTACCCCATCCGGGGCAAACGCGTCATGTACACCACCACCCTTTCCAACGGGAAGGTGTACATCACTACCGGTGCCCTCATGGAACCCACCTCCCCCTGGGCAGGTAAGGGCGAACGACCCATCCTCGTCTACGGCACCAGTACCTCCGGTCAAGGCAAACAATGCGCCTTCTCCAAGACTCCCGGCGGTTTCCTGGCCGTCACCAGTGGCCTGGATCCGCGCCAAGGGCAACAAAACAAGTTCCTCTCCCTGGTGACCAACTACGAGAACCTCAACGTCATGAAGCTTCTCGGCAAAGGTCTCACTGTCTTCGTCATCGACTACAACGGTATGGCGGCCGACAACTCCATCCAGTCCTACGGAAATAACGTGGAAGCAGGCCGCGCCATGCTGGACGGAGCCCGCGCAGTGCGTGAGCTAAAAGGCCTGAACAAGAACGTTCCTGTCGGAATTTGGGGATTCAGCCAAGGCGGCAGTGCCTCCTACGTAGGTGCCGCCCTGCAACCCAGCTATGCCCCCGATGTCAACCTGAAAGTCTCCTACGTGGGTGCTCCCCCCATTGACCTGCTCGGCACATTAAAGAGCATCGAAGGTGGTGCCCTCTCCGGTCTTCTCGGCTATGGCATCAATGGCTACGCCGGCACCTATCCCGGGGTAAAGCAGGCTGTCGATGAAAACGTCAACGCCAAAGGACGTAAGAACTTGGCGAAGATCGGAAACAGCTGTGTAGCAGACACGCTCATGGGCTACGCCTACCAGGACACCGCCAAGTGGACGAAAGACGGAAAGCCCCTGGTAGCCTTCCTCAACAAATACCCGGAAGTCCTCAAGATTTTCCAGGACCAGCTGAACGCCTCCACCAAGACTCCGAAAGCGCGGGTCGTGCTGTACGCCAACCGAAGCGACGCGGTCATCCCGTACGACACCGTGAAAACTGGCGTCAACACCTGGTGCAAAGCCGGTGCTAAAGTCCACTTCCACACCATCAACTACACCGCGGCAGGCGTAGCACCCCTGTTCACCCACATGCTGCCCAACTTCCTCATCTTCGACCAGATGCTTGACGAAGTCATCGGTATCTTCAGCGGCAATCCCCAGTCCGCTGGATGTGTCAGCAGTAACCTCGACTTCCCCCTGAAGTAACCTCGTTTACCCCTCTCATGCCGCCCCGCCCTCTGTGTGAGGAGCGGGGCGGTTGCTGTATTCGAGGACAGTGTCGTGTGAGGGGGCGCTCGGGGGAGTGCCGTGTGTGGGGGACGGAGTGGTGTGCGCGGGACAGAGTGATGTGTGTGTGGGGGACGGAGTGGTGAAGGGGCGCGGTGAAGTGCGCCGGTACACTGGGGTTATGAAGGACGCCCAACCGACCGCCGCCGGTTCTGATGCGACGCTGCCCCCGCTTCTCTTCGACTGCTTTGGCGTTTTTGCCTGCCTACAGGATCCGGAGAGTGAGCAGCGCCTCTACCAGCTGGCCTTGGGAGCAGCGGTACCACTAGCCGAGAACACCGAGGTGGCGCTCCCGTTTACTTTCGAGCGGTTCGCCGAAGTCTATCGAGGTGTGCGCAAACCCTACGATGCGGGCGAATGGTTGGGCCCCGACTACTGGAAGGTGGTGTCCCAACAGCTCGGTACCACCTTCACCCCGGAGCAGGTGGATGCGTTGATCGCCGAGGATCTCTATTCTTGGCGGCGGGTTGACGAGTCCATGTTGGGCTATCTGGCGGAGCTGTCTGCGGCAGGCTACCCGCTGGGGTTGCTGTCCAATATCCCGGTGGAGTTGGCGGAGGTTTTCCGTACCAAGCCGTGGCTGCAGCATTTCGATTCCATCACCTGGTCCTGCGATCTGGGTGCGGCGAAGCCGGATGTGCGGACATTTGAGCATGCTGCGGAGCAGATGGGTGTGCCGGTGGAGGAGTTGACCTTTATTGATGACACGCAGGAGAATTGTGATGGTGCCGCCATCGCAGGCTTGCGGGCGCATCTGTTTGTGGGGGAGGGCGAGTTGCGTGAGTTCATTGCGGAGCTCACCGAGGGGTACCAGTCCGGCTAGCGGGAGGTGCTTCCGGCTGCCGCCGCTCGTCGCCAGTGCTGGCGGCCTTGCTGTGGGGCCCGTGTGGTTGCCTCCGTCGCCCTTGACGCACGCGTTGGACCCGTCACCGAACGATATAAGGAACCCCGCACGCTGCAGTCCTGGCGTGCGGGGTTTCCAGTTGAGTCGCACTCAATGGGCTATCGGGCGGATAGCGCTATCGAGCGCGTCAACGTATGGAGTTGAGTTAGATAGCCTTGACGGCCTCGATGGCGGCGTCGTAGTCGGGCTCGGTGGTGATTTCGTCGACGAGCTGGACGTAGCGAACCTTGCCTTCGGGGCACACAACCACGACGGCGCGGGTGAGGAGGCCGGCGAGGGGGCCATCGGCGAGCGTCACACCGTAGTCGTCGCCGAAGGTGGAGCGGAAGGAGGAGCCGTTCTTGACGTTCTCAATTCCGTTGGAGACGCAGAAGCGCTCCTGGGCGAAGGGGAGGTCGGCGGAGACGCAGAGGACGCTGGTGTTGTCCAGCTTGACGGCTTCTTCGTTGAACTTGCGTACGGAGGCGGCACACACGTCGGTGTCGAGGGAGGGGAAGATGTTGAGGATGACCTTGCGACCGGCGAAGTCGGCAAGGGTGATGTCGGAAAGATCGGAGCCGACGAGGGTGAACTCGGGGGCGGCAGAATCGAGCTCGGGCAGTTCGCCAACGGTGTTTACAACGGTGCCATTAAATTTGGTCTGAGCCATGTCTATGTTTCCTTTCCCATTGAGGGCGTGTCTATCTCGTTCAACGCTGGGGCGGGCGGAAGTATTCCTGGCGCGCCGCAGAAGTATGGGCGAGCATCTTCATTATGGCTCTGGGGGCGCTGGGGTGGGGTGGAGTTAGAGGCGAACTTTTGGTGACGGGTCCGGGTAGGTGACAGGAGACGTTGGGTGATGGCTCGGGTTAGGTGATGGGCCCGAGTGGGTGACGGGTCGGCGTAGAGGAAGTAACTATTCATACTGCGCGCTATAGGAAATTAGGATATGCTAATAATCGCACCATAATGCAATTGTGCAACCACCCATACCTGCTACTATCTGCGGCGAAAGGAATAAACAATGTTGACACACTCCACGAGGGTACCTGCCCTCCCAACCCTTGCACGAACCTTTGGAATCAGCACCACCGCCCTAGCTCTCAGTCTCGGCGTCGGCCTCGGAACTGGACTGGGAGCTGCCCACGCCGCACCAGTAGCACCAGCCACCCACCCCACCACCACGACAACCCTCGTGGAGATCAAACCCGGCGACACCATCGTCACCGCCTCCGGCGCCGAATGCACCGTCACCGACAAGTTCAACAAGCCCGCCCCCAACCATGTGGATGACTACGCCGCCTACGGTGTGAGCTTCTGGGGTGTCCTCACCGGAAACTGCGGCTCCGTCTCCGCCTTCTGGACCCGTCAAACCTCCGACGAAATCATCGAAGCCACCGAAAACACCCCGCTAGCTTCCGTGGTCGCCAAGGTCCTCCCGCCCAAATCCACCAGCATGAAGGAAATCGGTGAGGCCGCCTACCTGAAGGGCGCCAAGAACAAAGGTGTCGTCGGCTGGACCACTTCCACCGGCGTAGGTATCTCCTTCCTCGGAGTAAACCCAGCTACCGCCACCTACGTGGGCCCGGCACAGCCCGAATAACCACACTCCACACCGCACACCTCCGCGGAGGGGTGGGGCTACAAGCGCAAACACTGCCGGGCAGTCTGCACCGTCTCCTGTCCATAGGCGCCGCCGAAGATCGCGGCATGCAGCGCCAGCAAATACAGCTGATGTACCCGGCGACGTTGCTCCCACCCCTCCGCCAGCGGCGACACCGAGTTGTATCCGTCGTAAATATCGCCCAAGAAGGACTGCCCAAACACTTCCAGGAACGCCAAATCCGTCTCCGCATGGCCTCCCTGCGCAGCCGGATCAATTAGTATTCCCACCACCCCATCAGAAACGTTCTGCGGCAACGGCTCCGCCCACTCAATATCCTCTCGCCGGGCCCACAACACATTCCCTCTCCACAAATCCCCGTGGATACGCGCCACCGGCCCCCGCACCAGCCGCGGCTGCGGGGCATCCCAGTAGCCTGCCTGCAACCGCTCACACACCTCCTCCACCACAGCCGCATCAGTCCGGCTCAGCGAACCATTCCGCAATGCCGCCGGCAGACAGGGAAGAATCCGGTCAGTCGCAAAATACTCACCCCAGCTGCGCCCCGCCGCGTCGACACCTCCAGTGGTTGACGGCTCCGTAGCGGAAGAATCCGGGGTGTCCGTCTGGTACACCGTCCCGGACGGGGGTTGACGGAGCGGCAACTCCATCCGCCCAATCACCCCATTGCCCTCCCATCCGGGGGGAGGGCACCCAAAGGTGGGTGCACCGGCTGCGTGCGTCACCGCTAGGGTTTGCCCAAACTGGTAGGCGGCCTGGCGGGTAGGCCGCCCATTGGGCACCTCCACCAGCGTCATCCGCCCCGGCTCGCTGTGTAGAACCGGCACAATCGGGGTACCGCCGTAGGGCATGGCTTCGGCTAGCCAGTGCAGGCCAAGCGCCTCAATCTCGATGGCGTAGGGGCGGGCAGAGTCCGTTTTGGTGAAGGTGCGCATACCACCAGCATAGGTAGTTACCAACAGGTACGGGCAGGACTCGTCATCCCACTGCTCAGTCCGCTCAGCCCACTACTGCGGGCGCCAACACGACTGGCACCCCAAAGGCAGTGCACACCCGCGCCCACGCCGCATTGTTTGCAGCACTCGGAACATGGCCCAACACCACCAGCTCCTCCGGCAGCCACCGCGCTTCCGCAGACGACTCCTCGTTCTGCATCGCCCAATCTGGCTCCGGGGTGGCGATAGTATCCGCCCCACTCCACTCCGTCACCAGCGCACACCCCTCCTCCAACAGTGGATCCACCAACGGTTCACGGCGGGTGATGGTCTCCTCCTCCGTCAGCGGCGGGGGAGTGGTCGTGGCCACGCGCACCTCCGCATCCAGCACCTGCGCCAGCACCGTCGCCATCCGCAGCGCCTCCCGAGACGCATCGGAACCATCAAAGGTGCAGGTCACACGGCGAATACCGGAGGGGGAGCCGGGGTAGCCCTGCGGCGCAATCGCCACCGGCAGCTGCAGCTCCCGCACCACCTGCACGGCAAAACCGTCCGGGCCGATGCCCGTGTGCGGGTCGTGTGCCTCCGGCCCCAGCATCACCATGGCGGTGGGCAGCGCCCGCGGATCCGTCACCCCCGCCACCACCGCATGGAACAGGTCGGCGGCCTTCAGCGAGAACGCCGGTGGGGTAGCGAAATGGTTGGAGCCCAAGCCGGCGGAGCCCAAGGCGCGTACCGCCGCCGCAGTATCGCCCGGCTCCGGCATGGCGTTGCCCAACTTGTGGGAGAGACTGCGCAGGAACCGCTGCCGGCCGGTTGGCGCATCGGAGGGGTAGATGGGGGCGACTACCTGGACTGTTGTTTGGCCGATGGCGGCCAGCGAGCAGGCCAAACGGAGGGCTTCGCCGCTGCTCGTGTGGGGGTGCCAACAGACCTGGAAACGGTAGAAATCGCGCATGGTTTCAGCCTAGCAAGGGGTTCGCGCTGCCACGTCCGGCGCAACTGCCACCTTGCACGCACGCTATAGCGCCTGGTGCGCACACGCCATAGCGCCTACCGCGAGCACGCCCTAGACCGGTAACCGGAGTGGGGGAGGGCTGTCGCTCGCTGACAGGTAAATACGTGGAAATCGGTGGCACGGGCAGTAAATCACTCTTAAAATCGAAGTCACCAGACCGAAAACTTCCGAAAGGACACCACAATGGTCGACGCAAACAACCTCAAGGGCAAGGCCGAAGAAGTCAAGAACAAGGCCACCGACGCCTACAACAAGCTTGACGACAAGCAGAAGGAAGACCTCAAGAACAAGGGCAAGGGCCTGCTCGACTCCCTCAAGAGCAAGTTCGGCAAGAAGTAAGTAGCCCTACTTCCACCATTCCAGCAACCACCCGCAGCGTGTTGCCTCTCCGGCCACACCCGGGTGGTTGTTGCTATGCGCAGAGACGCTGCGCGGAGCTGGTGACGGTTACGCCCCAGAAAACAAGCATCCTGGCGGAACCCACCCATGCGGGGTGGTGACGGTACTTTCCCGCCTCCGTACTCCTCCCCTATCCTGGAACCAAGCTGACCACCCCCTCTCCCCAAGGAGCTCGTGAATGCGCGCCCTGCTCATCGTCGACATGCAGCCCACCTTCTGCGAAGGTGGCGAGCTACCCGTCCCGGGCGGCCACGACATTGCCGACCGCATCGCCGACTACCTGCGCGCTCACGCTGACCGCTACGGTCTCATCGTCACCACCCAGGATTGGCACATCAACCCGGGTAGCCACTTCAGCGACACCCCCGACTTTGTGGACACCTGGCCGCCCCACGGCCAGGCCGGCACCCCCAACGCGGAGCTCCACCCGCGTCTCCAAGCCGCCCTGGAAGCACTGCGCACCAGCCACCCCGACCTGCCGCTGGAGGCAGTGCGCAAAGGCCAGTATGCGGCCAGCTACTCCGGGTTTGACGGAACCACCGGCTCCGCACCCACCGGCCCCACAGCCACCAACCCCTCAACCTCGAACTACGCAACCACCGCTCCCGCAACCGCTGGCGGCACCACCGAGCAGGGGCTAGCACTGGCCGACCTGCTCCGCCGCTACGGCACAACCGAGGTGGACGTGGTGGGCCTCGCCCTCTCCCACTGCGTCTGCGCCACAGCCCTTGATGCGCAGCGGGAAGGCTTCGCCACCACCGTCTTTGCCGACCTCTCCGCCCCCGTCAGCGCAGAGACCGAGGAGGCTGCCCTGCAGGCGCTAGCGGAGGCTGGCGTAGCCGTCACCCACAGCCCCTACTGGACGTTCGCCTGCTACACCGCCTCCCGCTTCGGCACCCAACCTGGGTTGCGGGAGGCCGCCCGCCGGCTGGGGGAGGGCATTGCCCAAGCCGGGCACGGCATCGTGTATGGGGGCGGCAATTGCGGCCTCATGGGGGTTATCGCAGACGCCGCACTCAGCCAGGGCGGCTCCGTCTACGGCGTTATCCCGCACCACTTCGATGGGCATGAGGTCTCCCACGACACGCTCACTCGCCTGGAGGTGGTGGAGGACATGTCCACCCGCAAGAACCGCATGGCGCAGTTGGCGGATTGTTTCGTGGCGCTTCCCGGAGGGGTGGGCACGCTGGAGGAATTCTTTGAAGTGTGGGCGCACCGGCAGTTGGGCATCCACCAGAAGCCGGTGGTGCTCTACAACACGGACGGCTACTGGGATAGCTTGTTGACGGCGTTGGCGTCCTATGCGCAGGTGGACATTCTCTCCCCGACGCTGCTGGATAGCCTTATTGTGGTCGATACCCCGGAGGCGCTATTCGACGCGGTCGTGCGCGGCTAAAGACGTCTCCTCCTGGAGGGCGCTGGAGCCATTCACATCCACCTCAACCCCGGCAGCCTCCGCCGCCAGCAGCCGCATCCGCAAGCTGGAATGCCGGTAGCCATAACCCACATAGGTGAGGCAGGCGACAAGCATCCACACCGCCAGCGTCGCCCAGGTGACGGGGTGCAGCTGGCTGATGAGGTACAGGCAAGCGATGATCGAAATGATGGGGATCACTGGGTAGAGTGGCACCCGGAAACCTCGCTGCATGTTGGGGTTACGTCGGCGCAGGATAATTACACCTAAGCTCACCACCGCGAATGCCGTCAACGTACCAATAGACACCATGTCGGAGAGGTACTCCAGCGGCAGGAACCCCGCCAGTAAGCCCACCACCAGGCAGGTAATGGCGGTGTTAATCACCGGCGTGCGAGTACGCGGGGAAATGTAGGCGAAGCCCTTGGGGATCATGCCATCGCGGGACATGGCGAACAGCACGCGCGTCTGGCCGAAAATCGTCATCAGGGTAATGGAGAAGATGGAGATGACGGCGGCCGCTGACAGAATGACGGAAAACGTACCGGACCCCGTCACATGTTCCAGAATCTGCGACAAACCCGCCTTCTGGTGCTGGAAGAGGCCCTGCTCCTGGGCGCCCACCGCTGCCACCGCGACCAGCAGGTAGATCGCCGTCACCACCACCAGTGCAATAACGAGGGCGCGGGGAATAGTACGGTGCGGATCCTTCACTTCCTCCGAGGCGGTGGAGATGACATCCAGGCCGATGAAGCTGAAGAACACGGAGCCGGCGGCGGCCCCCACGCCCGCCACACCCATGGGGGCGAAGGGGTGGTAGTTACCGGACTGGAAGCCGGTGAACGCCACGATCGAGAACATGAGCAGCACGCTCAGCTTAAGGATGACCATCACTGCATTCGCGCGCGCAGATTCACGCGTGCCAGCCATGAGGAGGAAGCAGCAGATCGTCACCAGCACCACAGCGGGCAGGTTAATGGAGAAGCCGACAAAGCTGCCGCCGTCCCAGGGGGCGACGGAGAGGTAGTCTGGAAGGTGCCATCCGAAAACACGCTGCAGGAAGTCGTTGAGGTATTCGGACCAGCCGACGGCCACCGCCGCCCCCGAGACCGCATACTCCAGCAACAAACACCATCCCACCAGGTAGCCGACGAGCTCGCCGAGGGTGGCGTAGGTGTAGGTGTAGGAGGAGCCAGAGGTGGGGATGGAGGAGGCCAACTCGGCGTAGCAGAGGGCAGTGAGGCCAGCTGTGGCGGCGGCAATAAGGAAGGCCAGGATGACAGCGGGGCCTGCCTCGGGCACGGCAATGGAAAAGACGTAGAAAATGCCGGTGCCGACGGTGCATCCCACGCCCATCATGGCGAGCTCGAAGGTGGAGATGCTTTTGCGTAGAGTCGGCCCGGAACCGTCGTCACTGCGGTTCGTCCCCATCCCGGACTGGTCGATAATGTCCTGGACGGGTTGTCGAATGAAAGGTGATTTCGCGCTGCGCATGGTTTATTTAGCCTACTCATTGCCACCGAAATAACGTGAATGGTTCGTACAACGGGGATAATAAGAAGAACGATTCTGGGCTGCGTGCGTGCCCTGCGGCGCGCGTGTGACTGCCAAGAGAGGACAATGACACATGGCATCTGTGACCTTCGATCACGCCACCTGTATCTATCCCGGAGCCGCTAAGCCTAGCGTCGACAACCTTTGTTTAGATATTCACGACGGCGAATTCCTAGTACTCGTCGGCCCCTCCGGCTGTGGTAAATCGACCACCCTGCGCATGCTGGCCGGTCTGGAGTTTGTGGACTCCGGGAAGGTCCTGATCGGCGACGATGACGTCACCATGGCCGATCCGAAAGACCGCGACATCGCCATGGTCTTCCAAAACTACGCCCTCTACCCGCACATGACCGTGGCCGAAAACATGGGCTTCGCGCTGAAGCTCGCCAAGGTGAACAAGAAAGAAATCCGCCAGCGCGTGGAAGAAGCCGCCCGCCTGCTGGACCTCACCGACTACCTCGACCGTAAGCCCAAAGCACTGTCTGGCGGCCAACGGCAGCGTGTTGCCATGGGGCGCGCTATAGTGCGCTCGCCACGCGTCTTCCTCATGGACGAGCCGCTCTCCAACCTCGACGCCCGCCTGCGCGTCCGCACTCGCGCCCAGATCGCCGAACTACAGCGTCGCCTCGGCACCACCACCGTCTACGTCACCCACGACCAGGTGGAGGCCATGACGATGGGCGACCGGGTGGCAGTGCTCTGCGCCGGGCGGCTGCAGCAGGTGGATACGCCCCGCAACCTGTTCGACCATCCCGCCAATGCGTTTGTGGCGGGCTTCATTGGGTCTCCATCGATGAACATTCTCACCGCCCCGGTACGGGGTGCGTCTGCGTGGGTGGGGGAGACGCCCATTCCGCTGCCGGGCCGTATCCCGGCGGGGGTGCCCACAACGTCCGTGTTGGTTGGCTTCCGCCCCGAGCGGGTGGAGGGTGTGGTTGCCGCACCCGCCGCTGGCGTGGGGGACAGTGCTGGTGCTGGGGCAAGCGCTGGTGACGCTGCTTCTGCTGGTGACGGTGCTGCGGGCACCGCCGGCGCCTACACCCTCTACATGCGCGTGGATCTGGTGGAAGAACTAGGATCCCAGGCCATCGGCCACGGCCACCTGGCCAACGCGGCCGGCGCGCAGATCTCCGAGCAGCGCATCACCGCCGCCGTGGACTGGCAGAACCCGCCCGCCCGCGGAGACCTGGTGCGCATCACCGTCGCCCCACAGGACCTCTACTTCTTTGCCGATAACGAATCCGGGGTGACACTCTGGGACGCCGTCGCCGCCACCGCCCCCGTAGCCGCAGCGGCCGCCACCGAGGAGGCAGACGCATGAGCCACCTCCACCATCACCACTTCCACCAGCATCGTTACCGGCCCCTGCAGCTCGCCGTCCTTGGTGTCGCCGCCGTCTTCGCCGTCACAGGATGCGCCAACAACTCCTACAACGACGCCGAACACGCCGCCCAGAAAAACCTCGACGAGCGCGGACCCATCACCTTCGCCATGGGCAAAAACGACATCGCCAACCTGCGCCCTGTCGTCCAACGCTGGAACGCCGCCCACCCCAACGAGCGCGTCAACCTCCACGAACTCGCCGGCGAAGCGGACTCGCAGCGCGACACCTTAGTGCAATCCCTGCAGGCCCGCTCCGGCGAATTCGACGTCATGGCCCTCGACGTTATCGACACCGCCAGCTTCGCCGCCCATCAATGGCTCCAGCCCCTCCACGGCACCATGGCCATTGACATGACGAAACTACTGCCGGCCACAGTGGAATCCGCCACCTACTCCGGCACCGTCTATGCTGCCCCCCAAAACACCAACGGCCAGCTACTCTTCTACCGCAGCGACCTCATCAAAACCCCGCCCTCCACCTGGGACGAACTCACCCAAGACTGCTCCATCGCCAAAAAGCACAAGCTGGACTGCCTCGTCACCCAGTTGAAGCAGTACGAAGGCCTCACCGTGAACACCTCCATCTTCATCAATGGGTGGGGCGGGCAGATTGTCGGCGCTGACGGGTTCACCCCCACCGTCACCTCCGATGCCTCCCGCGACGGCCTCCGAGCACTCGTCGACGCTTACCGGAGCGGTGTCATCGCCAAACGCGCCGTCTCCTTCACCGAAGAACAAACCAACCTGGCCTTCGTCAACGGGGAAGCCCTCTTCGCCATCAACTGGCCCTACATGTACGAGAACGCCCGCGCCTCCGACGACTCCAAAGTCAAAGGCAAGTTCGCGGTAGCCCCGCTGGTCGGCAAAGACGGGGTAGGCGCCTCCACCTTGGGCGGCTACAACAACGCCATCAACGTCTACTCCGAACACAAGGCCACCGCCCGGGACTTCATCGCCTTCATCGAAAACCGGGAGAACCAGCTGAGCTTCGCCCAAAACTCCTTCCCGCCGGTCCTCACCTCCATCTACGACGACAAGTCCCTCATCAAGAAGTACCCCTACCTGCCGGTTCTCAAAACAGCCCTGGAAAATGCGGTGCCCCGCCCGGTCAGCCCCTTCTACCCGGCCATCTCCAAAGCTATCCAGGACAATGTCTACGCAGCCCTCTTCGGACGTAAAACCGTCGTCCAGGCCACCGCGGACATGACCAGCGCAATCGAAGTGGCGGAGCACTGATGAGCGCGGTCAAGACAACGAACACGGCAAAGAACACGGCAACAAACAGCGCCACCGGGCGCCGGAAGGGCCCCCAGCTCACCGCCAACGGGCAGCCGCGGCACAAGCGGCCCTCCGCCCGCGGAAAGGTCGCCGCCCTCCTCACCCCCGCTCTCGTCCTCATCGGCGTCATCATCCTTTACCCGCTGCTCAGCGGCGTCGTCCTCTCCTTCAAATCGGACCCCGTCCTCAACCGGCACGACGGCTTCTTCTACCCGGGCGGCTTCATCGGCTTCCGCAACTACGGCTACTGGCTCACCCAAAGCTGCTCCACCGGCAGCACCACCGTCGCCTGCCCATCCGGCACCCTCGCCAATGATTTCTGGCCTGCCCTCGGCAACACCCTCTTCTTCACCCTTGTGACGGTGCTGCTGGAAACCATCATCGGTATCGGCATGGCGCTGGTCATGGCCCAAAACTTCCGGGGTCGTGGGCTACTGCGCGCCGCCGTGCTGGTCCCCTGGGCCATCCCCACCGCCATCACCGCCAAACTGTGGTCCTTCCTCTTCGCGGAACAGGGCATCATCAACTCCCTCTTCCACACCACCATCGCCTGGCAGACCGACCCCTGGGCGGCCAGATTCTCCATCATCCTGGCGGACGTGTGGAAAACCACCCCCTTCATGGCGCTCCTCATCCTCGCCGGGCTGCAAATGATCCCCAAAGATCTCTATGAGGCAGCCCGTGTGGACGGCGCCAACGCCTGGCAGCGCTTCACCCGCATCACCCTGCCGCTCGCCAAAGGCAGCATTGTGGTGGCGGTGCTCTTCCGTATGCTGGATGCCCTCCGCATGTACGACCTGCCCTACATCATGGTTGGCCCCAACCCAGATTCCCCCACCGCCACCGTGTCCCAACTGGTGGTGGCCGCCATCCGGCAAGATCAGGTGAACGTCGCCTCCGCACTATCCACACTGATCTTCCTGCTTATCTTCCTCATCGCCCTCTTCTTTGTGAAGGTGCTGGGGGCCAGACTCAACAAACAGCCGGATCCCGTCGTCGCAGAGGAGGACTAACTGATGGCTTCTGATGCTTACCGCAACGACCTGTCGGTGAAGCCGCTCTCGCAGCGCCCACCGGTTCAGCTCGCCACCCAGCCGGTCCGCGAGCCGTCACCCCGCCCAGTGAAACGCAACCGCCGCCCCCACGCCGGCTCCGTCGGCATCTATGTGCTGGCGATCATTATCATGCTGTGGGGCTTGTTGCCCTTCTACTGGATGCTGGTGACGGCCTTCCGAGAGAAGGACTACACCTTCTCCACCACCCCCTGGCCTACCCACGTCACCCTCGACAACTTCAAGGAAGCCCTCTCCACCGACTTCGGTAACAATTTCCTCCGCGCCATCGGCAACAGCCTCATCATTTCCGCCGTCACTACGCTCATTGCGGTGGTGGTGGGGGTGTTCGCCGCCTACGCACTGTCCCGCTACAACTTCCGCGGCAAGTACGTGGTGTTGGGTGTCATCATGGGCGCCTCCATGTTCCCCAGCATTGCGCTGGTGACGCCGCTCTTCCAGCTCTTCACCGATATTGGGCTGCGCGGCTCCTACTGGGCACTCATCATCCCCAATATTTCCTTCGCGTTGCCGCTCACCATCTTTACGCTCACCAGCTTCATTGATGAGCTGCCGTGGGAGTTGGAGGAGGCTGCCCGGGTGGACGGCTGCTCCCGCGGCAAGGCCTTCCGCACGATTATGCTGCCGTTGGCCGCCCCGGCTATCTTCACCACCGCCATCCTTGCCTTTATCATGGCGTGGAACGAGTTCCTGTTGGCCCAGCAGCTATCCACGCTGCACACGGAGCCGGTGACGGTGGCTATTGCCCGGTTCACCGGCGGCAATGCCTTTGACTACCCCTACGCCACGGTGATGGCGGCGGGTGCTATTGTGACCGTCCCCTTGGTCATCATGGTGCTGATCTTCCAGCGGAAGATCATTGCCGGCCTTACCTCTGGTGGCGTGAAAGCATAGGAGGATCAGTATGGCGGACTTCTCGCGTCGGGGGCGTGTTTCCGATCCTGGGCGCCGGCAGCGCGGCATCATGCAGCGGCTGGAACTGGCGATGGGCATTGTCGGCACTATCACCATTCTGGCACTGCTCACCCTGGTGATGGCGCTAGTGCAGGGGACAGGGTCGGCGTTGGCGACCGCTGCGATCATTTTTCTTGTTGCCGCGGTGGTGCTTATCGCCTTGGCAATCTGGTACCGAAAAGTGAACTAATAGTGAACTGACCTGTTGTGATGGGGGCGTGGTAGTTGCCGCGCCCCCTTTGTTGTGCCGTCACCCGGTTGCCATATACCACGGTGGGGCGCCGGCGGGGTGTGGATGGGGAATATTTCCGCGACGGGTTTCGGTTGAGAAGAGTACATGCCGCCCCTGTGCACACCCCGCACAGTCGACGGCACGCACAACACAGAACGCCTCCGCCCGCTCACCGGCCCTCGCCGAGGTACAGAAAGAAGAACAATGGCTACAGTTGCAGAACATCTGGTGCACCAGCTCGAAGAAGCCGGCGTCCGCCACATCTACGGCATCGTAGGTGACTCCCTCAACCCCGTCGTCGATGCTGTTCGACGTTCCAAGCAGATCAGCTGGATTCACGTCCGCCACGAAGAAACCGCCGCCTTCGCCGCCGCTGCCGAAGCAGAAGTTACCGGCAAGCTGGCTGTCTGCGCCGGCTCCTGTGGCCCGGGCAACCTGCACCTCATCAACGGTCTCTTCGATGCTAACCGCTCCCACCTGCCGGTGCTGGCCATTGCCTCTCACATCCCCTCCTCCCAGATCGGAACCAGCTTCTTCCAGGAGACCCACCCGGATCGCATCTTTGACGAGTGCTCCGTGTTCTCCGAAATGCTGTCGACTAGCGCCCAGGTGCCGCGCGTTACTCGCTCCGCCATCCAGCAGGCCCTCTCCGGCCCGGGTGTTGCCGTGCTGACCCTCCCCGGCGACGTCGCCGATGCGGAGGTGGAAGGTAACCTGCCCGACACTATCACTAGCCCTAAGCCGGCCCACATTGTGCCCGCCATCGAGGATGTGCAGGCCCTGGCCGATGCTATCAACAATGCCCGCAAGGTCACCCTCTTTGTGGGTGCTGGTGCCCGGGGCGCTCACGATGCCGTGATAGAGCTCGCTGAGCTGGCGAAGGCCCCGGTGGGCCACTCGCTGCGCGGCAAGGAAGTTATCCAGTGGGATAACCCTTATGACGTGGGCATGTCCGGCCTGCTCGGCTATGGTGCCTGCCAGGATGCTATGGAGGACGCCGACCTGCTGATTCTTGTCGGTACCGACTTCCCCTACCAGCAGTTCCTGCCCGCCAATGTGAGGACCGCCCAGATTGAGATCGACGCCGCCCGCCTGGGCCGCCGCACTCGCCTGGACATTGCCGTGCACGGTGACGTCGGCGAAACCCTTAAGCTGCTCAACCCGCTGGTCAAGAACAAGACCGATCGGAGTTTCCTGGACGATATGCTGAAGCGCCAGGAGCACCGCATGAGCAAGGTGGTGGGTGCCTACACTCGCGATGTCACCAAGGCGAAGCCTATTCACCCCGAGTATGCTGCGGTGAAGCTGGATGAGGCCGCTCCTGAGGACGCCGTCTTCACTGTCGATACCGGCATGTGCAACGTGTGGGCTGCCCGCTACCTCACCCCCAATGGGAAGCGTCGCGTTATCGGCTCCTTCCTGCACGGGTCGATGGCGAATGCGCTGCCGCATGCGATTGGGGTGGGTACGTACCGCCCCGATCGTCCGGTTATTGCTATGTGTGGTGACGGTGGCCTGTCCATGCTGATGGGTGACCTCATCACCATCAAGAACTACAATTTGCCGGTGAAGGTGGTTGTCTTTAACAACTCCTCCCTGGGCATGGTGAAGCTGGAGATGCTGGTGGCTGGTCTGCCGGACTTTGCCACCGATTCTGAGTCCGTGAACTACGCCGCTGTGGGCGAGGCGCTTGGTATCCACTCTGTGCGGGTGGAGGATCCGACCCAGCTGGAGAGCGTATTTGCTGCGGAGATGGAGCGCCCGGGCCCCTGCGTTATTGATGTGGTGACGGATCCGAACGCACTGTCTATGCCGCCGAAGATCACCTTGGAGCAGATGCAAGGCTTCGCCACCGCCATGTCGAAGCAGGTGCTTAATGGTGGTTTTGGCGAGGTTATGTCGATGGCTCGCTCTAACCTCCGTAACATTCCGAAGCGACCCTCGCAGTTCAGTTTGTTTAATAAGTAAATTTTCCGCTCGTGCAGCGCAGCCCCGAGTAAGCGAAGGAGACACGATGACACCCTCACTGCCTGTATCCCCGCCCGCGTTTCTTTACGGAAGGTGACGGCGGGTATGTCGTCCCTCGCTCTCGGGGCGGGTCTGTTAATGGGGCTGGCAGCCGTACCATCCCAGGCTGCGCCGGTACCGGATGTGCCCTTTTCTGTGGTGAATGAGCCGCAGGATCCGCCGGTGCCGCCCACCTCGCCGTCACCGGAGGAATCTCCCGGCGAAGATAAGGGTGAGCTTGACGTTGCTGGGGTGGACCGCTATCTGTCCTCTCCCGCGCAACTGCGCCGCACTATTGCGGAGCTGCGTGAGCGGCAAGACGTCTACCAGGGTGTGGACGTGTCCGACGTGCAGGATGTGGCGAAGCATAACCTGCCGGCGCGTGTGCCTCGGATCGAGGCGCTGAATCAGCGGCGTGCTCGGGTGGGGTTGCACCCTGTGGTGTTTAACCATCAGGCGCAGGACATTGCGGATGTTGTTGCCGCGGCGATCAAGGATCACGCCGCGTTTCGCGGTGTCCCGGTACGCGCTGTACTCGTGGATTAACCGTATTACCAATACGTGTGCGAAGCGGGATCACGGGCTGGCGCTTTTGGGTCATCGGGAGAAGTGCTACTGGACTTTTGTGGTGGATGCTCCCCGCTTTGCGAATGCTGAGGATGCCCGGGATGGGGTGTCGTTGGGGAGATCCTCTACGACTCCACGTCTACTGAGGTGGGGGTATCCGGGGGTGAGTTGGCTGGGCTGGGCCGCCAGTATTGTGTGTTTGTGGTGTGCAGTAGGTTCTTGTCGGTGGGGGGATCGCTGGGCGAGTTACGAGAAGTGGGACTTAGGTCGCCGCGCCGCGAAGGTGGAGGGGTCGGGGTCTCCGAAGAGTAATTCTGAGAGTGGCGTGGCGGGTGTTGACTCCAAGCAGAATAGTGGCCAGCTGTTTTTCAAGGGTGTTGAGAACCAAGTGTTGGCGCCGTGGCGTGTTGCTGCACTGCAGGCGGCGTATTCGTATCACGGTATTCCGGTGACGGTGGGTCGTGGTTCGGAGGAGCAGATGCTTGCTAATACTCTTCATGTTTTCCTTGAAGAATACCTAAAAGAAAACAGTATCACCCCCGAACGGGGGGGTATATGAATTCTCTCGTTTACCCCTGGGGGTAAATATGACAGGCGTCACAATCACTGGTAAAAAATACCGGCAATATGTGGCAATCGCGCCTGTATGGAAAGGTTCACTAACTGCTTTCCGGGATATTAACGCAGGTGACGCGCTTTTTCAGCGTGCTAGGCCTAAGGTGGGAATCGCGGGTTTTACTATTCCGAGTGGTAAAAAAGTTGGATTTTCGTGGCGCAAGTCGAATAGACGACAGATTCTAGATCGATTCAGAAATCTGAGAAAAAGGTGCGCGTGTAAAGCACATGCGCTACAGTATCAATCACATAAGTAAGTAGTTGCACGCAAGCTACTCCCGCAGAAACGACCTCCGCATTTTGGAGGTCGTTTCTTGCATTTACGGGCCTGGCATAGAGGCATTGACAGACCTGGCATAAAGAACAGTGGCGGGTGAGAGAATCTCTCACCCGCCACTGTGTGTGACTTCTTCCGTTATGTGTGGAAACGGATTGCGTTACCCGCTAGGAGAAGGCTTCATAAGCTGCTGCTTGGTGTGCAGACAGCTGGTGGTTATGCCTTCCACTCCAGCGGATCTTCGCCGGCGCGCCACACGGAAGCCTCAGTGAGGTCGGTAGGCCATTCTTCGCCCTTCTCGATGAAGTCCTCAACGGCGCGGCGGGCGCGGTCGTCCGGCAGCTGGCGCGGGGGAGACTTCATGAAGTAGGAGGCAGGAGCCCACACGGGGCCACCAATGCCGCGATCCTTGGCGATCTTGGCGGCACGCAGGGCGTCGATGATGATGCCGGCGGAGTTCGGGGAGTCCCACACTTCCAGCTTGTATTCGAGGTTCAGCGGAACCTCACCAAAGGTGGTGCCTTCGCAGCGGACGTACGCCCACTTGCGGTCATCCAGCCAGGCCACGTGGTCGGAGGGGCCAATGTGAACGTCGCGGTCCGCCATCTCGTGGGGGACGATGGAGGTGACGGCGCGGGTCTTGGAGACCTTCTTGGACTCCAGGCGGTCGCGTTCCAACATGTTCATGAAGTCCATGTTGCCGCCCACGTTCAGCTGCGAGGTGCGGTCCAGGCGCACGCCGCGCTCTTCGAAGAGGCGAGCGATGACGCGGTGGGTGATGGTAGCGCCCACCTGGGACTTGATGTCGTCACCGACGATGGGAACGCCAGCGTCAGTGAACTTCTTGGCCCACTCGGGGTCGGAGGCGATAAACACGGGCAGTGCGTTGACGAACGCCACATTGGCGTCGATGCAGCACTGGGCGTAGAACTTGTCGGCTTCCTCGGAGCCCACCGGTAGGTAGGAGATGAGGACGTCGGTCTTGGTGTCCTTGAGGACCTGCACGACGTCGACGGGTTCTTCGGGGGATTCCTCGGTGACGGTGCGGTAGTACTTGCCGAAGCCGTCGTAGGTGTGGCCGCGCTGGACTTTCACGCCGGTTTCGGGAACGTCAGAGAACTTGATAGTGCAGTTCTGGCCTGCCCAGATGGCGTCGGCCAGGTCGAGACCAACCTTGTCCTTGTCAATGTCGAAGGCGGCGGACCACTCGATGTCGTTGATGTGGTACTTGCCGAAGACGACGTGCATGAGGCCGGGCACGCGGTCGGTGGGCTTGGCGTCCTTGTAGAACTCAACGCCTTGCACCAGAGACGATGCACAGTTGCCAACACCGACGATGGCAACGCGAATCTTATTGTCAGTCACTATTTACTCCTTGCGGTGGGGGAGCGGGTGCTACCCCTCTTCACGGTGGATAGAACCCAAGTGGAGGAGTGGTGACGGTGCCCGGGGAACCGGGTGCTGCCGCAGTGGTGGGCAGCAGGGGTGCCGGGGAGCACGCGGCGGGGTGTGCCGGGCATTGCAGCAGTGGTAACGCTAGGCGCCGTCTTCGTCTTCCGCTTGGATAAGTGAGTTGACCCAGGAGATCTCGCGTTGGGCGGATTCGAGGGCCAGCTCGTTCAACCCCTGGCTGTACGGGGACAGTGGGTTGGTGGGGTTGATGGGTGGAGTGACCCTGCCGTGTATCACGCTGAGGAGGTGGTCGCGTCGTTCTTCGAGAAGGCGGCGGCGCCCTTCCAGCAGGCGGCGGCGTGCCGTTGCGGGAGTTTTGTCGAAGAAGGCTAGGCGCATGCCGAAGTCTTCATCGCTAAAACTAGTGGGAGGGATGTCGCTGAGTAGCTCGAGAAAATATTGGCGGCCGATCTCTGTGAGCCGATACACCTTCTTCGCCTTTCGGCGCGTCAGAGTAACGACAGAGTCTTCCAGAGGAGACTCAATAAGGCCATTTGTCTCGAGCCTGTTCAGTACTGGGTAGAGCGAACCATAGGAGAAACCGCGGACGGTGCCCGACATTTCGGTGAGCACTTTGCGGATCTGGTAGCCGTGCATGGGCTCAATGTCGAGGAGGCCAAGTACTGCAATGTCGAGCACTGTGTTCTCCTTTCCACAGGTTGTGCGCGGTGACGGCGCCGCTGGGGGCGACGCGGTTGGTGCTAGCCAGAACACTATCAGGAGCGGGAAAAATAACCCCAAAGCTAACATCCACTATATCGAGCCGATATATCCTCGACAATGACTTCGGCGATGTTTTCCGCGATGCGCACCCGCCGACCTAACCCCGTGCACACCCGCCGCTCTAACCCACCACAGCAGTCATCGGCCTCATGCGAGCCCGACGCCGTCACCCCCACAAGGCCTTCCTCAACCCCTCACATCGCATCAACAACAGCCTCCGACAATCCCTCCCACCGCACCAACAACAGCCCTCGCAGACCCCTCCCACCGCACCTCCCACGTGGGAATCGTCATCGAGTATGCAGGTGGAGATAGTCGTCCAGAATGGAAAGTGCCTATAAGATGGGATGTTGTACAACTTTCGCCGCAAGAGAGGGCACACCGCATGGGACGACATGACGCCCCCCGCACCTTCGGGGATCGTGTTGGCGACACCTGGGCTGCCACACAAGGTAAAGCCTCCCTGCTTGCCAAGGACTTGAGCCGCAAAGCCGGAAACACACACGATACCCATCCGCAGCGAGGCGCTGGCCAAGCCGCCCGTCAAACCTCTGGAGGCTCGCAACAGCGTGCCCGTCGTATCTCCGTCGACGCCCTCCACACTGCGGGAACTCGCCCCGCACCCGCCTCCCGCGGCACCGCCTCCCGTGGCACTACATCCCGTGGCTCGGCAGCCGGCCAGGCAACCGCCGCCAGCCGCGGCGGCAAACCCCCACGCGACGGCGCCCCAAAGAAAACCCGCCGCCCCAAAGCCCCCCGCCCCCCGAAGAAGGTCACCCCGAAGAGCGTCATCGCCGGCATCTTCAAATGGATCGCCCTGCTCCTCCTCACCACCATCGTGGCCAGCGTCATCTTCTTCGTCCTCATGTACATCTTCGTGCGGGTCCCCGCCCCCGGAGACATCCCTACCGCACAACGCGTCACTCTCGTCGCCAGCGACGGTAAAACCGTCCTCGGCAACATCATCCCTGAAGCCGGAAACCGGCGAGAAGTCGACGCCTCCCAGATCCCCGGACACCTCCGCCACGCCACCATGGCCGCCGAAGACCGCGAGTTCATGACGAACAAGGGCTTCTCCTTCAGCGGCTTCGGCCGCGCCGCCCTCGGCCAACTCACCGGCCGCAGCGACACCGGCGGCGGCTCCACCATCACCCAGCAGTACGTCAAGAATGCACTGGTCGGCAACGAACGCTCCTACTGGCGCAAGTTCAAAGAACTCGTCATCTCCATGAAGATGGCAAACCAGTGGTCCAAGCAAGACATCATGACGGCCTACCTCAACACCATCTACTTCGGCCGCGGCGCCTACGGTGTTGATACCGCCGCCCAAACCTACTTCGGCAAGCCCGTCCACGAACTCACCCCCTCGCAGTCCGCCATGCTGGCCGGGCTCATCCAACAGCCCTCCAACCTCGACCCCCGCATCAACCCCGTCGCCTCCGAAAACCGCTGGAAATATGTGGTGCGCGGCATGTTGCGGGAAGGCTGGCTCACCCGCGAGGAAGTCGCCAAGATGGACTTCCCCAAGACCCTCCCCGAAAACAAGAACCGCACCCTCGACAATCGCCTCTCTGGCCCCAACGGGATCCTCAAGGCGCAAATCATGCGGGAACTGGCCAACCACGGCTTCGACGAACAAACCGTCACCTCCGAAGGCCTCCGCATCATCACCACCATCTCACCCGATGCCCAACAAGCCGTCATCAAGGCCGTACAAGACACCCTGAAGAGCCAACCCAAGCAAATGCGGGCAGCCGCCGTCACCATCGACCCACAAACCGGTGGAGTATTGGCCTACTACGGTGGCGCCCAAGCCGGCGACTTCGACTATGCCGACTCCCCGCAAATGACAGGCTCCTCCTTCAAGGTATTCACCCTGGCTGCCGGCCTGGACCAAAACATCCCGCTCAGCAAGATGTACTCCTCCGCCCCCTACAAGATGGGACACATCACCATCGAGAACTCGGAGGGCATGAGCTGCGGAACCTGTACCATCGCCTCCGCCACCGTCATGTCGCTCAACACCAGCTACTACCGCCTCATGATGGACCTCAAGAACGGACCACGGGACGTACGCGCCATGGCCTACAAAGCCGGCATCCCCCGCGAAATCCCCGGCTACGGCAAGACCCTCCAAAATAAAGATGGCTACGTGGAAGGCGGCATCACTCTGGGTGCTTACCCCGTCCGTCCCCTCGATATGGCCTCCGCCTACGGCACCTTCGCCGCCCGCGGCATCTACCACGAACCGTTCTTCGTCAAGGAAGCCGTCGCCAACGGTGGCGAAGGCCGCACCGTCTACCAGCACGACCAGCAGTCCGGCGAGCGACGCGTCAAGGAAGTCGTAGCCGACAACGTCACCTCCGCCCTGGAACCCATCGCCAGTTACTCCAACGGCCACGGCCTAGCTGGAGGGCGCCCCTCCGCCGCCAAGACCGGAACCGTGCAGCTAGGCAGCACCGGCAAGAACCGTGACGCCTGGATGGTGGGCTACACCCCGCAGGCCTCCACCGCCGTGTGGGTGGGCACCCAGAACGGCACCGCCCTGGAAACCAGTGGGGGAGCAGCAGTCTGGGGTTCCACACTGCCCTCCGACATCTGGAAAGCGACCATGGACGGCACTCTGCAAGGCGAACAGTTCAAGTACTTCCCCGCCCCCGGTGCCATTGACGGCCAAGCCGGCCGACCAGGCTACAACTATTACTACGCGCCATCCGAAACTGCCGAGAAGGACAAAAAGAAGAAGAAGCGGCAGCACCACGAGCCCAGCGAATCGAAGCGCACCTCCGCCACCCGTCCGACCTTCCCCGGACTGCCGGGCGTGGAGAACCCGTTCGCGCCGCCCACCACCACCACCACGACACACCAACCGGACGAGGACAACCCGGACGAGGACGGCGGGGTGCTGTGGCGCTAACCCGCCGCCAACTGAGCAAGCCTGAGGCGGGCCGCCCAGAGGTGTGAGCCCCTGCCCGCATCACCGGCTGGCTACCCGGACCGACGCCCTGGTGGACCACCGGCTAGCCGCCCGGCCCGACCGCCCTGTTAGCTCAGAGCATCCATATTTCCAAACAAAACACACCGTGTCCCGGAAGAATGGCTTTTCTCCGTTAGGAGGGGAGCCATTTCTCCTGCTAGACTGGTGAAGTTGCAGACGCAACGAACCCTCCTGCCACGGAAAGGCCGTGGCCGATTCTTACTAGTCCATAGGAGGTGATGAGGTCCGTGCGTCAATACGAAATGATGGTCATTTTTGATCCCACTCTCGACGAGCGCACCATTGCCCCGTCCCTGGACACGTTGTTGAACGTGGTCCGTGAAGAAGGCGGCAAGGTTGACAAGGTCGATGTGTGGGGCAAGCGCCGTCTTGCCTACGAGATCAAGAAGAACTCGGAAGGCATCTACGCGGTAGTCGATGTGAACTGCGAGCCGGCAACGGTTCAGGAGCTCGATCGACTGCTCACCCTGAATGAAAGCGTTCTACGCACCAAGGTGCTGCGCGCTGATCAGTAAGCCCCCGGCTGCTGACTAACGCACATCATCGCAGGAGGAATTATGGCTGGCGAAACTACGATCACGGTGGTGGGAAACCTCACCGCAGACCCTGAGCTGCGCTTCACCCCCTCGGGTGCCGCCGTGGCTAACTTCACCGTGGCCTCTACGCCACGTCGCTTCAACTCCCAAACTAACCAGTGGGAGGACGGCGAAGCACTGTTCCTACGCTGCAGCATCTGGCGTGATGCCGCCGAGCATGTTGCCGAGTCTCTGACTCGTGGCTCTCGCGTCATCGTGCAAGGTCGTCTGCGTCAGCGCTCCTATGAAACCCGTGAGGGCGAGAAGCGCAGCGTTATCGAGCTGGAAGTCGACGAAATTGGTCCCTCCCTCCGCTACGCCACCGCTAAGGTGACGAAGGCGACGCGAGGAGGTGGCTCCTTCGGCGGCGACAGCTTCGGTGGATCCAATAATTCCTTCGGTGGTGGCTCTGCCAACCAGTCCGCTCCGTCCGACGACCCGTGGGGTTCCGCCCCACAGTCCGACTTCGGCGGAGGGATGGATGAACCCCCGTTCTGATCTGGCAGACAGCACACAGATTTATCAACGAAGAAAGTAGAAGATCAATGAAGCTGATCCTCACCACTGCCGTTGACCACCTTGGTGCCCCCGGCGAAATCGTCGAGGTCAAGGATGGTTACGCAAGGAACTTCCTGCTTCCCCGCCACAAGGCTATCGTCGCCACCCGTGGCGCCGAGAAGCAGATCGCCGCTATTAAGCGCGCCCAGCAGGATCGTGTGATCCGCGACGCTGAGCACGCCCGCGAGGTCAAGGAAGCTCTCGAGGCTCTTACTGATGTCAAGGTTGCTGTGAAGTCTGCAGAGAGCGGCAAGCTCTTCGGCTCCGTCACCGCTGCCGACATCGTCGAAGCAATTGAAAAGGCTGGCGGCCCCAAGATCGACAAGCACGCCGTTGAGCTGGCTAAGGGCCAGATCAAGACCGTTGGAAACTACGACGTTGCCGTGGCTCTCTCCAGCAAGGTCAAGGCCACTGTCACCGTCGCCATCGCCGCAGAGTAATACCTACTCACCCATCCCAAAACTTCAGACAACAGCATTTTAACCACCGGTTAACTGCCGAATACGCTTCTGGACAAAGCTCGGTAGCTTAGCCGGTGGTTATGTCTATCCCTGGTGGGGAAGGCGAGAGGATAAAGCGCTCCGCTCTGTGGATAACTGGCTGGTAGCCGGCGAAAGGCGCGTAAATAGCAGGTAGCTGGGGGTGTTATGGGGGAAGGCAGCGCGTGACGAAAAAATTATTGCAACCTTCCAAAAGCTCTCTTATCCACACTAGGAAATATGCTCTGAACTGGCATTTTGGAAAAGTTATCCACACAATTCCACAACTTTCCGCATTTCTTCCCCAAACGCCACATGGGATTTGGGTATAAGTGCACCATTCATCCACAGGTTTATCCACAGGCAGATGTGGACAGCTTGCACGCCCCACACCCTCCACCACATTTCACCCATCAACAGCACACAGTAGATCTGACTTTATCCCGCTAAACGCATAAAGTAAGAGACACACCCCACCAACTGTTCATCGGTAGGAATGCGCAACCATGACAAGCAACGCTGGGCCCTTCGGAGACCCCTTCGAACCGCCCTACGATGACCCCTACGCGGGAGTCCCCAGCGATACCGGAATACCCAGCGCCGCTCTCCACGACAAGCAGCCCCCCAACGACCAAGCCGCCGAACAAGCCGTCCTCGGCGCCATGCTGCTCTCCAAAGACCTTCCCCCGCTGATGCACCAGATCCTCCGCGCCGACGACTTCTACAAGCCCGCCCACGGACGCATCTACGACGCCATCATGAAACTCTCCGCCAATGAAGAGCCCGCCGATGCCGTCACCGTCGCCGACGAACTCGACAAAGAAGGGGAACTCCAACGCATCGGCGGCGCCCCCTACCTACACACCCTCATCGAAGCAGTACCCTCCGTCGCCAACGCTCCCTACTACGCCCACATCGTCGCCGAAAAAGCACTGCTCCGCCGCCTCGTCGACGCGGGCATGCGCATCACCTCCTACGGCTACGCCGCCGCCGACGGCATGGACGTAGACGCCATGGTGGACCGCGCCCAAGCTGAAATCTACGAGGTCACTGAACGCCGCCACACCGAAGACTACAAATCCCTCGAAGACGTCCTCCAACCCACCATGGACGAAATAGAGGAAATCGCCCGCAACGACGGCAAAGCAGCCGGCGTCCCCACCGGCTTCTTCCACCTCGACGAGCTCACCAACGGCCTCCACGCCGGCCAGATGATCATCATCGCCGCCCGCCCCGGTGTTGGCAAATCCACACTCGCGCTCGATATTATGCGCAACTGCTCCCTCAAACACGACAAAACCTCCGTCATGTTCTCCCTGGAAATGGGGCGCATCGAACTCACCATGCGCCTCCTCTCCGCGGAAGCCCAAGTACGCCTCGCCGACATGCGCGGCGGCCGCCTGGACGATGCGGACTGGGGCAAACTGGTGAAACGCATGTCCGAGATCGCCGACAAACCCCTCTACATCGACGACTCGCCCAACATCACCATGATGGAAATCCGCGCGAAAACCCGCCGCCTCAAGCAACAACACGGCCTCGACCTGGTGGTCGTCGACTACCTCCAGCTGATGAGCTCCGGCAAAAAAGTGGAAAGCCGCCAGCAAGAAGTCGCCGAGTTTTCGCGCCAACTCAAGCTCCTCGCCAAGGAACTGGAAGTCCCCGTCATCGCCGTCTCCCAGCTCAACCGTGGCCCCGAACAGCGCAACGATAAACGCCCCCAAGTATCGGACCTTCGTGAATCTGGTTCGCTGGAACAAGACGCCGACATGGTGCTTCTGCTCCACCGCCCAGAAATGTTCGACCCCAACGATGTTCACGCCGGCGAAGCCGAAATCATCGTCGGTAAGCACCGCGGCGGCCCCACCGGCACCGTCGAGGTCGTCTCTCAGCTCCACTTTTCCCGCTTCGTCAACAAAGCCCGCGACTTCGACTAGAAGCCGCCGCGCCAACTGCGTGTCGCCCGGACTCGATGGACTATATTAACCCGAGCCCCCACAGCTGACGCACCTTTCTCTCCATCACTACTCAAGAAAGAAACCGGAAATGGCTAACCGCCACTCACGGCGTCGGGGTGCCACCGCCCTCCTCGCCCTCACCCTGGCTTCCGCCAGTGTCGCTCCCCTCCCCGCTCACGCCGCCCCCGCCTTCAACCGGAATGTGAGCTACAGCGACTTCATGTCACGTGACGTCCTCATGGGTGCCTTCTTCACCAACGACGGTGACCACTCCGACACTCTCTACCTCTCCACCGACGGCAAGCAGTTCGACGAACTGGGCATCGCCTACCAGGACGCCACCCCCGGCAACCCCAATGACGACACGTCCACCCTCGGCTCAATCCACCACACCCTGGGTGACCCCAGCATCATGTACCATGACGGCGCCTTCTGGATGCTGTCCGGGTGGAACCGCCACGACGGCAAATTCTGGCCCACCATCGGTGTCTCCAAGGACGGCAAAACCTGGTCCTTCCCCGAAGCACTCCAATTCGGCGGCGCCAAGTACCCGGGCATCGGCCTGAGCCCCGCCGCCCGCTTCGGCACCGACATCGTTGCCCCCGAGTGGTTCCGGGACAGCAATGGCCAGGTGTACATCATGTTCTGCGCTGGCTACTTCGGTCTCTTCCACGGCCGCCCCTACCAGGACCGCATGGTTCCCTACCTGGTGAAAGTCAATGAACTGAGCTATGACGGGCCGTCCCAGTACAATGCCCGCCTCCCCAAGATCACGTTCCGCCCCGGCCGCGCCCAGGAAATCCACTTCTCCCTGCCCTCCGACAACCGCATTGATGGCTCCGCCTTCCAAGACGATGATGGCAACTACTACATCGTCATTAAGCGCGATGGCGCCCACAACGAAATTTGGCGCAACAGCCACATGGGCACCAGCGGCTGGAAACTTGTCAACCGCAACGCTGTCGAAGGGTCCGAAGGCCCCTCCCTCACCAAGCTGAACGGAAAGTACTTCCTCTACACCGACAAGCTCTCTACCTGGGGGAAGGACTCCAGCCGCGGCAACCTCGTGGCGGAAGCCAGCAGCCTTAATGGCAAGTGGAGCAACCATGGCAAGATTGCCACGCTCCGCCCGAACGGCAGCCGCCGCGCGAACCGCCACGGCACCGTCATCCGCATCACCGACCCGACCGCAAAGCAGAAGCTCTACACCCTGTGGACGGGTAAGCCGGCCCCTGCCAGCACTGGTGGGCTGCTGGAATGGATTAAATCCTTGAGCAAGCAAATTGTGGAGCCGCGTCCCTAGCGCGTATTCCATCGTGGACGCCCACCCGCCCGGCCGCTCGTGGCTTCCCCTTGTCCGGGAAATCGGTGGGAATTCACACTGTCTCAACTCCGGGAGAGCGGGGGCGAACAGGTACTGTTAAAGCAGTAACCTACGTCCCCGCCTCCGGGAGGAGAACGCTGCTCCACCGTTGGCCACGAATCGGGAAGTAATAAGCGTTTCATGACATCTCGCACCTCTTTCTCCCTGGAGAAACTGCGCAGCTATTTGGGGATGGCCCTGGCGGTTGCCGCTGGTGGCGCCCTGGGCGCACTGCTCCGTTGGGCTCTCAGCACAGGTTGGACCAGTGCGCCCGGCACTATCGCCTGGTCCGTTCTTCTCATTAACGTGGTGGGTTCCGCCCTCTTGGGTGTGGTGACGGTGTCGGCTGCCCGTCGCCTGCCCCACCGGCCCGCTGTGGTTGCGTTCCTGGGTGCCGGCCTGCTGGGTGGTTTCACCACATTCTCAACGGTGATGGTGCTGAGCCTGCAGCTGGCCAATGAAGGTCACCCGTGGCTGGCGAGCCTGCAGGTGCTGCTCAATGTGCTGCTGTCTGTGATGGCAGCGGTAGTGGCCATGTTCTGTACCACGCTGGCTTTGGATAAGCAGGATGCCAAGCGTGGGCTGCCCACCGAACTTTCGGTGGATTCGGACGAGAGTGCGGAGGAGCTGCTGGCTGTCGACCGTGCCGCGGCTGAAGCGGATGATCGTGTAGCTGATGCCAGTGGAGCTGAGGCTGGTGACGGTGTAGTAACCGCTGAGGCTGCGGAAGCCACCGAAGCTACTGAAGCGCCGGAAGCGGAGCTCTATCCTGCCAAGCATGCCCCCATTGAGGACCTGCAGGATGACGACTCCGAACTCTTTACCGAGTCCTACGACGCGGAGGAGCTGCTGGCTGTCGACCGTGCCGACCATGCCGACCAGAGCAACCACACGCAGGCTGCTCGCCAGGATAGCCGAACCCGCCAGGCCGAGCCGGTCGCTCATCGTGCTTCCGCACCGGCACCGATGGTAGAAGCTGTGAGGGAACCACAACCTGTAGACGCCGAGGCTGCCAAGGCCACTGACACCACCGAGGCACTCAAGACTCCTGAGGCGTACAAGTCTCCTGTGACGACCAAAGCTCCTCAAGCAGCTGAGTCTGCTGAGCCCACTGCCGCACCAGCCAAGGAAGTTGCACCTGAGTCTCGCGCCGCTACCACGCGTCATGCCTCGCCTGCGGCTACGCCCACATCCAGCCCGCGCGCCGGCCGGCACTCACACGCGAAACCTCGCCCTCTCATGGCGAATGGGAAACCCGAGCCGGAACTTTACCTGCCCGATCTTGACTTCGACTCAGAGGCTTTCGCTTTCCCCGGTACTGCAGAGTTCCCCGTCATCACCTTCGATGAGGACGGAGAAGTTGCCAGCCGTCACTCCCGGTGGGCTGTCCCCGAAGGGCAAGCCGGCACAGTGACAGACCTTGCGGCCCGCCTTGCTGCCGCCCATGCCACCGAGAATGAGGAGGACAAGTAGCAATGGGAACTACCGCACTCCTTGTCATGGGTGGTGGCGCACTCGGCGCCCTGCTACGTTTCATTCTCGACCGCACACTCCTGAGCGTGCAGCTGGACAGTGCCGCCAAAGGGAAGCGCGTCCCTGCCTTCTCCACCGGCATCCTGCTCGCTAACCTCTTCGGCAGCTTTCTGCTCGGGCTATTTACCGTGGCGCTCAGTGTGGGCGTCATGAGCGACAACAGCTATGCCATCTGGGGTGTTGGTCTGTGCGGCGCGTTCACCACCTTTTCCACCTTCAGTGTGGAAGTGGTGACGATGCTACGCACTCACCACGGTTGGCAGGCACTGTTCTACGCACTGGGGAGCGTACTGGGTGGACTGTTGCTGGGCGTACTCGCCGCTTTCCTCATCCTGGGCTAGCGGCGCTGGCGCTTGAAGTTCTTCATGGCTTCTGCCGCCGAGGTGCCTTCCGGGCTGCGGTTGGCGGCCCGTTTGATGGCCTCCTTGCGCTCTTTGTCCTTCAGCTCCTGCTCGACGGCCGCACTGCGTTCCGCGACGGTCTCCCCGGAGTGGCGGCGGGCCTGGCGGGCCAGCATGGCCTTGGAGGGACGGTTCTTCACTTGCCACAGCCGCAGCGAGGCTAGGAAGCCAACCACCAGGAATGCCATCGATACCCACATGGAGGTGGAGACGGCGTCGGTGTAGCCCAGGCGCAGAATGTCGGAGAATGGGGGCAACTGCATGAAGCGTAGGTTGGCGCCACCGGAATCAATAGTGGCCTGCACCAGCGGCTCGGTGAGCTGCTTGGGGGCACCCACCTGGGCTACCAGGTCGGGCAGGTGGTTGCTGAGTGAGGTGGCCAGCACGGAACCGCCTAGAGCGATACCGGTGGCGCTACCAAGCTGGCGCACAGTGGATTGGGTGGCGGAGCCCATGCCGGAGCGTTCCACCGGCACGTCTCCCATCACCGTGGAGGTCAGCTGTGCGGAGGCGAAGCCTAGGCCAACACCGTAGACGACCAGCATGAATGCCATAGACCAGAGGTTTTGCTCGACGTTGAGGGTACCGGCCAGCATGGCCACACCCACGACTTCCAGCCCCAGGCCGATAATGACGACACCGGTGGGGGTGATGGATTCGGTGACGCGGCGGGCGAGGCCACCGGAGATCATGGCGCCGATAGCCATTGCTGCCAGGACCCAGCCGGCGGTCATGGGGGACTTCCACATGCTGTTGATGATGAACATGGGCAGCAGGAAAGTCAGGGAGAACTGTCCGATTCCGACCACCATGGCGGTGAGGTTACCCCAGGCGAAAGCGGGGCTGCGGAACAAGTAGGGGTCGAAGAGCACGTATTTGGTGTGCTTCACCCGGTAGAGCTCCCAGGCTACGAATCCGATGAGAATCAGAATGCCGATGATGAGCAGGAAGGGCACGGAGCTGAGGGTGGCGTTGGGGATCAGGTCCTGGTTGAACACCTTGAGGCTGGCGTTGCGGTGCCACCAGCCCAGCTTGGGGCCTTCGATGATGGAGAAGACGATGAGGCCAACGGAGAGGATAGAGAGGATGAAACCGAGGACGTCATGGCCGGTCTTGGGGGTCACGGCACCGGCCTTGGGGAGGAAGGTGGCCTCGCCCTCGGGGGATTCGGCGATAGCTTCCTCAACGTCGCTGAGGGAGTCTTCTTTTGCTGCCTTGGTGTTGGGGACGGCGACGAAGGCACCGATGAGGCAGAGGATGCCGAGGGGAACGTTGATGAAGAAGATCCAGCGCCAGTCGCTGTAGGTGGTGAGGGCACCGCCGACGAGGGGGCCGATGGCGGCCATGGCGGAGATGGTGGAACCCCAGATTCCGAAGGCGATGGCGCGGTCTCGACCTGTAAAGTTGGCGTGGACGTTGGACAGGGTGGAGGGCATGACGAAGGCGGCGCCGACGCCTTGCAGAGCGCGGGAGAAGATGAGGGCGTTGCCGGTGGTGGAGCTGCCGGCGAGGATGGACCCGAGGACGAAGATGACGAGACCGATGGCGAAGGTGGTGCGGCGGCCGATGCGGTCTGCGAAGCTGCCGATGCCGAGGAGGAGGGAGGCAACGACGACAGTGTAGAGGGCGCTCACCCACTGGGCCTGGGAGAGGTCCAGTTTGAGGGCTTTGATGATGGTGGGGAGGGAGACATTGACGATGGTGCCGTCAAGGATGATGAGAGACAGGCCGAGGGCGAGGACGGCGAGCATGGCCCATTTGCGCCAACCGGGTTCGGAGATGACGTCGGCGTGGGTACTGGTGGTGTCCGCGTCGTTGGTGGCACTGGTGGATGCAGTGGTGGCGCGTGCAGTGTCTGCTGGTGCAGGGTGGTCAGCAGGGCTGGCTGTCTCCGCACCGGGCTTGGGGTATTTGGGGAGTGCCATTTTTCCTCCACTCACTTTTAGAGACAGGGTGTCTCTAACATTGTGCGCCATGTTGCTGACACTGTCAATGGTGCCGTTAGAATAGATTAAACAGGAGGTTGACCAAGATGCCACGTATCGCCGCTAAGACGGTGAAAGAACACCGTGAGAATATCGAAACGGCGCTGGTCGATGCCGCTGAAGAAATCCTCCGCAACGAACCCGGCACCGAACTCACCGCTGCCGCCATCGCCAAGCGCGCCGGCATCGCCCGCAACAGCATCTACCGCTACGTCACCTCTGTCAACGACCTCCGCCGCCTCGTTATCGAACGCTATATGCCCGGCTGGATGGCCGCCGTCGCCGCCGCCACCGCCGACATCGACGATCCCCGCGAATGGCTCAGCGCCTGGCTCACCGTCAACCTCGAACAGGCTGCCGCCTCCGACCACGGGTGGATGCGCACCATCGTCGTTAACGCAGAAAACCCGGGCGGACGCACCCCCAACGTCACCGCCACCATCGACAACCGCAACTCCTTTACTCGTGCCGGAGTAGACGTCGATGAGGTACACGCCCGCGCCAACTCCAACCTGGCAGATGTGTGGGAGAAACTGGCACCAGGCAGAAGTACCATCTACACCAACCTCACCATGGCGCAATTGGGAGTGGGGTTCCGCGCACTCGAGGCGGGCGACACACTTGCGGAGGTACGCCCCATCATCGTGCAGTCGGTACTCGCCATGATTCCCAGCGACAATGCCGGCAGCTCGGCCGTGGAGAGCTGACACGCTGCATGCTGACGGGCTGCATTGTCGCAAGCTTCAATGTGGTAGGCGGAATTATGACGGGCTGCATTGTCATAAGCGAAACTGCGGCAATAAATGCCAAAATAAGTGGTATTAATAATACCTAAGAATTATTAAAGTGCTGCTCAGAGTGCATTGTAGACGAGGAATAGTTAACAAACAGTGAAATCGCCACTCTGCCATCATGAACTCCGGTAGCCAACCGATGAACACTCTCCGAATACCTGTCGAGAACCCCCATCTGAGCTAAGAAAATAGGGTATGACGTGCAAAAATCCCAGCTATGGGATCACAAAATAAGCATTCGTCGGAAACCCTCGTCTCCGATAAGAACGTGTCACGACGCAGTGTGCTCAAAGCCTCTGCCGCCGGCATCGCCCTCGGTGCCTCCGCCTCCATCCTGCCCACCGCGGCCAACGGAACCGCCGCCGCCAGCCCGCTCGACCGCACCGGCGGTCAGCGCAACGCCACCAGCCTCGGCGCCGCCCCGCAAGGGCCCACCTCCCCCTACTCCACCAAGGTGTTCGTCCACGGCGTCGCCTCTGGAGACCCAGCCCCCAACGCCGTCATCCTGTGGACCCGCGTCACCCAACAACCCACCTGGACCCCCGGTTCCCTGCGCGGTACCCCCGTCAAGGTGAAGTGGGAAGTCTGCCCCCAGGTCGGCCGCTCCCGCCGCTTCGGTAGCGCCGTCCGCTCCGGCATCGTCACCACTGACAAAAACCGCGACTTTACCGTCAAGGTAGACGCCACCGGCCTCCAACCCAACACCCGCTACCTCTACCGCTTCACCGTCCTCGACGGGCCCGCTGCCGGCGCCGTCTCTCCGGTCGGTGCCACCAAGACCGCCCCCGCTCTCAACTCCATGCCAGAGCGAGTACGGTTCGCATTCCTCTCCTGCTCCAACTGGGAAGCCGGCCACTACTCCACCTACCGATTCCTCGCCGACCGCGGCGACCTGGACTTCGTCGTCCACCTAGGCGACTGGTTCTATGAGTATGCCACCGGCGAATACACCGGCGCATTCGGTAAAGTGCGCGAGCACGAGTACAAGGGCGAGACCATGACTCTCGAACAGTACCGTCGCCGTCACGCCCACACGAAGACCGACCCGGACCTGCAACGCTGCCAGGCCATGTACCCCTTCATCACCGTCTGGGACGACCACGAATCCGCCGACAACTCCTACCTCGAAGGTGCCGTCAACCATACTGAAGGCAAGGAAGGTAACTGGAAGGCTCGTAAACGCCAATCCGAAAAGGCCTACTTCGAATACATGCCCACCCGAGTCAACAGCATGACTGACGGAGAGCACCTCTACCGCTACTTCCGCTGGGGCAAGCTCATGGACATGAGCTGCCTAGACCTGCGCTCCTACCGCACCAAGCAAAACTGGCTGAAGCAGGACAACCCAGATCACACCATCGGTGGCGCGAAGCAGATGCAATGGCTGCGCGACAACATCAAGAACAGCACGTGTTTGTGGAAAGTCATCGGCAACCCGGTGATGATGGCCGCCCTCCAGATTCCGCCCATCAGCCCCGAGATTGCAGACTTTATTGCCGCCAAGACCGGTGCTCCTGCTCACGGCATCATGTTCAACTCGGACCAGTGGGATGGCTACCAGTGGGACCGCTACCGCCTGACCTCCATGATCGCCAAGAACAATATCAAGAACGTAGTTGCCGTTACTGGCGACATCCATATGTCCTTCGCTAACGACATCTACGAGAAGTTCGACGGCAACATGAAGGGCCGCCGCGTCGCAGTAGAGTTTGTGGGCCCCTCCGTTACTGCTGCCAACGTCGACGACATTCTTGCCGATAAAGTGGGCCTGAAACTCCCCGAAAACGATCCACTGTTCGACACGGTCGACAAGGCACTGCAAACCACCAACCAGCACATTCGTTGGTGCCAATGCTCCAAGCACGGCTATGTGGTGGTTGAAATGAACCGCAAGTTTGCACAGGCAGACTGGTTCTTCGTGAACAACAAGTCCAATTCACGAAGCGGCCAGCACTGGGGCAATTCCTGGGCCACCAATGAAGGCACCAGCGCACTCTACCCAGTGAAGAAGCCACTGAAGTTCTAGCAAAAAAGTTCTAGCCGCAACAGTTCTAGCCGAATAAAAGCGGCTCGCCGTCCCTAGCGGCACCCAGCCACAAACGGACGAACGGATGCCCTCGCCTCACACCGATCCCGGCGAGGGCATCCGCCTATTTGCCCATAATGATGCCGCGGATACCCATGTGGAACCCGTCGCGCAGGTTGACGCGCTGCGAATCACTCAGGGTGTAAGCATCCAGGGTTTGGCAAGCGAACTGCAGCAACGGCCGGTCGATCTCCGCCGGCAGGCCGCCCCCGGTCAGGATGTGGACGGTAGAGCGCTGCTCCGCCGTGGCAGCATTGTTGTACCACCACATGGCGTACTGCTGGCCAATGTCGAACGGAGTTTGGTTCCCGGCACTCTCCCATACTTCGTCGTAGGGCAGGGGCACGTAGCGGGACCGTTGGGTGGGGCGCCGCTTTTGAGCCATCATGCCGGGTGATGGCCGCCGGGTGGGCTGGCTTACCGGCTCGGCATCCTCCGGAGAGTCTAGTGCCGCATCGGGTTGGGCGGTGCCGTCCGGGGTGTCCGGGTGGACGCTGGCGGCGTCAGCGGTAGTACCCTCGTTGGCAGCCACCCTGGGAGTTCCGGTGGCAGCATCTTTTGCGCCCCGTAGGGCGTCGTCTGTTGCACCCTCTCTTGCGCCCTCGGTGGCGGCTTCCGCATGCGCCTCCGCTACCGCGTCGCAATCACCTTGGGCAGCGACCGCCCGGGCGGCCTCGCCGGCGGTTTCCTGGCTGGCGGGGGCGGTGTCTTTTTCTTGGCAGGTAGTGGCGTTAGCTTCCACCTCGGCGTCGTGGGCTGTGCAGTCGGCGGTGGCGTGGTGGGTGCGAATGCGGTGGCGGGTGCCGCGGCGTCTAAACTTACCGGGGGACAGGACAGGTGGGATGAGGGGTACACCGTGGGGGGCAGTGGGGTTGGCGTCGAAGGTACCGGTTACGCCATCATCCTCTGCCTCGTCCATGGTGCTCAACGCTGCTGTGTCAGCCTCGTCAAGGGTGGCGGGCATAGTCGAGTCTGCGTCGGTGCCCAGGCCGGACGGTGCCGTAGCCTCGCCGTCATCATCCTCCTCATGGTGGGTGAAGGATTCCAGCACCTCAATGTGCATGCACTCGTCGAAGTCGTCGCGAGGATCCAGCACGGTGACAGTATCGCAGGCGGAGCGGAGCGAGTTGGAAATAGAGTCCCAGCCGAAGCCGATGAGGTGGACGCGCACCCCGTGGTCCACGGCCGCTTCTACGCCGGGGATCATGTCGGCGTCGCCGGAAACGAGCACGATATCGCTGACGATCCCGCGGACGGAGCGCAGCACCATGTCGGCTACGAGCCGTGTGTCGACGCCCTTTTGGGTGCGGCGGTCGCCCCATTCGATAAGTTGGCCAGCGCGCAGTTGTACTCCGTTGATGTGGCGGAGCGTGCGTTGGTAACGGTGGGGGCCGGAGTCCGGGATTCCGTCGTACCAGAGTTGGCGGTGGACAGGGAGATGAATTTTGTCGCTAACAATTGTATTAAGGTGGCTGGTCACAGCCGGTAAATCTATTTCTAATTGGGCCCTGGCGCCGGTAGTCCATGAGTTGTAAAAGCTCGCCAGTAAGTAGGAGGTATCGACGAATACCTCAACGCGGTCTACCACGGTGGGTCTCCTTTCTTTAGTTGTGGGATCAGCTGTTGTCTTCTAAAAACCACTACGGTGCCTTTCTCTCTGCCGGGTTGGCCTAGCGGGATGCTGTGTCCACCCCGGGGCGGGGGATAGCGCGGATAGTGGTCAGGCGGGAGGTGCAGCGCACCTCGGGGGTGTCGGTGCGGGAGCTGCGGCGGCAGTTCCAGTCCCGGACACGTGCGTAGCTGCGAGGTTCGCGGCCAGCACCGAACAAGAAGTCAAAGATCACCTCGTTCGCCTCCGCACAGGAGGTGAGGCCGGTGGTGATGACGTTGTCTGTGGCCTTCCCGGTGGGTGGTGTGTAGCTGAGGCACCGGGTGTTGGCGGGGGCGAGGCTGTGCGGACTCACCGGGGGTTCAAAGTAGCGGCTGGGTGGTAGGCCGGGGGCGCCGCGGAGGTTGTCGCGGCTCCACTGGTTGGTGGGTGGGGCGGCCCGCAGTGAGCTGGTAGGGGTGGGGGTGCTGCTACTGGAGGCGGTGGTGGTTGTGCTGGTGGTGCTGCTGCTGGGGGAGGGTGACGGGGTGATGGTCTCCTCGGTGGGGCCGCAGGCAGCGAGGGCGATGACGCATGCCGCACTGGCTGCCAGGGCGGCAGCCGACCGGAAGGCGTGCGGGGTGGGGCCGCCGCTTCGGAAGGTACGGGGGGATGACGTCATGTCTATAGCCTAACTATTTGAATTGTGAGGGGTTACTAATAAAAGTGGGTGTGTTTCACTCAGAAGCTGGTGCGAGCCGCCACCCTCGGGATATCTGCGGAGAGCATATTGGACAGTTGCCAAAATGCCTCCGGCGGCGGTGCTAGTCGGCGATAGCCCGCAGCGGGCTGATCTTCGCCGCCCGTTTCGCCGGCCCCAGCGCCGCCAGCACGCCCACCACAACCGAGCCCACCAGTACGCCCACAATCATCTGCCACGGAATGACGACGATGCTGATGCCGTAGTTGCTCATCGTGTTCGTCAACGCCCACCCCAGTAGGGTGCCCGCTGCCGTCCCCAACACTGTGCCAAATACGCTCAGCACAATGGACTCCAGATAGAACATTTGGCGAAGTGACGCCCGGCTCATTCCAATAGCCCGCAGCATGCCGATCTCCTGCCGCCGCTCCGTCACCGACAATGCCAGCGTGTTCACCACGCCCAACACCGCGATGATGATAGAGAGCATCAGTAGTGCGTACAGACCCGACAGCATAGAATCCAGCAGTTTCGCCTGGCGGCCGGCGAACTCCTCCGTGGTCTGCACCCGCAGAATCTTCAACTTTGCCAGCGAGTTCTGCAACTGCGCCTTCATAGTGGAGGCGCCATACATGCCGTTGGACTGCACCAGAATGAGGTAGGCCAACTGGTGCGACGGTGGAACGACCTTCTCGTAGAGGGGGAAGCTCATCACCACATCGCCAATGACGGGATTGTCCTTAAAAATGGCCTTCACCGGCACCTTCTGGTCACCCGTGCGCGTCTCCACCGTCATTGTGTCGCCGGCGTGCACTTGCCTCTTCTCCGCAAACTTTTGGGAGATAAGGAGAGCATCGCCGCTCATGTCGTAGCGGCCTTCGGCAATCTCATAGTTAATCATGCGGGAGGCGTCCCGGTCTGGGGACGCAAACATCCTGGGTTCGCCGTCAATGTCGGTAAACCCGTAGAAGATGGCGGACGAGTCCTCCACCCCCACCATGTCCTCCACGCCGGGGGTGAACTGGCGCGGAATCATCATGTTCGTCGGGGGGACAATCACGAAATCGCAGGTCAAACCACCGGTGATGACCTGTTTCGTGGAGGCCGTCGTGGAAGAACCCATCACCCCCACAATTGACACCAGGATCAGACCCAAGGTCAAAGCGAACGCGGTGGTGGCAGTCCGCACCGGGTTCCGCAGCGCATTACGCATAGCCAAGGTGCCGGTCTGCCGGAACGGCGGCAGCGGCTTAATGAGCGACCCCAGCGCGTACACCGCCGGCTTGGAGAGCGCCGGGCCCGCCAGGAAGAGACCCAACATCATCGCCAGAGCCCCCACCCCAACGGTGATGAAGCCAGGCTTGCCCACCATGGAGGCACCCGCCACCGCAGCTACCACGATGCCAGCCACTAGGAACACTACTCCCGCGATAGTGCGCCCTTTCAGGGAGCCCATGGCGGTGTTGGAATCCTGATGCATGGCCTGCACCGGGGGAATGTTGCCGGCGCGCCGGGCGGGTACCCAGGCGCTCACCAGTGTCACCAGTACGCCCAGCACCAGCGGGACGATGATACTGGTGGCCGTCACCGTCAAGCCCCCATTCGAGATAGCCATGCCGACTTTGCTCATGAGGGCGGCCAAGCCGAAGGCCAGCCCGGCTCCCGCCGCAACCCCCAGCGCCGCCCCCAGCAAGCCCACCACCAGTGCTTCCGCCAGCACCGAGAGGGTGACCTGTCGGCGGGTAGCACCGATTGCCCGCAGCAGGGCAAGTTCGCGGATACGCTGGGCGACGATCATCGCGAAGGTGTTGTAGATGAGGAATGTGCCCACCACCAGGGCAATAACGCCGAATGCCACCAGGAAGTAGTTGAAGAAGGTGAGGTTTTTGCGGACCTCCTTGTTCATCTCGTCGGCGACTTCCTGGCCAGTCTGCACCTTGTACTTGGGGTACATCTTGTGTAGCTCCGCCCGCACCTTCTGCACGGTGATGCCCGGCTGGGAGGTGTCCACGTCCACGTCGATAGCGTTGACGTTCTCCCCATCCGTGAAGGACTTCATAAGGTGGTCGGGGGTGAAGAGCAGCTGCGCCTGGTCGGTGTCGGTGGGGGCGAGTGTGCCCACCAGGGTGCCCTTCTCGATACCGCCTGCGGCGCTCATCCACTCCACTGTGTCGCCCAGGCGGTAACCCATCGCCTTAGCAAGCGGCTGGCTGAGGGCAATCTCGTCGTAGGCCTGGGGGAAGTGGCCGGTTGCCAGACGAATGTCCTTGGTCAGGTTACCGGTGTTCTGGAAGTGACCGACGGCCGTCACCCCACCCGGTTGGGCAATCTGGGCTTTGCCGTCCTGGTCGGTGATCGCGAGGCCGCCCACCACCACCGGGTTGGTGCCGGCGACGCCCTTCACGTCGGCGATCTTGGTGCGCTCGGTCAAGGGGATGGAGCCGATTTGGTTGGAGCTACTCACCCGCAGGTCGATGGAGCTGAGGCTGCTGTTGAACATCTCCTGGAAGCTGCCTTGCAGGGTGGCGGTGAACACCAGGCTCGCGCTGATGAAGGAGGTGCCCAACACAACCGAGACAATGGTGAGGAGCAAGCGGAGTTTGTGGGACGCCAGGTTGGCGAGGGTAACGCGGGCGAGTGGGTGGCGGCGATGTGTCTTGGGCATGGGTTAGCCCTCCAGGGTCCGCATGACGTCAAGGATGTCGTCGCGGGTGATGCGGTCGTGGGCGCCGTGGCCAGCGTGAAGTTCGTGCACAATCTGCCCGTCGGCGAGGAAGAGGACGCGGTCGGCGTAGGCGGCGGCTTTGGCGTCGTGGGTGACGATGACGACGGTTTGCTGCCAGTCGTCGACGGCGCTGCGGAGGATGGAGAGGACTTCGGTGGAGGAGTTGGAGTCCAGGTTGCCGGTGGGTTCGTCGCCGAAGATGATGTCGGGGCGGGAGACGATGGCGCGGGCGCAGGCGACGCGCTGCTGTTGACCGCCGGACAGTTCGGAGGGTTTGTGGTCGAGCCGGTGGTCGATGCGGAGGCGCTTCACCACGGTGCTCACCCAGTCCTGGTCGAGGGTTTTGCCGGCGATGTCGGTGGGGAGGGAGATGTTTTCTCCGGCGGTGAGGGTGGGGATGAGGTTGAAGGATTGGAAGATGAAGCCGATGCGTTCGCGGCGTAGCTGGGTGAGGTGGTCGTCGCCGAGTTGGGTGAGGTCGATGTGGCCGACGTGGACGGTGCCGCTGGTAGGGGTGTCGAGGCCGGCGAGGCAGTGCATGAGGGTGGATTTGCCGGAGCCGGAGGGGCCCATGATGGCAGTGAATTGACCACGGGGGAAGGAGACGGTGACGCCGTCAAGGGCGCGCACTTCAGTTTCTCCGGTGCCGTACACTTTGGTGATGTTGTCGGCGCGGGCGGCGGGGGTGCTGCTGGTGGTGGTCATGTCAGCTGCCTTTCAGGGGTGGGAGGTAGCGGTGGTGTGGTGCGGGGGTGCCGTCGGGCCACTGGAGGGTGCGTGCGCTGCGGTAGACACGGACGTCGTCAGGGTCGTGCATGGTGGCCGGGGAGGAGACTGCGTCGGCCGGGTCGGGAGGGCGCGTCTGCGCGGGCGGAGGGTAACTGAGCTGTGCAGCGAGGAGCTGCAGGGTGCGCTGTGGGTCCTCCGGGTGGTCGGGGCCGTCTTCTGCCACTACTGGGTACAACGGATCTCCCACCAAATTCGTTCCCAAACTGTTCATGTGGACGCGCAGCTGGTGGGTTTTTCCGGTGTGGGGGGTGAGCCGGTAGAGGCCGTAGTCGCCGCGACTGTCCACCAGTTCGACGGTGGTGTGGGCGTTGGGTTCACCGGGTTCTTCGTAGCAGTCCAGCCGGTTGCGGGAGATGACGATGCGGCTGCGGATCTCTACGGCCTGGCCGTCGAGCAGGGGAAGGGCGCGGGGGCTGTGGGTGGGGTGGGGGAGTGGGGCGATGGCGACGTAGGTTTTGTGGGTGAGGCCATGGGAGAAGAGGGTTTGGTAGGGGCCGCGGGCGTCTTTGTGGAGGGTGAAGAGGAGGACGCCGGCGGTGAGCCGGTCGAGTCGGTGGGCGGGGGTGATGGCGGCTGCGGTGGCGGTGTCGCCGGCGGCGGCGAGCTGGCGGCGGAGTTGGACGAGGGCGGTGTGGGTGACGTAGCGCCCGCGGGGGATGGTGGGGAGGAAGTGTGGTTTGTCGATGACGAGGAGGGTGTCGTCCCGGTAGAGGATGGGCATGTCGAGGGGGACGGTGGGTTCGGTTGCGGGGAGGGGGCGGTAGGACCAGAGGGCGAGGCCGCCGCGGGCGGGGGTGGTGGCGGTAATGCGCTGGCCGTCGTCGTCGACAATGGTGCCGGCGGCGAGTTGGGAGGCGAGGAAGTCGCGGGAGCGGTCGAAGCGTTCGAGGAGGATGCTGGCGGCGGGGCGCCCTTCCCATTCGGCGGGGAGGTGTTGTGGGAGGCGGAAGCATACGGGGTCCACGCCGTCGCGCAGGGGGAGCGGCCGATGCGGGGTGGGGTGGAGTGGAGTGCCCATATAGGTAGTTTACCCTTTGCGTGGAGTGGTGTTTGTCACCTTATTCGGATTCTAAAATCCGTTGTGGCAGGGGTGGTTCGAGATCCAGAATTTGCTTGTAGTTCATTCTCACTTTTGGGCGTTTTCGGCGGTTTTCCCTTCTAGAATTGAAAGTGTAAGAACTGAACACTAGTCCCGGAAGGAGCAGCACGATGAGTGACGTACCCGTAGGCATTGTGGTGGGTGTGGATGGTTCCCCTTCCTCCCGGCTCGCAGCACAATGGGCAGCACAGGAAGCCAAAGCCCGCGATCTGCCAGTGTTGTTGGCGGCCGCCTACATCGTTCCCCAATTCCTCTATGCGGAGGGCATGGTTCCCTCGCGCGCAATGTTTGAAGAGCTCGAAGGGCAGGCGCAGGGTTTCATTGACGACGCTGCCGCTGCTATTCGCGAGGTCACTACCGAGGTGGAGCTCATGCAGCAGCTCCATGAAGGTAGCCCCATTTCCATGCTGCTAGAGCTGTCCAAGGAAGCAGACATGGTGGTCATTGGTTCGCGTGGTTTAGGAGGTATCGCTGGGGCTTTGCTCGGCTCGGTGTCTGCCTCGCTAGTGGGTCACGCACATTGCCCGGTGGTGGTGCTGCGGGACGATATGGACCTTGCCGCGGAGCATAACCGTATTGTGGTGGGCGCTGATGGGTCTCCTGTGTCGGCACTGGCGGTACAAACTGCCTACCAGGAAGCGGATGCGCATGGCTCGGAGCTGGTGGCGGTTAACGCCTGGCTGGATCGTGCGGTGGCGTCTTCGTTGGCCGGTATGAACCTGTCCAACCTGGATTGGGAGCAGGCTAAGGCGGAGCAGCGGCAGGTGGTGCAGGAGGAGCTGGAGAAGTACGACGACGACTACGAGAGCATTACCCCGCAGATTGTTATCCGGCGGGAGTCGCCGGAGACGGCGCTGGCGGAGGTCGGCAAGGGTACTCGCATGATAGTAGTGGGCTCGCATGGTCGGGGTGGTTTTACCGGCATGTTGTTGGGTTCCACGTCGCGGGCGCTGCTGCGGCTGTCTCCCGTCCCCCTGATGGTGGTGCGTGAACGGCACGTTACCGATTAGTGGGTGGCGAAGGTTTCTGACGGTGGGGGCACCGCTGTGGGAGGGCACTGCTATGAGAGAAGAGTGCTGTGACAGCCTCCGCAGCGGGCTTGTGCCGCCAGTCTTCCTGGATAATTGAGGAGAGTAGAGGAGCGCATAGAGGATCTGTGGGCTGACCTGGGTTTCCGCTCTTAGCGTAAATTTTAGGGAACTTACCCGTGTCTGCCTTTTGTCTGTTAGAGTGTAGCCGTGGCGTTGCGGATCGCACGTTGATGCTTGAGCCGATAGCTGTCCGCAGAGTCGCGCACCCCCCCATAATGACTCTCTGGACGCCAACGCCAAAGATCGCCGGTTTCGCCATCCCCCCCCCCAAGCGAAACCGGCGATCGCTATTCCCGGTATCCTGGTGCCGTATCTCCTGCTATGTCCTCTGCCATATCCCCTGCTGCTACGCCCCATTGTGGTGGCGCGACCCGATGACGCAGGGCGAAAGGATAATGAACTGTATGTTGACGAAAAAGCGTCTCAGTGCTGCCGCTCTGGCTGGGGCTGCTGCCCTGGTAGTGAGTTCCCTGGCCCCTGCCTACGCTGGGGATTTCCCCTTCCCGCAGCCCGAGCTGCCGGGTGTGGAGAAGCCGAACTTTAAGCCTGCCACCATTGATCCGGTGCAGAATAGCACGGTGGGGGTGGGGCAGCCTATTATCATCACCTTCACTAAGGCTCCGGCGAACCGTGCCCGTATTGAGAAATTTGTGCAGGTGGAGGTTTTTAACTCCAAGCGGGAACGCTATGACGTGCCAGGGCTTTTCCGCTGGTGGAGTCCGACGCAGCTGCGGTGGCGCCCGGCTGCTTTCTGGCCTGCCCACACTACCGTGAGGGTGAAGGTGGGCGATAGTGTCCGTACCTTTAAGGTGGGTGCCCGCCATGTGGCTGTCGCAGACGATAAGACCCATATGATTACTGTCTACTCGGACGGGAAGGTTATTCGTCGTGTGCCGACGTCTATGGGGAAGGCAGGGCATGAGACCCCTAATGGCTTCTACTACATTGGCGATAAGCACCGCCAAATGGTCATGGATTCCTCGACGTATGGGGTGCCGGTGACGGCAGCGGAGGGCTATCGCACGAATGTGGAGTATGCGCTACGCATGACGTACTCCGGTATTTTCTTGCATGCTGCCCCGTGGTCGGTGGGTGCGCAGGGGTCCTATGATTCCTCCCACGGCTGCCTCAATGTCTCAACGGAGAACGGGAAGTGGTTCTTCGAGAATTGGCGGCAGGGCGACGTGGTGCGCGTTATTAACTCAAAGGGAACATTGTCGAAGAACGACGGGATGGGGGACTGGGCGCGGGGCGCCTACTGATCCGCCGGGGGTGCGGGGGTTCTCGTGCCTCGTTGTTGTGACACTGAGCGTCTCCGTTGGCATGCTGCGGCGTGTCGGCGGAGACGTTTTTGTTCGCTGTTTTTTCTGAATGGGAGGGGAAGTTAATCACTTGTCCCATTTGTGAGAAATTACAAATAAATGGTCCTATATTTTAATGAAGCATAGACAAGAATAAAATGCACTTTGGCAACAATAACAAGACTTAATTTGTGTTTAATGACTAATTAGCAGGTCAGAGGACTTTAAATTCTGCAAAGCAAGTTTTAGTAACACATACTTCGGCTCCACCGATATTTGGACACCAGGACAAGCTGCTAACCGGTAGTATCCCCGGTACCGATTGCTCTTATTTAGGAACAAGAAGCCCCCAAGGAGCCTATTGTGAGTGACATCAACGACTCCCCAACCACAAAAACCCGATTAGGTAAGCTACTCAACTGGCGGCCCAAATCGATTCTTTCCAGAATTCTCATTAGCCTACTTATTGTTCTCCCCATTGCAGGCTCGGCGGTCTACATGTGGTCCATGTGGGACCCCACTGTCTACCTCAAGCACGTCCCCATCGCCATCGTCAATGACGATGCCGGCGTCGGAGAAGACAACTTCGGCCAAGACGTCGTCAAAGGCCTCAAAGAAGAGCCCTATCTCAACATCTCCCAAGTAGATGCGAAAGAAGCCCGCAGTGGCCTCCTCGAAGACCGCTACCTCTTCACCATCAGTATCCCCAAAGACTTCTCCCAGAAGATCAACACGGTCATTGATCCCAAGCCCCAACAGGCCCGCATTAACATCACCTACAACGACTACAACGGCTCCGCCGGAGCCTTCCTTACCGGCGGCCTCGTCCCCCTCGTCTCCCAATCCGTCACCGCCTCCATCGGTCAAGACTACGCAAAACAAGTCCTCATGGGCCTCAACGGCCTCCGCGACGGCCTCATCGAAGCGCGCAACGGCTCGCAACAGCTCGATGACGGTGCCGCCCAAATCCAGGATGGGGCCCACCAGCTAGCAGACGGCAGCGACCAACTCCTCGCCGGAACCAATGAACTCGGCGCCGGAATGAAGCAAATCTCCGGCGGTGTCGACCAACTAGTCGACATGCTCGTCCCCCTCCTCACCCAGGTAGGCCAGCTCGCCCCCACCCTCAACGGCATCGGCGACGTACTGGTACAGTCCGGCATCCCCGACATCGTCGCACAGGGCAAGAAGGTGCAGGAGATCGCCGCAACTCTCAACGCCAAGGACTCCAACGCCCTCGTCAACCAGCTGAAAACGCTGAAAGCGGGCGCCCGGGAAGTGTCCTACAACCTCAACGACCCAAACGCCCCCTACCGCTCCGGCATGCTGCAGCTGAACGCCGGTGCCCACGAACTGGCCAACGGCACCAACGAACTGAAAGCCGGCACCAACGAACTGTACGCTGGCCTGGCCCAGGGTGTGGAGGACGCCCCGCTCATCAAGGACCTGGCAGCCTCCTCCGCCCAAATGGCCAGCCCCTACCTGCTGGCAGAACACAACATGCACCCCGCCCAGAAAGTCGTCGGTGACATTACCGAGAAGGTCATCGCCCCCGGCTCCTCGCTCGCCCTCGTGGTGGTCATCGGCTTCCTGCTCACCGCGGTCCTGTCCATGTTCCTGCCGGTCAGTATGGGCCGCCACTACGATAGCCGCGCCAAGGACGCCTTCCTGCCGGTACTAAAGGCCGCGGGAGTGAACAGCGCCGTCGGCGTTCTGGCCATGGGTATTATGGCGGGCGTATCGGCAGGCATCGAATGGGACCCTGTCCACGACCTTGCCATGGCTGGCATCATCATAGTTATCGGCATAATGGCGGGTGTGGCTTATACCTTCTACCGGATGCTCTTCGGGCGCCTGGTGGGTGGCATCGCCTCCTTGGTGGTGTACATGATGGGCCTCTTCGCCTTCGGTGGTATCTGGCCGCTCAGCACCACTCCGGGGCTTTTCACCGTCATCCACCCGTTCTCACCCATGAGCTACGCCCGTGATGCCTTCACGCTGGGTACCGACGCCATCTTCAACCGCACCTTCTGGGTGGCCATTATCGTCATGATCCTCATGTCGATTGCGTCTGTTGTCTTGAGCGGTGTGGTGCGCTACGTGCGCCTCGGGGAGCTGAAAGAGCGTGAGCTGCTCATCTCCAAGGCGGTGGGAAAAGCGAAAGCCCACAAAGCCGAAAAAGCTGGCCTCGGTCTTACCCCCGGCCCAATGACCAGCGACTAGCTCTACCGCTGGTGCGTCGGAAAGCCTCGGGTTGAGCGAGCGCACCAGCCGGCGTATGAAGGAGAAGTTCCCGCACCAGCAAGGTTGCGGGGACTTCTCCTGTGATTGTTACCCAGTGGTGGCTAGCGCCAGATGCGGACGCGCTGCTCCTCCGGCAGCCACATACCGTCACCCTCCACCACCTGGAAAGCCTGGTAGAACTGCGGAATGTTGCGCACAATCTGGTTGCAGCGGAACTCGGCGGGGGAGTGCGGGTCCACTGACAGGTAGGTGATGGCCTGTTCCTTGCGGATCTTGGTGCGCCACACTGTCGCCCAGTTGTAGAACACGCGCTGAAGACCCGTCATCCCCTCCATCACGGGGGCATCGTTGACGTCATCAATTCCCTGCGCCTGGAGGGCAAGTTCGTACGCCAGGAGGGCGATAGACAAGCCACCCAAGTCTCCAATATTCTCGCCCAACGTGAGGGCTCCGTTCACGTGGTGGACGGAGGGGTCCAGGCCAGTGGGGGTGAGGGCATTGTACTGTTCCACCAGCAGTTTGGTGCGTTCGGTGAAGGCGGCGCGGTCCTCGTCGGTCCACCAGTTCTCCAGGCGGCCGTCACCGTCATACTTGGAACCCTGGTCGTCGAAACCATGGCCGATCTCGTGCCCAATAACGGCCCCAATGCCACCGTAGTTGGCAGCGTCATCGGCCTCCGCATCAAAGAACGGAGGCTGCAAAATTGCTGCGGGGAAAACGATTTCGTTCATCACCGGGTTGAAGTAGGCGTTCACCGTCTGTGGGTGCATGAACCATTCGGTGCGGTCGACCGGCTTCCCCAGCTTTTCCCATTCGTAGTCATCAAGGAAGCGGGCCAGAGTACGGTAGTTACCCACCAGGTCGGCCGGGTCCAGGTGGACGGCGCTGTAGTCGCGCCACATATCCGGGTAGCCCACCTTGATGGTGAACTTGTCCAGTTTGGCCAGTGCCTTCTCGCGAGTGGCGGGGGTCATCCAGTCCAGGGTGCGGATAGACACCCGGTAGGCCTCCAGCAGGTTCTCCACCAACTGGGTGATGGACTGCTTGTAGGCGGGTGGGAAGTGGCGCTCCACGTAGACGCGGCCAATGTCTTCGCCCAGCAGGCTACTGGTGAGGGAGACGCCGCGCTTCCAGCGTTCTCGCTGCTGCTCTGTACCGGAGAGGGTGGTGCCGAAGAACTCGAAGTTGGCGCGGGAGAGATCTTCGGTGAGCAGGGACGCGCGGGAGTTGAGGAGCTGCCACACTGCCCAGGCGGCTAGGGTGGAGAGGTCGGTGTCTGCCCAGACGGTGCTGGCCCCGGCGAGGAACTCGAGTTGGCGGACGATGACCGTGTCGGCGTAGTTGCTGGCGGCGGGGGCAGCGACGAGGCGGAACCACTCGGCAATGGGGTAGCCGGCGTAGTTAGGGTTGGCATCGATTTCTGCGAAACTAGTAGGGTTGTAGCGCTTTTCGGCTTCCCGGTTGGTGGCCGCGTCGAGGTGATGGTGGGCCACCGCGGTTTCGAAGGCGACGATGGCAGCGGCGGCATCCACGGGGGTGAGGTTGGCGGTGAGGGGGACACGGCGCAGCAGCTGGGTGGTCTCCAGCATGCGGGCGACGTGCTGCTGGAAGGCCGCTAGTGTGTCGGCGTGTTGCGGCTCCCGGTAGTAGGCCTCGTCGGGCAGGGAGAGGCCAGACTGTGACAGGTAGACGACGTAGCGGGTGGGGTCTTTGGCGTCTTGGTCAACGAAGCTGCCAAGCAGTCCGCCCACGCCGACGCGCTGTAGCTCGCCCACAGCGAGAGCCATGGTGTGGTGGTCGTGAACGTCGTGGAGGAGTGCGAGGTCGTCATCCAGCGGTGAGAGGCCCAGCGCGTTGAGGCCTTCCGTATCCATGAAAGATTGATAGAGAGCACCGATGCGGGATTCAGCGGGGGCGTCGTCGATGATGCTGCGGACGCGGGCGTCGGAATCTTCGCGAAGTTGTATGAAGGCGCCGTCGAGAGGGCGGTCAGCGGGGATCTCATGGGTGGCGAGCCAGCTGCCGTTGACGTGGTGGAAAAGGTCATCCGCGGGCCGGATGGAGGGGTCCTGTCCTTCCAGGGTGAGGCCGGAGCGGGGGGTGTTGCTGGAAATAGTCATGTAGCCAGGGTAGCCGCATCGAAAAACAACTATGATAAAGCAGAGACAAAAGTTACTATTGGTAGCTATGAGAACGCGATTGTTCCCCGTGTTAGCTACTCTCGGACTCTCTTCCGCACTTCTGATAGCACCCCTCACCTCCGGCTTCAGCCTGGGACACTTCACCCTCGCTCCCGCCCCCGCCCACGCCGACACCACCGGAAACAATGACGGCACCGCCAACACCGTCAGCCTGCCGGAACCCGTGGCGGTCACCGTACAGCCCAATGTCCCTTACAACGACATGCCCAACGGTATCGACATTGCCTCCTGGCAGCACCCCAACGGCGCAAACGTGGACTTCAAACGTGTCCAGGCCGCCGGCTACACCTACGTGTTCGTCAAAGCCACCGAAGGCACCCACTACAAGAACGAGTACTACGTCAATGACGCCATGGCCGCCCAAGGCAACGGCGTCCTCATGGGCGGCTACCACTACGCGGACGTCTCCAAAGACGCCCGCACCCAAGCCGCCATGTTCGCCGACACCATCAGTGTGAAAGGCGGCACCTCGCTGCCCCCAGTACTCGACATTGAGGAAGCAAAAGGCCTCAATGCCGCCCAGCTCAACCAGTGGGTGCGGGCATTCCTACAGGAAACCTACAACCGGGTAGGGCTCACCCCCATCATCTACAGCTACCGTTCGTTCCTCATGAACCAGATGGGGAACACTCCCGACTTCACCAATTTCCCCCTGTGGATTGCCGACTATAACGGCGCGCAAAGCCCCACTTTGCCACTCCCTGGCGGATGGAAGACGTGGACGTTCTGGCAGTACTCCTCCCACACGAAGATTGACGGCGTGCAGGCCCAGGAGGTGGACTCCAATAAGTTTGGCGGAACCATGCAGCAACTGCGTGTGTTCGCCGCTACCGGAGTGGTTCCCGTAGAACAAAAGTAGCGCCGCGCACTACATTGGCGCGCTACTGTGCTGACTCGCTACAGTGCTGGCCCGTTATTGTGGGGCGTCTTGCTGTGGCTCTGCTTGGTTCGGTTCTGCTTGCTGTGACGAGTCTGGCGTTGCTTACTTCGGCTCTGCCGCAGTGTTCTTCGAACCCGCTTTTCTGAACACCGGCTCGCTGAGCACTGGCTTTCCGAACCCTGGCTTCCCGCGTGCAGTTTTCGGCGGAGCAGGTTTCTCCTCCATAGCTTTCTCGGCAGCAGCCTGCTGGGAAGCCGCCCGTTCATCTGCCGCCTGCTGCGCGGCCGCATGGTCACGCCGCTCCTTGTCAAACTTTTCCTGCACAACCCGGTGGCGCGCCCGAATCGACCCCGTTAATGTGGTCGCATTCTCGTAGCCCAACTCCTCGGCCGTCTCGGCATAACCGGACACCAACGCGGAGGTCTTCTCGGAACCACGGAACAGCACCAGCACCAGCAGCCAGCCGATCAGTACCATCAGCGCAAAGCTAATGAGGCGATACACCAGCACGGTGGCCAGCGAGTTCGCGGCCGTCAACCCGCCCAGCGTCAACGCCCAAATAAGAGTGCCGTCCACCGTACCGAAACCACCTGGTGTCACCGGAGCAGTACCAATGATCTTGCCGGACACATATGCAATGGCCATACCGCCCACACTCGGCCGTGCCCCTACCGCATAGGCGGCGCAACCCATACAGGCCACATCCGCCACCCAGTTAAAGAGCGACCAGCCGAACGCTTTCAGCAGTTCCAGGTGGGAAAGCTCCACCGCCTTCATCTGCTCGATGGTGGAGTGAAGTTTGTCCAGCGCCGGCTCCGGATCCTTCCGGCGCTTCTGCTGCACCCACTGCACCACCGGCCGCAGCCGGCCCTCAATATGCTGCGGGTTACGCATCGCCCATTGCAGCACAAAAAGTACCGCCACCAGGGCGATCAGGGCGGCAGTCAAGAGGTAGGGGTTAGAGGTTGTGCCCACAAAAATGACGCCACCCAGCCCCAGGATAGTGAGGCCCGCAGTGGCCAATACTCCCGCCACCACCAGCTGCCAGGTGGCCACAATAGTGCTGGCACCCAGTCTGCGAGTTTCTCGGAAGGTGAGGGCGGTACCCAGCACAGGGCCACCGGGAATGGATCCGGAGAGAGCGTTGGAGGCGAACACGATAGCGGTGTTCTTCCAGAAGGGGGAGCGGACGCCCGCTGCCCGCAGGAGGGTCCACTGCACTGCCGCGAACGACAGCATGGAGGCGAAGGAGGCTGCGGTACAGGCGGCAACCCACCAGTAGTTGGCGGTGCGGATGGCAGCAAAGGCTTCTTTGAGGAAGGAGGTTTGGTGGTAGAGAACGAAGAGTACAACCACCACGATGATGAGCACCACAAAGGAGCTCAACCAGCGGGGGATAGAGTTCCACGCTTGCTTAACGCGCTGGAAGAACCCTTTGACCTTGGTGGTGGGGGGAACTTTGGGGGGTTGTTTGCTGGCACTGCCGGTGACGCGGGTAGAGCCATCTGCAGAGGTTGCCGTATCCACATAGAACGTGCCGGGGGTAAGGGGTTCCGGTTCCCGCTCGGAGGTGACGGCAAACGGGTCGAAGATCAGCGGTGGCGGGGGAGGTGTTCCCAGCGAGGATGCGCGCCGGGGACGCGGACTCGTGTTGGCGGCAGTACCGGACGTGCTGCCGGATGTTGTGTCGGGTGCGGTTGGCTCCGTGGGGGCACCAGCAGCGCCACCAGAAGCAGCGCCCTCAGCGACAGCACCGCTAGCAGGAGCAGTGCCAGAAACAACGGTGCCACTGACACTAGCGTCTGTCGTTAAGGCGCCCGTCGCGGCAGGGCCGTGTGCAGCAGAGTCTGGCGTGGCGGCGCGGAATGTGTGGTCGACGCGAGGCAAGCTGGAGCTCGCTCCCTGCTTGCGGGGGTGCAAGGAGGGGACGTAGGGGGCCCTGAGATCGTCGAAGTCAGGGAGCTCCGAGGTGCTCAGTTCTCGTCTTCCTCTCGTAGACGGCGCATCAACTCAGCGGTCGAGATGGGGGTGTTGTCGTTACGGGCATCGGCCCAACTGTCACCACTGTAACCGGTTTCTTCTCTGCGGTCATAGGAGGCGCCGTGGGTGGAATGCGGAATCTGCGGACGACGGGCTGCGTCACCGCGGTTGTCCTCTAGGCGGTTGATGTGCATTGCGCGACGGGCGACGGGGCGCAGGCCCGGGCGGGGAGTCTCCACCGCTTCGTAGTCCTCCGTCTGGTAGGACTGCCGCTGCGTGTCGGTGTGCTGGAACAATTCGTCGTAGTTGTCGACCATCTGCGCTTCGGGAACTGTATAGGGGGTCTCGTCAACGTCCGTGTATGGGTCTTCTACCGTGGTGGCGAGGGCCGCAGCCTGGGCAGCTGCCTGTGCTTCACGCTGGGCACGCAGCTGGGCGGACCGCTGGGCTTGGCGGATATCCTCTACCGCCTTCCGCTGCTTCGCTTGTTTGCGGGCGCGGCGCCGGGCGAAGAAGCCACGCGGCTTCTCTTCCTGCTTTTCTTCCGGTTCGTTAGCCGTCTCCACGTAGCCATCCTCCGTCACCTGCTCGCCGTAGTCGGCGGGGCGGGTAGTGGTGAAGGTGCGGGGCGCGCTGAACCCTTCCTCGGTGGACACGTGTTGGAGCAGCGATGGGTCGATCCGGCGGGCCGAGTGCACATCACTGGCATCCGCTATAGCGGCGGCGGAGATGCGCTTGGCATGGCCGCCCGCGGCAGCCGCACTGCCAGCACCAGCGGCAGCAGCTGCTCCGCCGGCGACACTGGTAGCACCCGCGCCCACGCCCACTAAGGCAGGCTGTTCGCGCAGGTCGGTGCCGGTGGCGAAGTCCACTAGCGCCAACGTCGGGTCGTCCAGTTCAGATTCCTTCAAGCCGATCTTGTGCTGTAGGCGCTTCAGGCTGGCCGGGGCCCACCAGTTGTCGTCATCGAGCACACGCATTACGGCCGGCACCAGCAGCATGCGGACAATGGTGGCGTCGAGGAAGAGGGCGATCACCATGCCGAAGGCGATGTACTTCATCATGACAATCTCGGAGAACCCGAAGGCACCCGTCACCACAATCATGATCGCTGCCGCCGCCGTAATAATGCGGCCCGTGGAGGCGGTGCCGAAGCGGATGGATTCCTGGGTGGTGTGGCCGGCCGCATGCGCCTCCACCATGCGGGAGACCAGGAAGATCTCGTAGTCGGTGGAGAGGCCGAAGAGGATGGCGACAATGAGCACCAGCACCGCACTCATCATGGGTCCGGGGGTGAAGTTGAGGGCGTTGGCGCCCACCCCGTCAATAAAGATGAGCGTGAGAATACCCAGCGTGGAGGCCATCGACAGCAGCGTCATGAGGATGGCCTTGATGGGTAGCACCAGCGACCCGAAGGTGAGGAACATGAGGATAGTGATGGCTACCAGCATGTAGACGGCCATCCCCGGGAGGTGGCGCAGCAGCGCGTCAATGGAGTCTTTCTCCAACGCCGGGTTGCCGCCTACGTAGACGTGCGAGCCGTCCATGTTAGTGCCGGCGAACGCACTGGTGCCCCCGCCCGCATAGAGCATGTCGAGTTTCTCGCGGATATCGGTGACGACCTTGGCATTGTCCTTCATGTCCACTACACCAGAGTGCAGCACGGTGGTGGCTTTGCCGTTCTCGTCCACCTTGGTCTGCTTGGTGATGTGGAATTCGCCTGTGAGGCCCTTCACCTGGTTAATCTCCGCCAGGATGGCACCAGTTTGGATGCCGGTGGAGCCGGAGATGACCACCTTCACGGGGTTGGTGCGCATCTCTGGGAAGGTCTTGTCGAAGGCTTCCTGGGCGAGGCGGGTCTCGTTATCGGGCGGGAGGTAGGTTTCGTTGATGCCGCCGAACTTGAGGTTACCCATCGGCAGCGCCATCACCAGCATGAGGAAGACCAGCGGGACGATGGTGGCGGCCGGCCGTTTCATGGCACCGCCGGCGATGCGTCCCCACAGTCCGTTGTAGAGCTGTAGTGGGGTGGGTTCCTTCTTGCGGGGTCCGATGTGGAGGGCATCAATGCGTTTGCCCAGGTAGCTCAGCAGGATGGGGAGGATGGTGAGGGAGAGGATGGCAGCCTGGACGACGGCGGAGATGGTGCCGTAGGCGACGGACTTCAGGAAGGCCTGCGGGAAGATGAGCATGGAGGACAGGGAAACCCCCACCATGATGGCGGAAAAGACGACGGTTCGTCCGGCTGTCGCCACTGTTCTGGTGACGGCGGTGTGCGTGTCGAATCCTTCTGCCATCTCCTCGCGGAAGCGGCTCACGATGAAGAGGGCGTAGTCGATGGCGAGGCCGAGGCCGATGAGGGTGACGCAAGATTGGGCGAAAGCGTTCACCTCTGTCGTCATGCCGATGAGGGTGAGAATGCCGGTGGAGCCGATGATGGAGAGGCCGCCGACCAGCAAGGGGAGGAGTGCGGCGAGGACACCGCCGAAGACGATGATGAGGAGCACGCCGACGATGGGCAGACCCATCAGTTCGGCGCGTTTAATGTCTTTGGCCATGCCGGTGTCGAGGGCGCCGGAGACGGGGGTTTGCCCGGCGATGTGTTGTGAGACGTCCTCGATGGGGATCTGCTTTTCGACCTTCCGATAGTTTTTGAGGATGTCATTGCCCCAGCCTTTGAGCCGGATGGAGGCCATGGCGTGTTTTTTGTCCTTGGTGGTCAGCATGGCCTGCTTGGTGTTCCAGTAGCTGGCGATGCCGTCAATGTACTGGGGGTTATTTTTTTCCAGCTGGTCCAGGTGGCTTTGTACTTTTTTGGCGAAGGCCTTGTCGTCCACGGTTTTTCCGGCGGGTGCATCGTACATGACGACGACGTCGGCGGAGTTATCGCGACCGAAGGTGCTTTCTTCGAGCTCAGCGGCTTTGATGGAGTCGCTACCCGGGTCGAACCAGCCGGATTGGCTGAGATAGTCGGGGAGTCGCTGACCCACCACGCCGAGAGCGCTGACCAGCACAATCATGATGGCGAGGACGAGCTTCCGGTGGCGCTGAATGAATTCGCCCCATTTGCTAAACATGCAGTGTCTCCTTGGCGTGCGGGTCGTCGGTGATGGCGGGGCCAAGTTCGGGCACTACCGAGTCGCTGCGGTCGGTGGAGCGGTTGAGAAGGGCACGGAGTGGCCGGAAGGGCTGCAGCCAGGCACCCCCGCTGGGAAGATGTTCCAGGTCGATGCGGGGGAGGGGTTGTTGGAAGAGTCCGTCAACGTCTTCCACATCCACAAAGGTGAGGTTGGGGTCTTCCATTGCCCAGGTGCATTCTTCGGCGAAGCCGAGCACGATGGCGAGGACACCTTTGGCAGCTAGGTCATCTAGGGTGGCTTGGAAGTTGCGGCCGTCGGCGGAGGCGACGACCACGAGTTTCAGGTTGCCTTCGGAGATGCGGAGGGAGAGGTGCTCCAGCATATTGTCGTCGACGTCGCTGTCTGCCGTCTCTTTGGGTTTGGCGAAGACGGAGAAGCCGATGTTGCGGAGGGCGTCGATCCAGGAGTGGATGCCGTCGACGTTGGCTTCGTTGACGTTGGTGAAGAGGGTGGCTTCGCAGATGATGCTGTCGGGGTCCAGGCCGGTGTCGGTGGCAAGTTGGGCGGCTTGGTGGAGGAGCCAGAGGCCGGCGGCGTCGAAGCGGGGGCGCTGGTAGCTGTTCGGGCGTCCGCCGACGATGGCAGAGAGCCCCATGTCCATATTGGGGGCGTCCCAGATGAGGAGGGCGCGCGGGGTGGGAGCGTTACTGCTCATGCATGTCTCCTTCGGTGCCGGTGTTACTGGTGCGGGTGGCGTTGCCGTCATTGCTGATGCTGCCGGTGCTGCCGGTGCTGCCGGTGGGACGCTGCCAAATGAATTCGTGGATGACGCGTCCCTCGCGCAGGCCTTTCCCCTCAAATTTAGTCGTGGGGCGCTGCAGACTCATGGGTGCGGGGGTGGCGAGTCCTTCTTTACGGCGGATGAGTTCCGGGCAAGCGTCGCCGGTTTCTTCAATAAACTCGGCGTAGTCGGCGTGGTCGGTGGCGATGTGAAGGATGCCGCCGGGCTTGAGCACGCTGGCGATGAGTTCGAAGGTTCCCGGTTGGAGTAGGCGCCGCTTGTGGTGGCGGGCTTTGGGCCAGGGGTCGGGGAAGAAGACGCGTACCCCGTCCAGGTAATCGCTGGGGAGCATGCTGTCCATGATGTCGACGGCGTCGCCGCGGAGGAGGCGAATATTGGGGATATCTTCGCGCACCATGCGGGCGAGGAGCTGTGCCATGCCGGGTTTGTAGACCTCGAGGGCGAGGACATTGATGTCGGGTTCGTCTTTGGCCATGGCGCTGGTGGAGGTGCCGGTGCCGAAGCCAATTTCCAGGATGGTGGTGGCGGGGCGACCGAACCAGGTGTCGATGTCGGCGGGGGTGAGGCGCTCATCGCTGGCATTTTTGCCGAGGGTGGGGAAGTACTCGTCCCAGATCGCCTGTTTCGCGTCGGAGATGGCGCCTTTGCGGGCGCGGAAGGCCGTCACCCGCGGGTAGAGGCGGGAGGAGGAGTCGCGCTTGGCGTTGTGGGCGCGTTTTTCTGCGGCGAGGGCCTCACGGTAGGCGGGGTCGTTCCAGCGCGGGTTACGCGTGGAGGTGGTGGGTTCTGGGCTAGTAGTCACCTGTTCATCGTCCCTTGTTTGGACAAAAATGTCACTTTTTGCTGCGGCTATGTCATTTTTGTGGTGTCTCTGCGAGTTGTGCGGGGGTGAGGCGGAGGTGAGGGGTGGCGATATGCCAATAAGACACCTGAAAAAGCTTTTCTGATGTATTTTTTGGCCATTTTTTCGCGTTGACCTGCACCTTTGGAGAAATGCTGGAAATGTAGCTCCCCACAAGCGGAACACAGTTCGGCACACTTAGCTGCCGAAAGGAGGGCCTATGTCCGTACCGTCACCTCAACAGGCTGTACCTGCTGCCCAGCTACCATTGCCGGCACGCCCGCTGGCGCGGTCGCTATTGCTGTCGCTACAGTCGCTGTCCGGCCTGACCGATGAAGATCGGACTACCGGTTGGGCGGCTGCGTTGTTCACGGTGTGTACGCGCCCTTCTCTTATTGCGATTACCGGGGACGGTTTCGGCGTCACTCCACCAGCGAATGGCCCCCGCACACGGGAGCCGGTTGTGGTGGTGGCCGAATACCTACAGAAGCACCTTGCCCCTCTTCTTGCATCCCAACAGCCCACCGAGGTAGTGGCCGGCTACCAGGGGGAGAACCCCATCATGGCGCCGGCGTTGCCCTTGACTTTTCAGTGTGTGCCAGCGGGGACCTTCAAATCCGGCGTATTCGGCCTGTGGCAGTCGGGTGGGAAAAACACTCTCACCCCCGTGCAGCGGGTGGGTGAATGGCCAGATGTGGTGGTGCAAGTGGGAGTCGCGGCAACGCTACCCCAGCGTTATCCGGTTCCGCTGGTGCTGGCGCCAGTGGACTGGTCCGATCCCGACGCTGCTGCTCACACGCTGGCGGAGCAGTGCGCACAGGAACTCGTCACCGAGCGCTGTGTGCAGTTGGTGATGAATGTGGCAGCCGGCTGTGGTTTCTGCACGGAAGCCCTCGAACTGATGATGCGGAGGCTTGGTGGCAAGTGACCTTTGGGTGCACACGTGTACCTATCTCGAAAAGCATTACCGCAAGAAACGCGACGAAAACCTGGGAATGCAGCGCGTCCAAGTACGAACCGCCATCGACAGATGGACTCAGGATGCGCTGCAGCCCGGGGAGAACCCGGTAGAGCAGTGGCGGCAACGCTCCTATGAGTCGATGACGCTGCTGCAACTCACCATCGCCGATCTGGTGTCGCCTCGACTGAGGGACACTATCTCACAGGATCTGCTCGCCACCGTTGACGAGGTGGCCGGCCAGCAGTGTGAGTTGACCACTAGAGTGCCCAATGTCGGACTTGATGTGGTGGCACCTTCTGTGCTCTCCCTTGCTGCCGGCATTGGTGTTGTCCGTGGTGTCGTGTTCGTCCTGGATTACTCCGGAGTGAGCCTGCACGGCTCATGGTGGATCTTGGCGGCTATCGTCGTGGGTCTGATGTTCATGGGCATTGTGGCGATGCTGCGGTATCGCCAACACGAAGAGAAGATTCAGAGTCTGCTCATCACTGGGGTGCGCAGCGAGATGAATCGCCGTGTGGAGGAACTTATGGCGAAGTGGTTCTTCTCGGGCACTCTCTTCGATGCGATGCGGGACAACAACTCTGCAGAGAACGACGACGCCACTTCCGATACTGACCGCCCTCTCGCAGTTGACTGCGTCTGGCCTGCGGCAGGAACCACTGTTTCCAGTCTTGTACCCCGCCGCGTGGCCCTGGTTTTGGACCACGACTGCGATGCCAGCGTGTCAACCGACTCAGACACCGTTGAAGCGCTGGTGACATCCGCTGAGGAGACGCGCGCGTGACCCCCTCAGACTCCACACATTTCCACAGAAAGTAGAGCACCATGTCCGACTTCGAGATTCCCTTCGACCCCTGGCTTGGGTCCGCCTTCGTGGTGACTGACGCCATGGGAAACCAGTGGGTGCCCATCCCCATGAACGCCCCTGTAGATCCCGAAACCGGCGAGTACATCACCGATGAGGGCATCTGTTGGGACTACGACAACGAATATGAGCCGGATATCACATTTTTTGATCCCGGCGAGATGACGACAGGTCCCGCCCATTTGGTGGGGGTGGGCATTATTGACCCCACCGGCGAGACTGGTGTGACGTCGTTCGCTTCCAATGGTGACGAAATCATGCGCCCAATTGAACATGGCGATACTGATGCGATACGCCCCGGTGAAATGTACATGGAACTTGGGAAGCTTTGTTTTGCCATTCAGATTGATGAAAACCATTGCGCAACCTTGGGTTATGAAGATGGCATGCTGATCTTCAGCGACGAGGATGCGGACGGGATCGTTGACCATCTGCAGAACATTTGCTTCGACGGCACCAACAAGCGATGGAAGCTCCCCTACCCGCCCAGTTTGCCCCGGGATGGTTCCCTCTAAACCCTGGTTGACATGTGTTTCATAGGCACACCTCACTAGTGTGACTCAGGCTCTACTAGTGATGGTGTGTCCTGTGTCACACTTCATATAGGGAGTTACCCCCAAATCACCAAACCTCGATGTGCTCTTATTGCCATAGGTCATTAACATGGAGCATGACATCAATTACTTGTAGGAGTGACAGATGACTGAAAAGACCATTCCAGGCTTCGAGGGAACCATCCCCACTGAGAATGAAAAAATCATTGACTTCGTCGCCCGGTGGGCCGAGGTCATGACCCCCGACCAGGTCGTTTTCTGCGACGGTTCCCAGGAAGAATGGGACCGACTGACCCAAGAACTCGTTGACGCTGGCACCTTCACCCAGCTAAACCCCGAGAAGAAGCCGAACTCCTTCCTCGCTCTTTCTGATCCTGCTGACGTTGCCCGTGTTGAGTCCCGCACCTTCATCTGCTCCGAGACCGAAGACGGTGCCGGCCCCACCAACCACTGGGCCGAGCCCAAGGCCATGCGCGAAGAAATGCTCGAGCAGTACAAGGGCTGCATGAAGGGCCGTACCATGTACGTCATCCCCTTCTGCATGGGTCCCCTCGGTGCCGATGATCCCAAGCTCGGCATTGAAATCTCTGACTCCGCCTACGTGGTCGTCTCCATGCGCATCATGACCCGCATGGGTGCCGCTGCCCTCGAGAAGATCGGCAAGGACGGCGACTTCGTCCGCGGCGTGCACTCCGTTGGCGCTCCTCTCGCTGAAGGCCAGGAAGATGTTTCGTGGCCCTGCAACGAAACCAAGTACATCACCCACTTCCCCGAGGATCGTGAGATCTGGTCCTTCGGCTCCGGCTACGGCGGCAACGCCCTCCTCGGCAAGAAGTGCTACGCCCTGCGTATCGCATCTGTCATGGCCCGCGACGAAGGCTGGATGGCTGAGCACATGCTCATCCTGAAGCTCACCTCCCCCGAAGGTAAGGCCTACTACATCTGCGCCGCCTTCCCGTCCGCATGTGGCAAGACCAACCTCGCCATGCTGCAGCCCACCATCCCCGGCTGGAAGGCCGAGGTTGTTGGCGACGACATCTCCTGGATGAGCTTCGGTGAAGATGGCCGCCTCTACGCCGTCAACCCCGAGAACGGCTTCTTCGGTGTTGCCCCCGGCACCAACTACGACTCCAACCCGAACGCCATGCGTTCCATGGAGCCCGGTAACTGCATCTTCACCAACGTTGCCCTCACCGATGACGGCGACGTCTGGTGGGAGGAAATGGGCGACGCCCCGGCTCACCTCATCGACTGGCACGGCAACGATTGGGCCCCCGAGCCCGATACCCCGGCCGCTCACCCGAACTCCCGCTACACCGTGCCGATCACCCAGTGCCCGGTTACCGCTGAAGAGTTCAACGACCCCAAGGGCGTTCCGGTTTCCGCCATCCTCTTCGGTGGCCGCCGCCCCGACACCGTTCCGCTGGTCTCCGAGGCCTACAGCTGGAACCACGGCGTGTACATCGGCGCCACCCTGTCCTCCGGCCAGACCGCTGCCGCTGAAGGCCAGGTCGGCTCCATCCGTCGCGACCCCATGGCCATGATCCCCTTCATCGGCTACAACGTTGGCGACTACCTGCAGCACTGGGTTGAGATGGGAGAAAAGGGCGGCGACAAGATGCCCAAGATCTTCTACGTCAACTGGTTCCGCAAGAACGATGATGGCAAGTGGCTGTGGCCCGGCTTCGGCGACAACAGCCGCGTCCTCAAGTGGATCGTTGACCGCCTCGAAGGCCGTGTTGAAGCTGACAACACCATCGTTGGCCAGACCGCCCGCGTTGAGGACCTCGACCTCTCCGGCCTGGAAGGCTACACTGAGGACGACGTCAAGGCCGCTCTCGCTGTCAACAAGGCAGACTGGGAGCGCGAGCTTCCCGACCTCGACGCTTGGTTCACCAAGCTCGGACCCAAGGTTCCGCAGGAAGTTCTTGACGAGTACGAAGCCCTCAAGCAGCGTATTGCTGAGGCCTAATCGGACTCGCTGAGCTCCCTCCGAGCTCACAAGCATAAATAGTGCCCCCCGCTATCTCGGTAGTGGGGGGCACTATTGCTACAATACTGGTGATCACACCTGTCACAAGGAGAACATCTGTGCGCAACAATCGCATATTTAACACCAGCCTCACCGCTGCGTTAGCTGCCACCCTCACAGGTGCCATCGTCCTCACCACACTCACCCCCGCCACCGCCGCAGATAGCTCCGTCACCCCCCTCACCATCCAAGACGCCCGCAGCGCCGCCCGCGCCGGCTATCCCAGCGCACTCGAACTCACCCACCACAATCGCGCTGCCCTCCGCGACCACTCCGCCATCCCGCGCGACCTCATCGGCGCCAACAACCTCATCTCCCCCGCCAGCATCGGCCGCGGTGACCTCACCCCCCGCGACCCACTCCACATCATCTTCCTCCCCGACCGCGCCGGCCAAGAACTCATCACCGAACCAGTAAAAATGCTGACCGGTAACTTCTCCCGCGCCAACCTCGTCCTCGGCCTCAGCCGATACACCAGCGTCACCACACTCGACGCAGCCAACGCAGAAATCGTGGGCAAACCACTAGTCGGCGTCGCCGCCGCCAACAACGTCTCCCGCGACGCCGGAGTCTGGGGCGCCGACGTCGGCATCACCTGGGACGCCGGGAACGGCCGCACCCTCATCGCCTTCGGCGACAATTACGGTCCCGGCCACTTCGGCCCCATGAGCCGCTTCCGCGGCTCCGCCCTCGCCTGGGCAGACGTCAACAACCCCTACAACGTCCGCACCACCCAATTCTTCACCGGTTACGAAAACAAAGCCGAAGAAATCGTCAACTCTGGACACGGCCACAACCGCGAACTCTCCAAGATCCCCACCGCCGCCATGTCCCTCCACGGCGTCCAATACATCGACTTCATGTCCATCCGCCGCTGGGGCGACCCCGGCATGTGGACCACCAACTTCTCCCACATTTACCGCTCCACCGACTACGGCCAAACCTGGCAGCCCACCCACATCTTCCGGCCCAACAGCGGTGGCTTCGCCAACTTCCAGATGGGCGCCTTCCTCAAACACGGCCGCTACGTCTACGAATTCTGTACCCCCAATGGGCGCATGGGTGACGGATACCTGGCTCGCGTCCCCGCCCGCTCCTTCGAAGAACTCCACGCCTGGGAATACTGGAACGGCAAAAAGTGGATTAAGGACGACCCCGCCGCCGCAGCCCCCGTCATCCCCGGCCGCATCTCCGAACTCACCGTCCAATGGAACCCGCGCCTTAAGCGCTTCATGATGCTCACCCTCGGCAACGGCGACAACATCTACCTGCGCTACTCTAAGGACCTCATCAACTGGACCAACCGCTACCTGCTCATCCCCACCCAGCGGGCGAAGATTTACAACCCCTACTTCCTGCCCAATCAGAGCGGCCAGACCGTCTTCTTCACCCTCTCCTCGTGGCTGCCCTACCAGGTGTCCACCGTGAAGGCGATGCTGCCGACCGTCCACCACATGGAGAAACTGGCCTACACCTACGTACCGGAAGACAACCGGGGGGAAATCGCGAAGTTCCTCTTCCCCAACGGATTCCCGCCTAAGCCCGGCATTGTCCGCCGCTAAGACACCTCCCGCTTCCGCAGCACCGTCACCAGGTTGCTCACCGCCACCTCCCGGAACCCCGGCACATTCACCATCCACCACGCCCAACCCGGGTGGTAGCGGGGAAAGAACCCCACCACCTCCGCATCAGGCTGAAGGCGGGCCCACTCCATACCCTCCCGGCAGCCCACCGCAAACAGCGACCGACCAAAATAATTCTTCGGCGGGTGCCCATGCCGCCACTCATACAACCGCCGCGCTCTCTCCCCGCCCAGATAGTGGGTGAGCCCCATCTCGTGCCCCCCAAAAGGCCCGTACCACAGGGTGTAGCTCACCACGATAAGCCCACCCGGCCGGCACACCCGAACCATCTCATCGCACATCCGCCACGGCTCTGGAACATGCTCCACCACATTGCTGGAATACACCACGTCCACCGCATCGCTAGCAAACGGCAAATCCATGCCGGAACCCTGCACGGTCAGTCCCCGCACCTGCTGCTCCAGCGGCAAGCCGGCCGCGTGGAGCTCCCGTAGATCTGGCTCGCAGCCAATGTAGCGCACACCCCGCCGCCCAAACTCGCGGCCGAAATAGCCGGGCCCACCGCCCACATCCAGCACCGTCGTCCCCGCCAGCGAGCCTCCCGTCGTCCCCTCCCACAGCAGTTCAATGACGTCCGCAGTATCGCTGGCAAGGTTGCTGTAGAAACGGTCCGGGTGGCGCTGTTCATCGGGGAAACTGGTGAGCAAAGCCCACGAGCGGGCCAACGTGGCACGGTGGCGCAGAGCGCGGAAAGCAGGCGGGGTAGAGGTCACACTGTGAGCCTACCGGGCAGAGCGCCAGGAAGGCCGGATGAAACATGCCGGCTGGTGCAGTGCGCGGCGCCGCCAGGTAGGTTGGAGGGGACAGGAAGGAGCCCCATGGCCACAGTATTACTGCTGTGCTGGCGCGACAGCGGCCACCCCCAGGGCGGCGGCTCCGAACACTACCTGGAAACCATGGGGGAGGCCCTCGCCAACGCCGGGCACCGGGTGTATTACCGCACCGCCGCCTACCCGGGCGCACCCGCCCAACAAGACCATAACGGCATCCGGTTCAGCCGCGGCGGTAACCGCATCACCGTCTATCCGCGAGCGCTGGCGGCGCTCGTCTGCGCCCGTTGGGGTCGCGGGCCCTTAGCGGACATGGGGGTGCCGGACGTCATCATCGACACTCAAAACGGGGTACCGTTCTTCGCCCATCTGGTGAGCCCCGCCCCCGTCATCATCCTGGAACACCATTGCCACCACGAACAGTGGCCAGTAGCGGGGCCAGGGTTGGCGCAGCTGGGCTGGTGGCTAGAGTCTTGGCTCTCGCCCCTCGTACACCGCGACTGCCATTACATCACCGTATCGGAGGCCTCGAAGCGGGAACTCCAGCGGTTGGGCGTGGACGCGGCTCGCATTGCGGTGGTACCCAACGGATGCACCCCCCTCAGCGCCGATCAGCCGGTCCGCCTCGCACCACTGGAGGGAGACGCAACGCTACGCCTCGTCACTCTCTCCCGTCTTGTCCCCCACAAGCAACTCGAACACGCTCTCACCACCCTAGCCGCGCTACTACCCAGCTACCCTCATCTCCACTTGGACATTATCGGTAGCGGCTGGTGGGAGGCGGAACTGCGCCAGCATGCCCGCCGCTGTGGCCTCACCGCCCAGCAGGTCACCTTCCACGGACATGTCACCGACACCCGCAAACACCAGCTCCTCGCGCAAGCGCACCTTCATCTCATGCCTTCCCGGAAAGAAGGCTGGGGTTTGGCTGTCACGGAAGCGGCACAACACTGCGTGCCCACCATCGGCTACCGCAGTTCCGCCGGGCTTACTGACTCTGTGGTGGATGGGGTGACGGGTCTGCTGGTGGATAGCCTGGAGGGGTTCCGGGAGGCCACGCAGCGGCTCATCGACAATCCGCAGCTGTGTGCCCAGATGGGGAAGGCTGCCCAGCAGCGGGCCTACAAATTCTCCTGGGAGGCCTCCGCGGCACGCTTCCTGTCCTTAACGATGAGCCAGGTCATGGCGGTGTAGCCCACCAGCATTAAGAGCAGCCACACAATGTGGAAGGTGAATGCGAAGGCCCACTCCCAGCGGGTGGGGGAGTAGTCGCGGCTGACGATCCCCGGCACCCGGTAGAGGGTAAGATCGGGTGCCGTCACCACCGGCTCCAGCCCCCGCAGCGTATTGCGAAACTCCAGAGTGTCCGGAACCTTCGGCGCCACCACACTCTCAATGAGCACCCAGCGCACACCAAGGGAGGCCAGTACACCAGCTGGCGCACCCTGCAGCAGCGCCTGCTCCACGTGGTGGGCGCGCAGATTCTCACCGCGTACCACCACCGTGTTGTGCTCATCCTGGCCGTCGACGGTGCGCGTCATTTGTACTGGCAGATCGTCGGCGTTCAATACTTCTACCGGCACCAGTCGGGGGGCGGGGTCCAGCACGGGCCGGTTCTCGGCGTGGTCAAAGACACGTAATTGCCCGGCGGGCAGCACCGCCATGTCGCCGTTGCTCCCCTCCACCGCCTTAATGATCTCGTTCCAGGAGGAGGAGTAGATGACCGGCTGCAAGTGTTTTCCGGTAGCTAGCGGCGCGTCGGGAAGCATCACAATAATGAGCACGCAGAGCAGTGCGATCGCCCCCCGCGTGTCCACCCGCGTCCCAAACACTTTGTGGCGATAGCTGAACTCGTAGACAGTGCGGGCACAGGCACTCATGAGCACCGCATAGATCGGCATCATCAGCGCCATCCACTTCTGGGTGTCGCGGAACAGGCCTGCCCCCGGGATATGCTCCACCAGCCACACTGCTACTTGGGTACCGAAGGGGTAGGAGAAGAAAGTGACAATGAGCGTAGCGAAGAGTGCACCACCCGTCCACAGGTAGACGAGCCGACGCGTCTTGGAGCGCCGGAACCGCCACACACCAATGCCCAACAGCACTAGCTGGAGTGCCAGGGCGAAAAAGATGAAGAAGCTGGAGCGGCTAGCCGGCACTACGTCTGCGTTCCAAATTCCGCCCAGGCTGACGAGAGAGAAGAACGTCCCCAGGGACCCCAGTGGGCCTTCTCCGCGGGCGGCAAAGGCGGAGATGCCGGTGCTGTCCGACAGTGAGGCGGGCCCGTTGTGGGCGACCTGTAGGAAGGAAGGGTAGAGCCAGGGGAGGGTGACGAGTAGTCCGATAGCCAACACCACTAGCACGCGCTGCCAGTATTTGAGGGGGCTGGAGGTGTGGTCGATGGCGAGACGGAGTTCCGCCACGTCGATGGGGCGTTTGGGGAGGCCGACGGAGATGACGGCGAATATGATGCCCATGACGGCACCGGTGGGGGTGAAGCCAGCGACCGCCATGGAGGCGGCTAGTGCAGCCCAGGCGGTGAGGCGAGTGTAGCGGCCGGGGGACATCACCATGGTGCCAGTGAGGCCGATCCAGGGGAGTGCCCCATAGCCCACCAGCAGTGACCAGTGCCCTTGCAGAAGGCGTTCGACCACGAAGGGGTTCCAGATGGCGAAGGTGGCGGCGACGAGACCCTGGGCAAGTGCTTGCCCGCGGGTTCCGGGGAAGAGGAAGTACCAGCCGAGGCAGGCGGCGCCGATGCCGGCGAGGATAAGGGCGAGGAAGAGGAGGATTTTGACGGCCAGGCCACCGTCCATGAATTGGGAGACGATGGCGAGGAAGGCGTCTTGGGGGACAGCGCGAGCAGTGGTGTCTCCAATGCCGAGGGCGGAGGGGGTGATGTAGGAGCGGGGGGTGGAGACGGCATCGCGGGTGAGGAGGTAGCCGCGTTTGAAGAGGGGCCACAGGAGGACGCAGGTGAGCACAATGCACCATAGGTTGACCCAGCCGAGGGCAGCGTTGACGGAACGGAGTGCTCTGCGCGACATGCTTCCATTGTGCCTGAAGGGTCGTGAATTGTACGAGCATCACAAAGAAAAATTGAGGTGGGGCAGCATAATGGAGGCATGTGTGTGTTCCGCTCTGCTGCTGCTTCGGAGCCCGCGCCCGCGGGTGAGCCGGGCATGTGGAGCGAGCGGGACGTACAGAGCGATCGGGGTGTAAGGGGTGAGCCGGGCGAACGGGAGGACGTGCGGAGTGCGCGGGACGTACAGGTCGGGCGTAGTGATCGGAGTGTTCGGAGCGAGCGGAGCGTAAGGAGGCCGAGCCGGGGGGAGCTCGCCCGCGGTATGGGGTGGGTGACTGCGGGCAGTATGCTCGCCAACATCCTGGGGTACCTGCTGCATATTGCTGCCACGAATCTGCTGGGTCCCGCCGGGTATGGCCAATTTGCGGCGTTGATGGCGGTGCAGGTGGTGGCGGCTGTGCCGGCGTTAGCGGTGCAAACCGTGGTGGCGCGGGAGCGGGCGACGGGGACGGCGGTTGCTGGGGCCCGCCGGCTGGTGTGGCACACCGGTGGGGTGGTGTCGGTGGTGGCGCTGCTGGTAGGGCTTGCCCTTACGGCATACTTTGCGCACTGGTCGGGGTGGGTGACGCTTTCCGCGCTACTCGCAGTGCCAGTGTTGGTGGGGCTGGCGGGGGAGCAGGGCATCCTGCAGGGCGAGCAACGCTTTGCGGCGCTGGCTGCGGTGGTGGCGTTGGCGGGGGTCGGCAAGGTGGGGCCGGCGGTGCTGGTGCTGTGGCGAACTGGCTCGGTGGGGTGGTCGTTTGTGGCGTCGGCGGTAGGGTATGCGCTGGTGTGGGCGGTGGCGCGGGTGCTAACGGGGCGGGCACCGTCACCCTCCACATCTGGCAGTGCCGCCGCGGGCGTGTCCCTGTCCGCGGTGTGGTGGGCTACCCAGGTGCAGTTGCTCATTATGGTGTTCGCGCAGATAGATGTGGTGCTGGCGCAACGGGTGCTCACCCATACCGATGCGGGGCTCTACGCGGCGGGAGGCATTTTCACCAAGATAGCGTTCTGGCTGCCGGCGGCGGTGGCGTTGGTGTTCTACCCGCAGTTGGCGGATGCACAGGCGCGGCGGAGGGCGTTACGCCGGGCGCTGGGGTTGTTGTGGGGTGTGGGGGCTGTGGTGGTAGTGGGTACCGAGGTGGTGTCACGCTGGGTGCCGCTGGTGTTGGGGGAGAGGTTTGCGCCGGTGACGGGGCTGCTGTGGCTATTTGCACTGTTGGGGGTGCTGTTGAGCGTGCTGCAGGTGCTGTTGGTGGGGGCTATTGCGGTGGAGGGAGAGAGGTTCACCCTGGTGGTGTGGCCGCTATTGGTGGCCGAAGTGGTGATTGTGCTGGCGGCTATCCGTACACCGGTGGGGCTGTTGGGTACTGCGGTGGGGTGTGCAGCTGCTGCGCTGGTGGTTGTCGGCGCGACGGAATGGCGCCGGGCGGTTCGCGCCGGGCGGTTGGCACCCGGTAGCGACATCGGGTGGTCTTGTGAGGGTGAGAGTGCTTGCGGGGGTGACGCTGCTAGCGGGCCGCGCCTTCGCCGTCACCGGCACTAGTACTGTCACTCGCACCGTCGCCAGCGCCGGCGTCGTCACTGTTGTCGTCGCCGTCACCGTCGAGCGGCAGGTCCTCCCTCACAGCACGGGTAATGCGCTCCCACTCGCGGGTCCTCTTCACCACGGTAAACCAACCAAACACCAGCAGAATCAGGCCCACACCACCCATCACCCAGCCGGCCACGGTCGCGCCCTGTAGCAGGGCATAGGTGGACTTCTCGTCACCCACTATGTTCTCCGTGTCCTTCTCCGACAGGTTCGTATCCGCCTCCACCAGCGTCACGATGGGGTTATCCAAGCCCGCCTTCATACCGTTGTCGTGGAGGTAGGCGCGGGCGCCGTCCTCATCCTTGGCAGCAAACCACTGGAAGTACTCGTGCTTTTTGAGGATCTGCCCGGTGGCCTGGGAGACTACCAGGTCGCGCTCTTTGTAGTAGTAGGCGTAGTAGGGCACTACCTTGTCGCTGCCACCGTTTTTCCATACGCTCTCCGGCTCATCAAAGCGGTAGGCGGAGAGGGTGAGTTTGTCGATGAAGGAGAGTTTCCCGTGGTCGTCGCGCAGCGCCTTCTCCCACACCTTGTACAGATTGGTGGGGCCCACAACCTGCTTAAATTCCAGGGCTTTTACCCCGTCCACTACGGTTTCCCGCACGGGGGTGAGGGGGATGGATTGCAGTACGAACGGGTCGAAGTAGGTGTAGTGGCCGTCCAGGCTCATATTGTAGGGGAACTTGTACTGGTAGCCGGTGCGGTGGAAGGGCTTGATGGGGTCGTTGGCGCCAGGGTTCGCCGGGTCGGCGTTGGGGTAGATGATGGATTCACCGGTGGGGGCGCTGGTGCGGCGGTCGGTGGTCACCCGGTCGATGTAGGAGGTGATGATGCCGTCCTCCAACGTCTTCCGGTCCTTGCGCCAGAGGGTGTAGCCGGCCTGGTAGGTGTTCACTTTCTCGTTGGCGGGTTCGGCGCCGAAGACGGTGGTGCGGCTGCTGAGGGGGACTCGGGTGTCGATGAAGCAGAACATGGGGAGGCGCCAGGTGGCGGGGTTGGGCTGCTTGCATTCGGGGCGGTCCGCGTTGCCGGCGGTGGGTTTCTGCTGCCGGTAGGCGATGGGGTCAAAGGCGGTGCCTTCGATGGTGTCCGTGGTGTAGGTGTTTCCACTGTTGCCAGGCCCGACGGAGAGGGGGGTGATGGAGAGGCGTGGCACCAGGAAGGTGGGGAGGAGGATGCCGGCGACCAGAAGGAGGGCACCTAGGCCCGCGAGGATGCTGGGGAGAAGTTTCTTGGGGCTGTCGGAAGGGGCTGCCATTGGGTCTCCTTCGCTGGTCGACAGTGGGTGTTCTGGGGGGGTTTATAGTAGGGGCGATAGCGGTTCGTGTGGGGCCACGAACCGCTACCCGAGTGCTACAGCGCGGGCTCCGGGAGGGGGTCGCTGCCATAGCGTGAAAGTACGGTGGCCGCTGGCGGCGGTGCGTCACACTGCCGTCTATACAAGGCCTATCAGGACAAATACTAACACAGGACATTTTTGCACTATGGAACAGCCGCGGTTTTTTATCCCCGCTTTGGAGGGCGTGCGGGCGCTGGCGGCGTTGGGTGTACTCACCGCTCATGTGGCGTTTCAGACGGGGGTGGGGTGGCAGTGGCTGTGGGGGCGCCTGGATTTGTGGGTGGCGGTGTTTTTTGCGCTGTCCGGGTTTTTGTTGTGGCGACGGCAGGCTCTTGCCGCCCGGCAGGACGTTGGTGGGGTGCGCCCATCGGTGGGGCGCTACTATCGGGCGCGCTTCGTCCGCATCATGCCCGCCTACTGGCTGGTGGTGGTGACGGTGCTACTGCTGTTCCCGGGTGGCCAGCGGCTCTCCTGGGAAGGGGTGCTGTCCAACCTCACTCTCACGCAGGTGTATGTTCCGCTCTCGCTCACCGATGGGCTCACCCAAATGTGGAGTTTGTCCGTGGAAGGCGCGTTCTACCTGCTAGTGCCGCTGGCAGCGTGGGTGTTGTGGGGGTTGCGGGGGAAGCGGGCGCGGTGGCGCATCCCCACTATTGGGGTGGTGTGCGCGCTGTTCTTGGGCTGGGCGTGGGTGCCGTTGGGGCAGGTGTGGGAGCCGTTGGGGGACCTTAACGGGCAGATGCAGTTCCCGGCATTCATTCCCTGGTTTGGGGTGGGGATGCTGCTGGCGGAAGTGTGGGCGGATTGTTTCCTGGGGTTGTGGGAGCACCGCGGGGTGAAGGCACTGGTGCAGGTGGGGTGGCTGAACCCAGTGGTGGTGGCGGTGCTGTTTCTGGTGGCGGCGCAGCCGTTCATGGGGCCGGCGGCGTTTGTAGAGCCTTCCCCGCGGGCGTTTGCGTTGCGGATGGTGATGGGTGTAGAGATCGCCTTTTTCTGTGTGGCGCCACTGGTGGTGGGGCCGGTGGGGGCCCGTCACCCTATCCTGTGTAGTGGGGTGTTGCAGGCGCTGGGGCGCTGGTCTTATGGGATTTTTCTGTGGCATCTGGTGGCGTTGTGGGCGGCTTTCCAGATTCTGGGGGTGCCGCTGTTTAGTGGCCACACGTTGGGGGTGTGGGTGGTGACGGTGGTGGTGACGGTGCCGCTGAGTGCCGCCAGTTATGCACTGGTGGAGGAGCCGTTGCGACGGCGATTGCGTGCCTGGGAGGCACGCCGGGTGGTGGCGGCGTCTGGGGGAGAGGCAGCGGCGGCACCCAGTGTGACAGTGGAGGCGGCACTTGAGTCGGCACCCGGTGCCACAGTGGCGGCACCAGCTGAGGCGTAGCGTTGCCGCAGTGTGCGGATGCCGTGGCGCCAGCCGGCCGGCAGAGGGGTGGTGGCGAGAGCTAAGGCGACGACGGCAATGAGGGCGCAGAGCTGGGTGAGCCAGTGGTCGCCGGCATAGCTGTGGCCACCGGTGAGTGTCCACGGGTGGGCGGCCAGTAGCAGACCGCTGAGGACTGTGCCGGCGGCGGTAAGAAGCGTGGCCCAATGGTAGCGGCCACTGTCTCCAAAGGACTGGCGGGGGTGGGGGCTGGGTGCCGTTACTGCACTCCATCGCCATGCAAGGGGACTGTCGGAGTGGGGGGAATCCAGTCGGCGCAGTCGCACCCCACCGACTACCGTGAGCACGATGAGTAGCAGCACTAGCACTCCGCCTACCCCCAGCACAGTGCGGTAGGGGGTGTTCGGGGTAAACCGAAGTGTCACTACTCCTTCCGAGTTTGCGGGCACTAACCACGCCTGCTGCCAACCATTGGCAGTGGTGGGCTGCAACATGCGCCCATCAGCGAGGGTGGCCTGCCAGCCCGGGTTGACGCTCTCCGGCACCACCAGTAGGCGCGTGTCCGTACTCGGCCCAAATTCCAGGCGCCGCACACTATTTCCCCACTCCAGCAGACGTGGCGGGGTGGAGCGGTGGTTGGCCCTCAGGCGTGCCGCCTCAGCCAGACGGCGTTGGCCGGCAGGGCTTATCAGCTGCAGGGTGTCCACCACCAGGTTGCGGCCTGCATGGCCTTCCACCCGCACTTCCCCGGCGGGGAGCAGCACTGTGGACGGTTGGCACGCCACCGCCGGCACTGTCTCGCCGCGCTGCAGTGCCGCCGCGATGTCCTCCGAATTACCCTCCAATCGTAGCGGAATACGTTGGGGGACGGGGAAACTGGGGGAATTCTCTAGGGAGTTCCAGGCGGCGGCCTGTAGCGCACTGCCCGGGGTCACCACCAGTGCCAGCCCCCCATCACAGCCCGTGTTTACCCGCAGGTGTGGCGGGGCGGTGGTGGACACCTGCGCAATGCGGGCACTGTTCAGCCGCACCAGCATACGCGCCGTCACCTCCACCTCCCGCGGGGTGGTGATGGTGCGACGCAACACCCCCGGCTCCTCCGGTGGTTCCACTAAAGACGGGTCGCACACCCTCGCCCCCGTGGGGCCATCCGCACAGGGCAGTGCCCCCGAATAGTCCTGGTGCAGACTCCAGCCGAGCAGTGGCGGCAAAAACTCCGCATGGTCGGGGTAACCCACCACTACTTCGCGGCCAATTTGTACCACGGTTCCTGCCCCACTGGCGGTAGGGCGGCTGGTATCGCGCACCACCACTTCGGAGAGACCAAACTGGTCGCCGGCCGATCCGTCCCGCGTCGACCCCGCAGAAATCCGCAGCCATGTCGTTGTACCTGGGGGGAATGGTATGACGGTGCGGTGTCCGGAGGTGGTGGACACGATGGCGGAACCGGCATTGGTGTGGAGCACCAGCCGGTTGACGGGACTGCCGGGCAGCCCGCGCGGCACTGTCACCGTCACCGATCCCTGTGGAATTGGGTGGTTGAGGTGCACTGTTAGGGATTGCCCAACCGCGCTACCGGGGAAAGCAGAGAGCCAGGCACTGCGGGGGTTGCCGTCGAAGGCGGCGGCGGGGTCTGCCCCGGGGCGTACCTTGCCCAGTTGATCCGCGTAGCCGGCGCTAGAGCTTACCGTCACCTTGCCCCCATACCAGCGGGAGTAGATGAGGGGGGCGGCATCAGTGGCGTAGTCGGGGTGCCGGCTGCCGGTGTAGCGAGTGTCGCCTCGGCTGCGGATACCGGAGGAGTGGTGGTCGACCCGCCCGACGTCAGTTTCACGGGCTTTGGGGCTATCCGTGATGGTGAGGCCCAGCCAGCGCGGCGTAGTTGGGCCGCCGGCCTGAACTGTGCCCTGTGGGCGTCTGCCCTGTGGGAGTGCGTCTCGCGAGGGTACGCCCGGCCCCACCCCAGCTTGCTGACTGGCAGACTGCTGGCTGACGGTCTGCTGGTAGAGCCGCGTCACATGCCCGGACAGCATCCGCACCGTCGGAATCGGCTGCCCGAAACTCAACGCAGTGTCGTTGAAGGAACTCAACGCCTCCGGCCCGCCCACTACCAGCGGCACCGAATCCGTATCCACCAGCCACGGGCCCCCAAAGGGGAACGAGCTCGGGGTATGTGGACCATCCAGATCCACCTCAAAAATTTCGATAGCCGGATAGGCGGGGCGTGGCACATCCCGCAGGAAAAACGGCACCGGCTGGGGAGTATTCTCCGCCTGGTATCCCACCCCCGCCCGGGTCGCCGGGCCAAACTGTGCCACCCGCCGCAACCCGGGAGACCCCAGCATAGTTCGATGCACCAACAGCGGGCTGGCAGCATCACTCACCGCCAGGTTGAGGTCATTACGCACCACCACAAAACGAATACCCTGCCCCGCTAGCGTGGCAGCCAAACCCTCCGCCGGCCGCCCATCGGCCACCAGCTGCTCCACCGCATCCATCGCGCGAATCGTATTCGGCGGAACCAGGGGAATGGCATCCCGCACCGCCCAGGGACTGCGGGCAAGGGGTTGCAGGGGTTCATCGCGGGTGAGGCCCCACAGTTGGCTGGCAAAATTCGCGCCCGGCACCACGAGGGCGCGGGCTGCCGGGGTGGGCTCCTGGGGGCTGCTGCCGGCTCCGCCGCTGGGGGGTTCCGGGGCGTGGGCAGCCAACCATTGGGCGGCCTCGGACCAGTAGTCGGGTACCTCCCGGTAGGTGCCTTGCGGAGCGAGACGCAGCGTCCAGGCGGGAGACACCGCCACCACCAGTGCCATCACCATCACCATGCCGGCTGCGACACGCGGCTGCCGCTCCGGGTGGGCCACGTCCGCCCAGGAATGGACGGGGACGCGGCTGAGTAGGTGGGTGAAGCCCAGGGCGAGGGGCAGCCGGAGCAGCGGATCGAATTTGTGGACGTTGCGGAAGGCCGCGCCGGGCCCGTCCAGGAAAGCCCGCACGTGGCCGGCGAAGGGTGCGCCGAGGGCCCCCACCCAGCCCAAGCAGAGAAGGGTAACGCCCACCAGGGCGATGGTGATGAGTCGCCCCCGGTGCGGCATACTGCGCAGGGTTAATCCTGCTAGGCCCGCGGCAGCAACCAGGGCGGTGGCGACAATGAGGGCAGGTTGGGTGACGAGCAGCGCCCCCGCAACCCGCTCGGTGGAAAGATAGGGGGTCCAGGAGGTGGTACCGCGCAGTGTTTCCGACAGGTTCGCCCAACGGGTCGTCACCTGGGCGGATTCGATGTAGTCGAGGAAGGGCGGAGAGTAGCGGCCAAGCAGTAGCAGTGGCCCAATCCACCAGGTGCATGCCAGTACTCCGCCGAGCATCCACCAGCCGGTGAACCTGGCCCAACGGCCGGAGGGGCGGTGGAGGAGCCACCAGAGGATACTGACGAGCACCGCGGCCAGGGTAGCGGTGGCGTTGACGGCCCCCATGCAGGCGACAGCGACGGCGGAAAGAAAAGCGGCATGGCGCAGCTGCGCCGGGCGCGGGCCACTGGCGCCGCTCGACAAGCCATTGCCGTCAAGCGCCCACACCACTGGCACGAGTACCCACGGGGCAAGCATGTAGGGGAGGGATTCGGAGCTTATCGCCCCCAGCGTGGTGAGGATGCGGGGGGAGAGCACGTAGACCAGCGCACCGGCGACGCGGCTGCGTGGGCCGCCGATGCGGAGGGTGCGGGCAAGCCACATGATGCCCCAGAAACCGACCCAAAGGAGTAGCGCCCACCAGAGGCGTTGGGTGAGCCAGCCGGGGAGGTGCAGGAGGTGCCCGAAGGCAAAGAAGGGGCCTTGGGGGAAGAGGTAGCCATAGGCCTGGTTCTGGAGTTGCCCCATGGGGGCAGTGGAGTCCCACAGGCTGGTGGAGCGGGCGAGAAAACCGAGGGGGTTGGCGGTGAGGTCGTGTTTGGTGTCGGCGGCGGTGCGACCAGGGTCCTGTAGGAGGGTGAGGCAGAGGAAGCCGAGGTAGCTGAGCAGGTAGGGGAAGCTGCGGTGGCGCCGCAGGTGGCGAAGCAGGTGATGGTGCCGTGGCGTGCAAGAGGGGGTGTGGCAGCGCCGCAGGCAGCGGGGGTGGCGGCGATTAGCGGCTGCCGTAGACAACCTGGCCGGAGATGGCATCGTCGGCGTTTCCGGTGATGCCTTGGGGGAGACTCGAACCGGAGGTGGAGTTGGTGATGGGGATGACGAGGGCAAGCGCCAATGCAGCACCGACGATGGTGCTGAGAACGCCGGCGGTGACGATCTTCATATCGGTTCCAGGTCTCCTTTGGGTGGTCTCCGAGAGGGGGCGCGGGTGACGGTTGCCCCGTGGGCTGGGGGTGGTATACCTCCTATACCTCGGGGGGCACGATGAGGACGGGGCGGTGTCCGTGCTTGAGGACCCGGTCGGTCACGGAGGGGTGCATCAGCTCCTGGAATCCGGTGCGGCCGTGGGTGCCGGTCACAATGAGGTCTGCGTCGAGCTGCTCTGCCACCTTGCAGATGGCATTCCACACGCTGGTGGTGTACTCCACGAGGTAGCTTTCAGTATTCTCCATCCCGTGTTCTTTAGCCAGTTCGGCGCCTTCGAAGGCGAAGTTGCGGGCGTCGGTGAGGCCGGGATCTTCGACCATTTTTTCCGAGTCCCAGTCGGGTTGGACGAGTCCGCCGATGCCGGAGGCGCGGGCGGCCTGCATTTGGACGGCTTGCCAGGCGGTGAGGAGGATGACGCGTTCCTCGTGGATGAAGGTGGAGACGAAAGCCACAGCGCGTTTTGCCTGGCGAGAGCCGTCGTAGGCAATCAGTACGACACGGTCACTGGGGGCAGTCATGAGGGTCTCCTCTGGAGAATTGTGGGCTGCGCGGGAGCCGCGCAACGGGTGTCTAGCTAGATTGTATAGAAACGGCGAGGGTGCTTCTGTAGGAGGGGGCTAGCTGAACCCCATGGCGGTGAGTAGCCGAACATCCCGGTTGCGGGGCAGTGCGCAGGTGTGGCGGGCCAGGTTGAGGAAGGAGGGGGATTCCATTTCAACACGGTCGGAAGGTTTGCCTTCCAAGTGGAAGTCGCGCCGGGCTTTCGCCTGGTCGGAGGCGAGGGCGCTGGCTTCCTGGTAGCTGCGGAGTAGTTTGTCGGTGGCCGTTTTTTGGTCTGCGGGGGAGAGGGAGGTGAAGCGCGCGCAGGTGATGTTGACGTCGGTGGGGACACTGTCCGCGGGGGAGGGGGTGTGGGAGGCGTTCTGGTCCGGTTGTGCGCAGCCGGTGAGGGCGAGGGCGCAGGCGCTCACGCAGCTGAGGAGGCGGAGCGAGGTCTTTCCGAAACGCATAGTTTTACTGTAGTGACGCCACCCCACATTTGGCGGTATTTGGCACGGTGAGGGGTCCCTTCCCAGGCTGTTGGCGCTGACTATGATGAAGGTGTGTTCCCGGTGTTGTCGCGCCCTGCGCTGTCATCCCGCCGCTACTGGGTGGTGGCGTGGGCGCTGGTCGCGGTCGCGGTTGTGCTGCATACGGTGGTGTTGGCGCAGGGGTCTTTCTACACCGATGATCTTGTTCTTATTGGCCACTACCAGCATTGTGGCCTCTCCTCCACCTGTTTGTTTTGGAACCATCATGGGCATTTGATGCCGGGGGCGTTTCTGCTGTCGGGGTTGGCTACCAGGTTAGCGCCCTTGCAGTGGTGGCTGCCGGCGCTGCAGCTGGGGCTGTTGCATCTTCTTGCGGTGTTGGCGACGTTGCGGATGGTGACGGTGATGGGTGGCAAGCGGTGGCTGTCGCTGGCGGCGCTGGGGGTGGTGCTGTTGTCTCCGGTGGCGCTGCCTTCCACGGTGTGGTGGTCGGCGGGCCTCACGTTTGTTCCGCTGTGGGCGGGGTTGGCGTGGACGGCGGCGGATACCGTTCTGCTGTGCCGGTCAACGGATGTCGATCGGCGTCAGCTGCTGATGGTGCGCATTATCCTGGTGTATCTGTTCACCCTCTTCTTCTATGAGAAGGCTGTGCTGATTGTGCTGGTGGTGGCGCTGATTGCGATGGGTTGGGTGGTGTTGCCGACGTCCCACCACCAGTGGGTGACGGAGATTACCGAGCAGGTGCGCCGCGGCCGTCCATTGCTGGCTGGCTTAGTCATTACCAGTTTCCTGTGGATGATCGTCTACTTTTCTTCGCTCCGAGAGACCCCGCCGGCACACGAGTTTGCGCAGGTGCCGTCGCTGTTAGGGCGCACGTTAACGCATGGGGTGGTGCCTGGGGTGTTGGGTGGCCCGTGGCGTTGGGAGAAGCCGCTGCCGGGGGAGCCGGGGCTGCCGTGGGCGCACCCGCCGCTGGCACTCCTTATTGTGTCCGCAGTGGTGGTGGCCGCCATTATTGCAGTGACGCTCCTGTGGCGGAGCCGCAGCTGGCTGCTGTGGACGGTGTTTGTGCTGGTGGTAGTGGCCGAGCAGTTACCGATCCTGCTGGCCCGCAGTTCCGCCGACACTGCCCCGCAGGTGGTGCAGTCCTTCCGCTACATGCCGGAGGTGGGGGTACTGTTTGGCATCGCCATGTTGATGTTTCCGCTGCTCACCCATGTGGAGCCTAGCAGGGCGAGAAACTACACCCGGTTCCGGGAGACGCTCCTGGCCTGGCATGAGAAGCTTCCCGCCGCCGTCGCCATGCTGAGCACTGTGGTGGTCGTGGGGTCGTTGGCCAGTACCGTCACCTTCAACCAGGTGTGGCGGCAGAATCCCACCGGCCAGTATCTGGCGAACGCGGTGCGGACGCTATCTGCGCACCCGGGGAGGCTACAGCCGCAGCCGTTGGCTGAGCACATTCTCTCGTCGGTGGAGTATCCGAATAACCTCACCTCCCGAGTGTTTGGGGTGCTGCCGCAGCATCCCGTGTTCTCGATGTGGACGACCACGCCGGCACTGTTGGATGAGCAAGGAGTACTGCGGCCGGCACTACTGCAGCCGGTGCAGCAGCTGCAAGGGTTGCCGGTGCAGCCTGCCGCAGGTAGCCCAACTGGTGCGTCCGCTGGTACGTTCGCCGGTTCGCCGGCCGGTCCGCGCTGCCTGGCCGCCCCCGTCACCGGAGTAAGCCACCCCTTCACCGGACCACTCGTGTACTCCACGTGGGATGTGGAGCTGCACTACACGGCAAGCATCGCCGGCACTATTGCGGTGAGCTTCGATAGGGGAGAACGAGTGCGGGTGCCGGTGCAGGCGGGCACGCACACCGTGTGGTTCCGGATGGTGGGAGCGGGACGCCAGATGACGGTACGACTGCTCAACTCTGCCATGGTGTTCTGTCTCAATGGCGCACAAGTTGGTAGCCTGGCACTACCGTCGCAGATGTAGCCCGACAGTACACCGCAGAATGAACCCGTGCCTGGAGAGAGGGGAGCCCCATGACAGACAGTGGCCACCCCACCCCAGCTGCCGGCATCCCCGCCGTCACCCCGCATCCTTTGGATGTGGAACGCTCCGCCGCCTTCCTCATGATGGGGTCCGAACCTGCCTTCGAGCGCAGCGAATCCACTCCTCATGGCCGGCCCGCCGCCCGCACACCCTACCCCTTCGAGGTGGAACCGGATACTCCGGGCGCGGAAACCCTCTTCCTGCGGTACGACTCCGCTTTCGACCGCGGAAGCGAATCCCGCCACAATGCCGCCTCCATCTCCCGCACCCTCACCCGCGCGGAGGAGGAAGCCCGCCAGCGCGCCATCCAGGCCGCCGAGGAGGCACGCAAAAGGGAGGAACGAGCAGCGGCCGACGCCCTCTCCGCCAACCCCGCCGTGGCTCTCTCGCCCACTCGCACGGCAGAACGCCAGGCCCGCCAACGCCCAGTGCGGCATGTGGAGAACCTGTCGGGGCAGATGCCGGCCCTCACCGGGCTGCGCGCCTACGCGGTACTGCTCATCGTCATCAACCATGCGGCTTTCTCCACCGGGCATTTCCGCCTCACCTACATGGGTGGGGTGTTTGACCGCATCGGCACCCTCGGGGTGGCTGCCTTCTTCCTGCTCTCGGGTTTCTTCCTTTTCCGCCCGTGGGTGCGGGCCATGGTGGTACGGCAGGAGGACGGGCGTGTGGGGCAAACCCCCACCCTGCGCAGCTATTTTTGGCATCGTTTCCGCCGCCTGGTTCCCGCCTATTGGGTTGTGGTGGCGCTGGTGTTTGGGGTGTTCCATGGGGAGCGCTCCCTGGCGGGGAATGCGGCGAGCACCGAGGACGTGGTCCGTCACCTGACCTTCACCCAGATCTATGGGCTGGGGCATTACCACACTGGGTTCACCCAGTCCTGGGCAGTGTGCGTAACCGCCTCCTTCTACCTGCTGTTCCCTCTCATTGCGCTGCTGGCGGTGCATGTGGTGAATCGGCGGCGGTTTAGCGCGTTGGGCACCTTGGTGTTCCTGTTGCTGTGGGCGGCGGTGTCTCCGGTGTGGGAGGTGGTTACCCGAGACTACCGGGTGGTGGATGTGAGTTCCCGCACCTGGCTGCCCTCCTTCCTGGTGTGGTTTGTGGTAGGCATGATGATGGCGGTGTTGTCGGTGCGCATTCCCCGCTACCGCCAATCGGCCATCACCCTCACGTCGCTGCTGACGGGGGTTATTGCGTTCCTCTGTTATGTGGCGATCAATGTGGCCGGGGAGCCGGCGGTGGTGCCGGCGGAGTTCGCGGACGCGTGGGGCCGTGGGTTCTTCGGCTTGATGACCGCCTGCGGCTTCATCGTGCCGCTTATTTTCGGTGATCCAGAGGGCGACCGGGTGACCCGCAACTACCATGGACTGTTTACAGCTGGTCCGGCCGTCCGTTTAGGGAGAATTTCTTATGAATTCTTTCTGCTGCACATGTTGGTGATGGAGGGCGTCATGCGTCTGCTCAACTACCACACCTTCACTGGAAATTGGCTGATCGTGACGCTTATTGTGGTGGTGGTGACGGTACCGCTGGCGTGGCTCCTCAACCGCTCGCTCAGTGGGCTCACCCAGTACTCTCCCTCCTGGGACCGCCCCCGCCGTGTTAGCAGCTCCTCGAAGCCTGTTGCTATAGTCAAGATATGACTAACGCCTGTGGACCTTGCCGCGAATCCCTCTGTGGGTTCGCCCTGTCGTCCTGGCGATGGCGCGGTACCTTCTGCTCTGCCTAAACGCAGCGGCTGCATCCAGCGCCCTTGTCCCGCACACGGTCTTCCCGTTGCTCTCGGCAGACAGCAGTGGATTCCTCCGGTTCTCGCACCGGCTTCTCCACCTTCGCGAAATCCTCCCTGGCAGTTCGGCTCCGCCGACCCTCCCCCCGGAGAGATGCCAGGCATACTGCCCCGCCACCCTCGCACGAGCAACAGGACGTTACCTTCATGACCACCACCCTGGCCGACCTCCACACTCTCCTCGGCCACTCTCGCTACCGACGCGTTCCCCTCGCCCGCACGGTCTACTCCGACCACACCACCCCACTGCGCCTCATCGCCGCCCTCAAGGAACGCTATTCCCACATCTTCCTGCTGGAATCCCTCAGCGACCCGCACCACCGCGGCCGCTACACCTTCCTCGGCTACCAGCCCTCCCTCACCGTCACCGCGCAAGACGGCACCGTCACCATTACCCCCTTCGGCCACGAAGACCAGGCCACCACCACTGCGGAGCTGCCCCGCGACGTCATCGCCCGCCTCATCGCCGAACATCACAGTCCGCGCCTGCCGGAACTGCCGCCTTTCACCGGCGGCCTCGTCGGCTACCTCGCCTACGACTTCTTCGCCGTCCACGAACCAGCCCTCCATCTGCACGGCACAGACGACGAGGGCTTCCGTGACCTCGACCTCATGCTCTTCGAGAACGTCATCTGCTTCGACCACCTCACCCAGCACATCGTTCTCATAACTAATATCCCCACCGAGAACCTTGACGAGTCCTACCAGCAGGGCCTCCGCACCCTGGACGAGATGGAACACCTGGTCTTCCAACAGCCTACCCAGCCGGTAGAACCGCTACAGCTACACGGTCCCCTCACCCCCGACATGGACCGCGACAAGTACACGGCCATAGTGGAACGCGCCAAACGCTACATCCTCGAAGGGGACATCTTCCAGGTGGTGCTTGCCAACCGGCTGCAGGCCCCCGCCAGTGGCTCCCTCTTCGACGCCTACCGGGTGATGCGCACCACCAACCCGTCCCCCTACATGTTCTACTTCACCAGCCCGGTGGGAGAGATCGCCGGCGCCAGCCCGGAAACCCTGGTGTCGGTACAGGACGGGGTCGCCAAAACCTTCCCGCTAGCAGGTACTCGCCCCCGCGGCGCCACCGCGGAAGAAGACGCCGCCCTGGAAAACGAGCTGCTGCACGACCCGAAGGAACTGGCCGAACACTACATGCTTGTCGACCTGGGCCGCAACGACCTTGGCCGCTTCGCCGCCCCCGGCACCGTGAAGGTGACGGAGTTGGCGCAGGTCCACCGCTACTCGCACGTTATGCACATTGGTTCCGTGGTGAAAGCCCAGCTAGCCGAAGGTGCGAACGTCATAGACGCAGTGGGTTCTGTACTGCCGGCTGGCACACTCTCCGGTGCTCCCAAGATCCGTGCCTGCCAGATTATTGACGAGCTGGAAGGGGTTCGGCGCGGCGTCTACGGCGGCGCCCTGGGCTACTTCGACCTCACCGGCAATATGGACATGTGCATTGCTATTCGCTTCGCCTACAAGCGCAATGGGGTGGTGGCGGTGCGCTCTGGTGCTGGTATTGTGGCAGATTCTGTCCCCGCCACCGAATACCAAGAGACCATCAACAAGGCGAAGGCCGTGGTGGAGGCGGTGGAACGCGCCAATGGAGGGCTCCCCCGCGAAGCCGGAACGGTCGCGGGCCGCGGAGAGGAGCATTAGCCATGATTCTGCTCATCGATAACTTCGACTCCTTCACCTACAACCTCTACCACTTCGTGGCGGGCTCCCCCGTCCTCCAACAGTATGCGCGGCAACATCATGCTGAACGCGCCGAGAGCGTGCCGGCAGTGCAGGTGGTGCACAACGACGCCGTCACCCTGGCCGATATCCGCCGCCGCAACCCGCAGGCCATCATCCTCTCGCCCGGCCCGGGACGCCCCGAAAATGCCGGTATCTGCCCCGCTATCATGCGGGAACTCACCGGCGACTACCCCATCCTCGGTGTCTGCCTTGGCCACCAGGCACTCTGCCAGGCCTTCGGCGCCACCATTACCTACGCCGACAAACTCCTCCACGGCAAAGCTAGCACCATCACCGTCGACCCCACCGACGAGCTCTTCCGCGGACTGCCGGAGCGTGTCGTGGTGGGCCGCTACCATTCCCTTGTCGCAGACCCCGCCACCATGCCGGAGGAGCTGCGTATTACCGCCCGCGCTGACGACGGCGAAATTATGGCCGTCACGCACGTGAAGCACCCCACCTACGGTGTGCAATTCCACCCCGAATCCATTCTCACTCCCCAAGGACAGACCATGATCGACAACTTCCTCCAAAGGAGTCTCGCATGATTAAAGACGCACTCGACCAACTGGTACGCGGGGATAACCTCTCCGCCCCCACCATGCGCTACATGATGGACGAAATCATGACCGGGGAAGCCTCCGACATCATGAAAGCCGCCGCTCTCACCGCCCTCTCCATCAAGGGCGAGACTGTGGAGGAAATTACTGCCGCCGCCCAATCCATGCGCAACCACGGAACCCGCATCGACCACAACCGGGACCTGCTGGAAATCGTCGGCACCGGGGGAGACAAAGCATTCTCCTTCAACATCTCCACCACCTCCAGCTTCGTCATCGCCGCGGCAGGAGTGCCCGTCGCCAAGCACGGCAACCGCTCCGCATCCTCCAAGTCTGGCGCCGCCGACTGTCTGGAGGCCCTGGGTGCCCGCCTCAACATCAGTCCGGAGGGCAACCTGGAACTACTCGACGACGTCAATATGTGCTTCTTCTTCGCGCAGCGCTACCACTCCGCCATGAAGAACGTTGCCACCGTCCGTACCGCACTGGGCATCCGCACTATTTTCAACGTGCTGGGCCCGCTCACTAACCCGGCCGCCGCCAATATGCAGGTGCTGGGTGTGTATGACGAGTCCCTCGTCCGCCCCCTCTCCGAGGTGCTCGACAACCTGGGAGTACGCCGCAACCTGGTGGTCTACTCCCAGGATGGGTTAGACGAGATCACCTCCTCCGCCGACAACACCGTCTGCGAATGCATCAACGGCGTCTTTACCGAATACACCCTTACCCCGGAACAGTTCGGTTTGCAGCGCGGCACCAAGCGGGACCTGGTGGGCGGCAGCCCGGTCGAGAACGCCGTCATCACCCGCCAGATCCTGGATGGGCAGCCCGGCCCCAAGAGGGACACTGTCATCATGAACGCAGCCGCCGGTATCTACCTGGCGAAGCAGAACACCACCCTGGAGCAGGCCGCGCAGATCGCGGCCGAGATGATCGACTCCGGCAAGGCCAAGGCCAAGCTGGAGGAGTTCATTGCCGCCACCAATGCGTTGGAAGAAGGAGAGTAACCCATGACGATCCTGGACGACATTGTGGCGAAGACCCGCGTACGGGTGGATGCCTTCAAAGCGGAAACGGACCTTGCCAGCCTCACCCGGCGCGCCCAGCAGGCCGCCGCGGAACGCCTGGCCACCGGCCGCGCCGGCAACTTCTACCGGGCGTTGGCCGCCCCGGGCGTATCCATTATTGCGGAGGTGAAGAAGGCGAGCCCCTCGAAGGGACTCATCAGCCCCGACTTCCCTTACCTGGAGATCGCCCGCGACTACCAGCAGGGTGGCGCCCGCGCGATCAGCTGTCTCACCGAACCAGACTTCTTCCAGGGCAGCCCCCAGTACCTGCAGGAAATCGCTGCTGACCTCACCATCCCGGTTCTCCGTAAGGAGTTCATTATTGACGATGTGCAGATTGAAGAGGCTGCTATCCTCGGCGCCTCCGCGGTGCTCCTCATCGTCTCTCTCTTGGAGGATGAGGATCTGGCCCACAAGATTGCGCTGGCCGAAAACTTGGGCATGGACGCACTGGTGGAAGCCCACGACACTGCGGAGGTGGCGCGTGCCCTCGCCGCTGGTGCCCGGATCCTCGGCGTCAATAATCGGGACCTGCGCACCTTCGAGGTGGACTTTACGAACACGGCCCGGCTGCGCCAGGAGGTGCCGCCAGATGTGCTGTTCGTGGGCGAATCTGGGGTGCGGGATGCTGCCGACATGTTCACCCTGCGGCAGATTGGCGTGGACGCAGCCCTCATTGGGGAAACCCTCATGCGGTCCCCGGACCGGGTGCGGGCGCTCCGGAACTTGGCTGCTGCCTCTGCCCAGGTGGCGGAAGGCGATCCCACTAACCCGGAGCATCCGGGTCGCTTCGGCATGTTCGGCGGCCAGTACATTACCGAAACCCTCATGCAGGAGCTGCACGACCTGGAGGCGTCTTACTTCCAGTGCATGGCCGACCCGGAGTTTCGCGCGGAGCTGACAGATCTCTACCTCACCTATGCGAATCGCCCGTCGCTGCTCTACTTTGCGGAGCACATGACGGAGGATTTGGGTGGCGCCAAGGTCTATCTGAAGCGAGAAGACCTGAACCATACGGGTTCTCACAAGATTAATAATGTGCTGGGGCAGGCGCTGCTGGCGAAGAAGCGCGGGAAGACCCGCCTTATCGCCGAGACTGGTGCCGGCCAGCACGGTGTCGCCACTGCCACCGCCGCCGCACTGCTCGGCATGGAGTGCGAGGTGTTCATGGGCAAGGAGGACACCGACCGGCAGGCCCTGAATGTGTACCGCATGGAGCTGCTGGGGGCGAAGGTGCACGCCGTCACCTCGGGTTCCCAGGTGTTGAAGGATGCCGTGAATGCGGCCATGCGCGAATGGGTGAGCCGTATTGACGACACCCACTACTGCCTTGGTTCGGTGATGGGCCCCCACCCGTTCCCCATGATGGTGCGTGACTTCCAGGCTGTGATCTCCGAGGAGGCCCGCCGGCAGATTCTCGAGGTGGAGGGGCGGCTTCCCGCTGCGGTGCTGGCTTGTGTGGGCGGTGGCTCGAACGCCATGGGCATGTTCTACCACTTCATTCCCGATGCTGATGTGCGGCTTATTGGCTGTGAGGCGGCGGGCCGCGGCGTGGATACCGGGCGGCATGCCGCGACTATGACGAAGGGAGAGGTGGGCGTCTTCCATGGCATGAAGTCCTACTTCTGCCAGAACCAGGATGGTCAGATTGACCAGGTGTACTCCATCTCGGCAGGGCTAGACTATCCGGGTATCGGCCCGGAGCACGCTTACCTGAGGGACTCGGGCCGTGCGCAGTATGTGCCTGTCACCGATGATGAAGCAGTGGCCGCCTTTGAGTATCTGAGCCGGGTGGAGGGCATTATTCCGGCGATTGAGTCCGCCCATGCGGTGGCCTACGCGCGGAAGTTGGCTCCCACGTTGAGCCCGGATGAGTCGATCATTGTGTGTTTGTCGGGTCGCGGCGATAAGGACGTTGCCGCTATTGCCCGTTACAAGGGAGTGGATATTCATGAGTAACTCTGTAACCCCCGCGGTGGATTCCGCACAGTCCGACGCTACTGCGCACGAGCCGGTACAGCCGACTATTGCCTCCGCCTTCGCCGACCGCAAAGCCCTCATCGGCTTCGTCACCGCCGGTGACCCCACCCTGGACACCACTCGTCAGCTGGTTATCGGTATGGCCGAGGCCGGCTGTGACCTGGTGGAACTGGGCATTCCCTTCTCTGACCCGGTGGCGGAGGGGCCTGTCATCCAGGAAGCATCGCTACGTTCCCTACAGGGCGGTACCACCTTGGACGGCATTTTCGACATGGTGGCACAGCTGCGCGAGACCTGCAGTGTCCCGCTGGTCTTTATGGGCTACATGAACCCGGTGTTGCACTATGGGATGGATCGTTTCTTTGCCCGCTGTCGGGATCTGGGGGTAGCCGGCATTATTGTGGCGGACGTCCCCTATGAGGAGCGTGACGAGGTTGCAGACGTGGCGGCACGCTATGGGGTGGACTTCATTTCTATGCTGGCGCCGACCTCCGATGAGCGTATTGAGCGGGTGGCGACGGGTGCCCGCGGGTTCCTCTACCTGGTGTCTTCGCTGGGTGTAACGGGTATGCGTAGCGAGATCACTACCGATATTCCCGCAATTGTGGGGAAGATTCGGGAGGTGACGGACATTCCGGTGGCTGTTGGTTTTGGGATCAGTTCGCCGCAGCAGGCTCACGCGATGGCGCACGCGTCCGGCGGGGCGATTGTGGGCTCGGCTATTGTGCGGCTTATCGCCGAGTATGGCGAGAATGCGGTGGAGCCGGTGAAGGAGTTTGTGGCCAGTCTACGGGCTGCAATTGATGAGGGGCTCGCCTAACCAGGTAACCGGGAGATGGACATGCTGGCAGGCTCTGTTCACGGGCTCCGGCGTGAACATCATGTCCGGCTGCTAGCAGGTCACCATGATGTTGGCTGATGATGCCTAGGCCGGCTTCTTGAGTGCGGTGAGTTTCACTGCCGCCTCGCGCATTTCGCTGGCGCGGGAGAATGGCCGCAGCGCTACTAGTGCAATGAGCACCAGGAGTGTCCAGAGCACGTAGGATTCGCCGACGATGTGCTGCCAGGGATTCCAGGTAAGTTCCCGGTGGTGGTCGTTGGGTAGGTGGGCGTAGGGGTTGGCGTAGAAAATGATGATGCCCAGCACGCTGAGGACACCCCACACCCAGCGGGCGGGGGTTTGTTTGCAGGCCCACACGGCAAAGAGGGCGACCAAGGGGACGACCCAGGTCCAGTGGTGCTCCCAGGAGACGGGAGAGCAGAGGTTGGCGGCCAGGCCGTTTACCATGAGTGCGGCGAAGTACTGGTGTGTTTTGACGAGCTGCCAGACGATGACGGCGACGGTCAGCCCGGCGAGGAGGGCGACGATGAACCAGGCGACGGAGAGGGTGGTGCCTTCCAATCCAAAGCGGGCGAGGAGGCCGTTGATGGACTGGTTGCCGGCGTAGTCGTAGTTGCCGATGCGTTCCCCGTCAGAGATGATTTCGGTCCAGTAGAGCTTGGCGGTGCTGGGCATCACGAGGAAGGCGATGAGGTTGTAGGCGACGAGGGAGCCGATGGTCATGCCTAGGGATTTCCAGTCCCGACGCCAGAAGAAGTAGAGGAGGAACACCATCGGGGTAAGTTTGATGGCGATGGTGAGGCCGACGAGTGCGCCGGTCCACCAGCGGCGTTGGGGGGTGAGGCAGTCGACGACGATGAGCACCATGAGTAGCAGGTTGATCTGCCCGAATCCGAAGGTGTCGCCGATGGGGGCGGTGAAGAGGCTGGCGATGATGACGACCCAGAGGACGATCTCGTGCCAGGGTTTTTCGGTGGCGGCGAAGCCGTAGGTGCGGAGGGCGGTGAGGGTGTAGCGGGCGACGACGTAGAGGGCTAGCAGGGACAGCAGGGTGAAGAGGATGGAGCTGGCCTGGTAGGGGATGAGGGCGAAGGGGATGAAGACGAGGACGGCGACGGGTGGGTAGGTGAAGGGGAGGTGGGCGCCTTGGTGGAGGGTGGGGATTTCTCCGTAGACGTAGCCGCCGTCGAGGAAGTAGCGGGCGCCGGTCCAGTAGACGTCGAAGTCGATGTGGTAGCTGGGGAATTGCCCTTTGGCGGGGAGGGCCACCATGAGGAGTGCGGCGAGGAGCATGAGCGGGATGGTGCCTGCTGCATATTTACCGTTCTGACCGAGCCATTTTTCGCGCCGCATGCAGCCTGTCCCATCTGTGTGTACGGAGTCGCTGTGAGGTTTCGAGTGCTGAGGGTGTGTGCAGGAGTGTGGAGTGGAGCCGATGACGGGAATCGAACCCGCGTATTCAGCTTGGGAAGCTGATGTTCTGCCATTGAACTACATCGGCGGAGGCTGGCTACAGGTCCACAACATCACGATTCGCGTTGTTTCACGGTGGGAAACATTGTTGTGGCAAGAACCGCCTTCCTTAGATTAGCAGCCTGAGCTTCTCCTGCTAAACCCACACGGCCCTTATTGCGTTGTGGTGTTCGTTTCTCCGCCCGGTGACGGGTCCATTTCCCGCCACGGGAATGTGTCTGGTTCTCCGAACGGCGATAAGGTCGGTGCCGTTCTAGTGGTGGTCCAGTCCCGATCCAGTGGCGGTCTGGTGGCGAGATGATGCGGTCGAATAGTACTGATGGGGTGGTAAACAGGTTAGGCTAGGGGCGTGCTACTTTCTGATGTCGATTTGTGTGCCGTCATCGGTTCTGGCGATCTTTCCCTAGAACCCTACGATGCTGCCCTCGTGCAGCCGTCCAGCATTGACGTGCGCCTGGACGGATTGTTCCGTGTTTTCAACTCCACCCGCTACACCCATATCGACCCTGCTATTCCCCAGCCTGACCTCACCACCTTGGTTGAGGTTCCGGAGGAGGAAGCGTTCATTCTGCACCCGGGCGAGTTTGTCCTGGGCTCCACGCTGGAGGTCGTGAGCCTCTGTGACAGTCTGGCAGGACGCCTGGAGGGGAAGAGCTCGTTGGGCCGCCTTGGCCTGATGACACACTCCACCGCGGGGTTTATCGACCCCGGTTTTTCGGGACACATCACCTTGGAATTGTCGAATGTGTCCAATCTGCCCATCAAGTTGTATCCGCGGATGAAAGTGGGCCAGCTGTGCGTATTCCGGCTGAGTTCCCCCACGTTGCGGCCGTACGGGTCGTCGGCGTTGGGCTCGAAATATCAGGGGCAGCGTGGACCTACCCCGTCACAAGCCTGGAAGAACTTCCACGTTGGTGACGACGGCACCGTCACCCCTCGCTAGCCTTCCGACTTCTCGCCTCTCTGTGCCGGTATCTCCCGCTCCGGCACCTTGTCCCTACGCTTCTCTCTGCCGTTGTCTTCTCCTCTCCGCTCCCTTCGTCTCCCCCACGCAGCGTCCCTATAAGTGAGAATTTCGGCCTACGGTGTAACAATCCCCACGTGGGAGGCACGAGTAGGGCGAAGGTATCCGCAACCCGCAAGGTTCGATCGTAAACTAGACATATGACTGACGCGCTACAAGAGGAATGGTTTAGAGCTGCGTATCAGCAGTCCTACCAGCCCGTCGTGGCATACCTACGGCGTCGCATCCCCCTCAACGATGTTGAGGATGTGCTGTCCGTGGTGATGACGCGAGTCTGGCAAACCCGAGACAATGTTCCGCCCCATCTTTTGAAAAGTCCGCTTCCGTGGTTTTTCGGAATCGCCCACAACGTTGTGAGTGAGTATTTCCGCTCGTCAACCCGCCGCAGTGACCATGAGACCATCATGGACCCCATCGACGTGGTGGATGATGGCAGCTCCGCCGATGTGGCCGAGAGTGTGGCCGAAAGTGCCCAGGTCAAGGCAGCTCTAGCTCTCCTCTCTGATTCTGATAGGGACGTTCTTCTGCTCGCTGCGTGGGACGGTCTCACCACCGCAGAACTGGCGTCCGTACTGCAGGTCAAACCTGCCGCAGCACGTGTCCGTTTACATCGCGCCCGTATCCGGTTCGCGGAAGCACTACACACTGTAGAGGAGCAGTAATCGTGTCTCACCCGGAGAAACCGAAGTCGTCGCTCCGCTTCCAGCCCCTCGGCGAAGCGGACCCCGAAGCTTGGCGCCGTCTACAGGCAGCCAACCCCGTCCCTCGCCATACGGCCGGTGACGGGTCCCTCGAGCAGCCCAACATGGAGCTCCTCGACACCATTATCGCAGGGCGGACGTCCGCCGAACTCCCCACCCACGGGGCAGCAGACGCCGGCCACAGTGCCGGCCACAGTGCTGAGCACACTGTCGGCCGCAGTGCCGGTCACAGTGCTGGTCAGAGTGCCGAGCACCGAGCCGAGCGCAGCGCCGCCCTCAACACTGACGCCTCCAGCGCCGTCACTCCCATCCGCTCCAACAGTATTCCGGACGGTACCCTCGCCCTCGGTAATAGTGACAGTTACGTGACGGGCCGCAACACCGGAGACCTGGCCGGCGTGGCTCAACCGCCCGCCCCCACCCCCGTGGAGGCACCCGAAGTGCAGCGCGTCCTGGACGACGAAGCTAATGCCCCCGACGCCACCACCTCGCAGCACATCATCATTAGCATGGCTGCCGAGCGGGAAAAGCGAGCCAAGCAGCGCCGCGCCCGTGGCCCATTCATCGGTGGTATTGCCGCTGCTGCTGCCGCCGTCGCCATCCTCGTCGGTGTTGGCCAAGTGATCCCCGCCACCCCCACCGTGCCGCGCGCCGAAGCCCAAACGCTGTTGCGTAACGCCGGTGCAGAAGCCCGTCACGATGCCGTCAACGTCCAGCAGCTGTCCTCTTCCGCACTTCTGCTACACAACCGAGAAGTGGTCCGCCACTTCAACAATGACGGCATTATCTACAACGTCACCACCAACCAGCGCACCATCATGGACGCCAGCAAGGTGGAAACCCAGGTGTCCCAGGGCGAGTTGAGCTTCGATAGCCCGGCAGCTCAAGAAAAGTGGAAGAAAGCCGGCAGTCCCAAGCTGTTTGGCCTGGGCAAGGGCTACACCAAGCGCGGCACCCAGCAGGTGCAGATCGGCGGGACCACCCTCAATGTGGCCGCACTGTCCTCCTGGCCCACTGACCCAGACGGCCTGGAAAATGTTCTTTCCCAGGCTATTCCGGGCGTGCAGCCGTCCCGTTCAGCCCTCCTGTTACTCACCGTGCCCGGTCTTGACGGCTCCTTCTACCACGGCCTCTACCAGGTCATCGCGCGGGAAGCCGGCAGTACCGTGGTGAGCACGCCGGAGAAACTCCGCGGGGCAGTCCCCGACGACACCGTCACCGTGAAGTTTGCCCCTAACAAGGTGTCCACCACCACCGCCACCCTCACCTTCGACCCGAAGAGCGGACAGGTGTACGCCGTGGAAGGTGCCACCCCGCAGGACACCCTGGTACTGGTACGCGCCACCGGCTTCCTCAACTGCATCGACACGGAAGGCCCAGAGGGCCCCGACGAGATCTACCTGGGCTGCGCCACGGGTGCCTTCCGCCTTATCGAGATCTCCTGGAAGGACTGGGGTAAGAAGGTGGCCAACGGCCGCGGTATCGCCGTCATCAACGACTGCGACCCGTTCTGTGCCGCCGGCAAGTTCCACCGGATCCCCGTCATCATCAAGCTCTCCGACCTGCAACAGTGCGGGTACGGCGTGCAGATCTACACCAAGCTGGAAGCCACCTTCCCCAAGGGCACCAAAGGTCTCGTCCCGGAAACCGTCCACGAGTCCTTCCCCTGCCCGGCGACCCAGCATAGCGGATCCTAACTACCTGCCCCTGAGGACAGCAGGACCCGTCACCCCGCTAACGAAATAACAAAGAATCCCGGAAGGCTCAGGAACCTTCCGGGATTCTTGTATAAGTGCGGAAACGGTCAGCAACTGTACTTCTGCAGAACTAGTGCAGACGCCTCAGCTGACGCAGTTGAGGCGGCGGCTAGAAGTCCCAGTCGTCGTCGGTAGTGTTCTCCACTTCGCCCACAATGTAGGTGGAGCCGGAACCGGAGAAGAAGTCGTGGTTCTCCATGTTGTCGGAGGCAATGTAACCCATCACGCCCGGATCCACATGGCACACGTCGGCGGGGTAGAGCGGCTCGTAACCCAGGTACTTCAAGGTGGTGTTGGCATTGAAGTGACTGTAGGAAATCGCCAGCTCGGACCAGCCAACCTCATCGTAGAGCTCGTGGAGGAAGGCCTCTTCGGTGGCGGTGAGTTCGAGCAGGTAGTCGAACGTCATCTCCTTGTAGCGTTCCTTCTCTTCTGGAGAGAGCGGCTCCAGCATTTTCTGGTACTTGTAGCCGGTGTAGTAGCAGTGGACGCGCTCGTCGCGGAAGATGAGGCCCAGCAGGTCGGCAGTGTTCGGCAGCTTATTGCGGGATCCCATGTAGAAGGGGGTAAAGAAGCCGGTGTAGAAGAGGTAGCCCTCCAGCATGGTGCCGGCAATCTTCCGCTTAATGGGGTCGATGTCGGTGTAGAAGTTCATCTGGATGCGAGCCAGGTTCTGCACCAGCTCGTTGTTCTCTGTCCAGCGGAAGATGGCGTCGTTTTCTTCCTTGGAGCAGAGGGTGGAGAAGATGGAGGAGTAGGACTTGGCGTGCACGGACTCCATAAAGACGATGTTGGAGTAGACGGCTTCCTCGTGTGGGGTGAGGGCGTCGCCCACCATGGCGGTGGCGCCCACGGTGGATTGGATGGTGTCGAGCAGGGTGAGCATGCCGTAGGTGTTCTGCATGACCTTCTTTTCCGCCTTGGGGAGGTCATTGTAGGACTTGACGTCGTTGGACAGTGGCACCTTTTCTGGTAGCCAGAAGTTTTCGGTGAGCTTGTCCCACACTTCCTTGTCTTTGGGGTCCTCGATGTTATTCCAGTCGATGGGGCTGGCCTTAATGGTGTCGAGGATGCGGTCGGCTTTGTGGCCGGAGGCAATTTGGGCGGGGGTGAGAACCTCAAACGGCATGTCGCATGCGTCCTTTCGGTAACGGTAGTCTCCACGGTGTCACGCGGCAGTCGGACAGTCTCTGCGGCGTCGGCAGCGAGCGTGGAGGGGTTGATCGCGCTCGCACGATACTCCTATGGTACAAGCGCTCAGGGAGCTTGCGAAGAAGGTCGGACCTCCGGATTTTTCGCCCGGGAAAGGGCAGGGGAGGCGGGGCGGAGGAGAGGCTAGAGGGGAAGCGGAAGAGGGGCTAGAGGGGAGGCGGGGTAGCGCGGCGGGTGGCGTGGGCGAGCTTGGTGGTGGCAATAAACCCCTGAAATCTAAAAATGTCGCACATCTCACAAAAGCCTTGACAATCGGAGAGTCGTCGAAATTTCTTCTTCAGATATCGAAATTCTGTGGAGTAACAGAAAATGGAAATTTGTTACCATTTCAACTATTTGTGCAGTTCAACGCCACTAAATGAAAGCATTATTAATTGCTGAGGATTAATAAAAAATGAGCAGTTTTTGTTCATTTTTTGGGCGGTGGGCCAAGTTGTGCCACTACGTGGCGAAAATCTCATTTTTGTTGCTACATGAAGTGAAATAGCGAGGAAATGTTGCCTTTCACTACGTAAAATTGGATACATGTCAACTTCAACGATCACCAAGAAGGCTTTCGCCCTCGCTGCTGCTGCGGGTCTGAGCCTTAGTTTGTCCCCTCTCATGGTCGGCACCGCTTCCGCTGCCACCGCTTCCAAGACGATTAAGTCCAGCTGCCGTACCAACGGTGCTCCGATGAACTTCAACGAGACTCGTGAGAAGACTGACGTCATCGACGTTTCTGCTCCCGATCAGGTGAAGGTTGGCGAAGAGTACGAGGTCCGCGTTAACTACAAGCCGGAAATGATCCCTGGTAAGGAATCAATCGCCGTTATTAAGAGCGCTGACGACGTCGTTATGCGCCTCACCATCGATGATCCTTCCTCCTTCGTGACTGCAAGCCTGGAAGGCTCCGGCGCCGTGCTTAAGGGCACCCCGAAGATCTCCCTCGTTGGCGGCAAGACCCTCGTGGTCTCCGGCTTCGGCGTTGCCGTCGAAGGCAAGGACGCCAACTGGGCCGTCCCGACCATCGTCATGAAGATGAAGGCCTCCAAGGCTGGCAAGATCGGCACCGTCCACCCCGCAGTGGAAGGCCCCGCTGGCGAATTCAACAACCCCCAGAACTTCGTCACCATGCGCAACGTCGTTGACACTCAGGTCATCGGCACCCAGCACATTAGCCTGAACTGCCAGGCCCTCTCCGGCCCGGCAACCCTCCTGTCCGTGAACGCTGTGGGCGGCCCTGCCGACGCTGCCAAGGCTGGCGACAAGAAGGCCGACGATAAGAAGGCAGACGCCAAGAAGGACGGCGACAAGAAGGACGGCGACAAGAAGGGCACCGAGTCCTCCAAGGCTGCTCCCTCCACCGACGCCTCCGGCATGGAAGTTCTTGACGAGGATCCCTACAAGGACACCCCCACCGATGACGGCGGCCTCTCCGGCGGCGCCATCGCTGGTATCGTCATCCTCTGCCTCGCAGTAGCAGGTGGCATTGGCTACGGTATCTACCGTGCCCGCAACAAGAAGAAGGGCGAAGCCTAATTAGCCGCTGGTAACAGCACGCTATAAAGCTCCGTAAAGTCCACAAAGTGGGCTACCGGGTTCACCCCCGGTAGCCCACTTTTTACTATTTCCACCCCGCCTGCACGTCACTCCCCACTCTGGCATTCCCACCATGGCGCCCCCACCTGTGTCATCAACGTCCGCACACTATCCCCGTGCGTCGTCATTTACCCCTCCACGCACGCCATCTACTACGCGCACAAAAACTCCCTCCCTCTCACGGAGAAGTGAGGGGGAGGGAGTGTCTTAGGACGAAGGCCTAACGGCCCAGCAGTTAGCCCTTGTAGCTGGAGAGGAAGTTGCCCAGACGTTCAATGGCTTCCTTCAGCACCGCGGCCTCCGGCAGCATCACAATGCGCAGGTGGTCGGTGGTGGGGTAGTTGAAGGCGGTGCCGTGGGTCATGAGGATGTGCTCGTTTTCCACCAGAGACATGGAAAACTTCTCGTCATCGGCAATCGGGTACACCTCAGGGTCGAACCGCGGGAAGGCATACATAGAGCCCTTCGGCACCACAACGGACACACCGGGGATGGTGTCGAGGGTGTCCACGGTGGTCTTCCACTGTTCGTGGAGGCGGCCGCCGGGGGCGGTCTGGATCTGAATGTCCTGCTCGCCTTCCAGGGCTGCCACGATGGCGTACTGCGCGGGCACATTGGAGCACAAGCGCATGGAGGCCATCAGGTGGAAGCCGGCGAGGAAGTCGCGGGCGTGGTCCTTCGGGCCGGTAATAACAACCCAGCCGGCGCGGTAACCGCAGGCACGGTAGCTCTTGGAGAGACCGTTGAAGGTGAACACCAGCAGGTCGGGGGCCAGAGTGGCGAGGTTATAGTGCGGGGCCTCGGTGTAGAGGATGAGGTCGTAGATTTCGTCGGCGAAGATTAGCAGGCTGTGGCGGCGAGCGATGTCGACAATGCCCTCCAGCGTCTCCTTGGAGAAGACGGCACCGGTGGGGTTATTGGGGTTGATGACGACAATGGCCTTGGTCTTGTCGGTAATCTTGGACTCGATGTCCTCGAGGCTGGGGTTCCAGTCGTTGGCCTCGTCCAGCAGGTAGTGGACGGGGGTGCCGCCGGCGAGGGCGGTAGAGGCTGTCCATAACGGGTAGTCCGGGGCGGGGAGGAGGATTTCGTCGCCGGGGTTGCAGAGGGACTGCAGGGACATGGTGATGAGCTCGGAGGCGCCGTTGCCAATGTAGACGCTGTTCATGTCCACCTCGGGGAAGCCCGGGGTGTTGGCGTAGCGGTTGATGACGGCCTGGCGAGCTTCGGCAATACCGCGGGAGTCGGAGTAGCCGACGGCAGCGTCGAGCTTGTCCTTCATATAGTCGGTGACGTTCTTCGGGGTCAGGAAGCCGAACTTGCCGGGGTTGCCGATGTTGAGCTTGAGGATCTCAGCACCCTGCGCTTCAAGTTCATTGGCGCGGTCCAGCACCGGGCCGCGGATGTCGTAGACGACGTTCTTCAGTTTCTTGGACTGGTAGAGAGGCCGAGGGCTCATTGTGCTCTCTTCTGTGAAATATTAAACGTACTGGTACAGATGCAAGATTACACCTGTTGGCCCCAGAGCTCACTACCGGTTTGTGCTGGTACGTGACGGATCCTCGGGGGTTCTTAGGAGGAAACTGAAAAATCCTGGGGAGCAGCAAGTCCGGGACGAATACTGACACCCTCCTGATGTGTATTATTCGCAGGCTCAGCGGCAAGATCCTCATCCGCCCCGTCGGCACCCTCATGACTGCCCGTCGTGGGGGCGAGTGGGCGGGAGAAGTCGAACGGGGCATGCACACCGGCACGCAGCTGCAATCCGGGCACGGGGAGTCGCTTCTCTTCGGCATCGGCCGGCGCGACAGCAGTATCCTCTGCACTCGTGTCAGCGCCGTCACTGGCACCGTTGCTAATGGAACCAGCTACGCTATGGTCCGAACCACTATCTAGGCCGTCCTCGTCGACCAGTGGGGCAGCGGGGGCAATATGCACGATAGCCTGGTTGGCCTTAGCGGCCGCCTCCTCAGTAACCGGCAAGAGCGGTGGCAGCGGCGTGGGCACCCCATCAGTGCGGGCAATCATGCCTACCAGCGGCAGGCCCGGCACATCCAGGTTGAGCTCGTTACCGGCACCATCCTTGGCCACCTCGGCAGCCTTCACAGAGACAGCACTGTCGGCTTTCTCTTCCAACGGTTTACCGGTAACGGGGGCGGACTGGCCAGCCCGTTCCACCCGCTCCTTTCGCTGGGCGGCTTTCTCTTTTTCGGCCTTCCGCTCCTTCTCCAGCTGTTGTACCTCCGCCAGGTAGGTTGCCAGGGAACTGGGGAGCACCGCAACGGGTTCGGGGCCGGGAGCTTGGGCGGAGGGAACACCATCTGGGCGCTCAATGAGGCCAAGGAGAGGCAGACCAACGGTTTGTAGGGAGACTGTCACCACGCCCGCGTCGAGTAGGGAAGCATCGTCGATGACGGCTTCCTCTTCCAGCTCGGCCAGCACGTCTTCGACGGCTTCCTGTTCGGCGGCGGCAGCGCGGACAGCTTCTTGGTCGGTCTCTTGGAGAGTGGTGGTGTAGTCGTTGACCGTTGCCATTTCTTCGGCGGGGATGGCATTCGGCAGATCGAGGCCGTCCATTTCCTGCTCGACGTCAATATCGCCCACGGGGATGGGAACGAGTGGCTGGGGCAATTTGTCGCCGCGCCGGACAGATTCCAGCAGCAGTACGGAGATGTCGGCGACGCGGGTGCGTTTGGCTTGGGCGGCCAGCAGGCGGCTTTCGGATTCTGTCATCCGCTGCTTCACTCCGTCCGACATCATGACGGTGCAGAAGGGGCAGGCGGTGGCGATGGTGGTGGCTCCGGTCTGCAATGCCTCGTCTACGCGCATGAGGTTGATGCGGGTGCCGTGCTTTTCTTCCATCCAGAAGTGGGCACCGCCGGCGCCGCAGCAGAAGGCCTGCTCGCGGATGTGATCCATTTCCTTCACCTGGGTGCCGGAGGACTCTACCAGTTCGCGCGGCTGGCTGTAGAAGTGGTTGTGGCGGCCCAGGTAGCAGGGGTCGTGGTAGGTGGTGATGCCCTCAACCGGGGTGGTGGGGACGAGGCGGCGGCGGTTCACCAGCTGGTTGAGGACGACCGAGTGGTGGATGACGGTGTAGGACTGCGGGTACTCGTTGCCAAGTGTGTTGAAGCAGTGGGCGCAGGTGGCGATGATCTTCCGGTTCGGGCTCTCCCCAAAGACGGATTCCAGGAGTCCGGTGTTGTGGGCTGCCATCTCTTGGAAGAGGAATTCGTTGCCGGCGCGGCGGGCGGAGTCGCCAGTGCAGGTTTCTTGGTTTCCCAGCACACAGAATTTGACGCCGCCCAGGTGCAGGAGGAGGGCGGTGGCCTTGGTGGCTTCTTTGGCGCGATCCTCGTAGGCGCCAGCACAGCCCACCCAGAAGAGGTATTCCATGCCTTCGCCGGCGAAGTCGTGGACGTCTTTGCCCCACACGGGGACGCGCCAGCCGGTTTCTCGTTCGAGTTCGTCGATCCAGGTTTCCCGGGCAGTGGGGGATTGGCCCCAGGGGTTTCCTTTGCTTTCCAGGTTCTTGAAAAGGCTGGCGAGTTCCGGTGGGTACTGGTCGGCGGCGAGTACCTGGTGGCGGCGCAGGTTAACGACGTGGTCGACGAGTTCTAGGTCGAGGGGGCACTGGTCGACACAGGCGCCGCAGGTGGTGCACGCCCAGAGGGCTTCTTCGTCGAGGAGGCCGATGCGTTCGGGGTGCTGTAGGGCGTTCGGGTGCTGGGGGCTGAGGCCGATGAGCGGTTGGGAGAGGCGCTGTAGTTCGGCACGTTGGTGGGCGAGTTTCCCGGTGGGCGTGGCGGGGAGGAGGTCGATGAGACGGGGGAAAGCGTCGTGGTCGACGCGGCCGGTGTCTGGGTCGACGAAGCCGGCGGCACGGGCGGCCGTAAGATAGGGGGCGCTGTCTTGGGCGACGTCGCGCAGCCCGGTGGCGATGAGTTTGGGGTTGAGGGGTTTGCCGGTGTTCCAGGCGGGGCAGAGATCCTGGCAGCGGCCGCATTCGGTGCAGACGGAGAAGTCGAGCCAGTCTTTCCAGGTGAAGTCTTGGATGCGGCCAACGCCGAGGAGGTCTTTGTCGGGGTCGACGTTGTCCATGGTGAGGGTTTTCTCACCGCTGCGCATGGGGCGGACAGCGCGGAGGGAGGTCCAGCCGTCCCATTCACGCTTGAGGAAAATGTTGAAGAAGGCGCCGATGCGGTGCCAGGCGACACCCCACTTGAGGTTGAAGCCGACGAGGAGGAGCCACAGCATGGCGATGAGGAGTTTCGCCACGGCGAAGAGGCTCACCATGAGGGGGTTGGAGGGGAGGATCTTCGCTATCCAGTAGGTGGCCCAGTCGATGGTGGGGTCACCGCCGCCGAAGGTGGGGAAGGTGGCGAGTTGGCCGGCCTTGACGGCGAGCATGCCGAGGCCTTCGAGGATGACGACGGCGTCCACGAAGTAGGCGGCTCCCATGTTGGACTTGTAGAAGCGGGAGGAGTGTTTGTTGCGGCCTAGGTGGGGGTTGTTTTTTAGGCGGGTGAGGGTGAGGTAGAGGCCGCCGAGGACGGTGGTGATGCCGACAAGTTCGACGAGGGCGCGGAACCAGCGTTGTTCGTGGAACCAAGGCCAGCCGCTGGACGGGTCGAACATCTGGATGTAGGCCTCAAAGAGGATGAAGATGCCCAGCAGGAAGCCGACCATGACGAACCAGTGGGAGATGGCGACGGTGCGGCGCTTGCGGATGAGGCGGGTGTGGGCAATGAATTCTTTGAGGAGGTTCCAGAGCCGGTGCCAGGGGTGATTGGTGCGGGTGTGGTCGGGTTCGGCCAGCCGCAGCATGGTGACGAGGTGGACGACGCCGCGAATGAAGACGCCCCAGCAGATGATGCTGAAGAGGGTTGCGACGATCCCGATGGGGATGGTGAGATCCCAGGGAATGGTGGGTGCGCTGGCGTGCGTGAGAGGGGTATTCACGAGCGCGTGCAGGTCGTCACTAGTCACCTTATCTATCTTATACAGCGGCACAGATTGGCTAAAGTAAGCGCAACTTGACCATTGTGCACCTACTGCAAGGGCACTAGTTGGTGTCGGTTAGTTCTCCGTTCTCTCCAGCTGGTACATCCCATTGAGGATTGGACTCAATTCCTTTCTTGACGAGTGCTGGTGTTGAGCTTAGCGGTGTGCGGAGCTTGGGGTAGCGCTTGTCTTTCTTGCCCCACCAGAAGTAGTGGGTGACGTAACCATTCGCAGGTGGGAAGGGGCTGTCGGGTTCGAATCCGAGTTCTTCGGGGGTTTTCTCGACACAGTCTGTGATGAAGTATTTCTCCTTGTCGTCGCAAGTTTCTTTGACGACACGTCGGAAAGCCTTGGTTTCCATGAAGAGGGCTTCTGTGAAGGGGTTCCGCTTGTGTTTGATAATCAAGTAGAGCCAGTACACGAAGAGTGCGACGTTGGCGATAAGGGCGAGCCAGGAGCACGTTTTGTTGGCGGCAGGGTCCATAGTGGCGAAGTTGGTCATTGCATTTGGTGGGGTAGCGATGGTGGGGAGCCAGTTGTAGAACGCAATCCAGTACATAAGGGTGTAGCAACGGAACCAGATCCATTGACCACGTGCCCAGGTGAATGCGGGAATTGTGCAGGCTAGCAGTAGTGCGAACGAGCAGTACCAGGTGTAGTCACCGAGAGAGTTGTAGAGGAAGGCGTGGTTCCACAGATCGTAGGCAATGATCCAGGGCCAAATCTGATCGAGCCAGACGATGGACTTGACGTTGCTGCCCTTACGCCCTGCCACGATGATGCGGGTGAGACCGGTGATGGTGAGGATGTTGAGGAAACCGGCGGCGGCACTGAGTAGATTCCAGTAGCCACCAATGGTGCGGAAGCCGGTGGCGGGGTCGATGCCGATGTGGCGGGCGTCAAAGTTTGCTGCCAGTGCCATATACCACGCTTGTGTCTTTGGCTCGGCGGTGATGGTGCGGGCTTCGGGAAGCTTCGTCAGCATATCGACGCCGGGGTGAGTCCATCTTTGCAGGTCAAGTGCCTATGATGCACAAAATTGAGTATAATAGGCTCAATTACTATTGCGTACTGAGAGTGGATATGTCATACTTGAGTGCGTACCGCTCAATAGAGCGTGAAATGACCTTACGAACGAACACAACATATGGAGGTACACATCATGGGACGCGCAGTAGGTATTGACCTCGGCACCACCAACTCCTGCGTCTCCGTCCTGGAAGGCGGAGAAGCAAAGGTTATCCCCAACGCAGAGGGATCCCGCACCACCCCGTCCGTCGTGGCCTTCGCCAAGAACGGTGAAGTCCTCGTCGGGCAGCCTGCCAAGAACCAGGCAGTGACCAACGTTGACCGCACCGTCCGCTCCGTCAAGCGCCATATCGGCTCCGATTGGAAGTCCAATGACATTGACGGCAAGCTGTACACCCCCCAGGAAATCTCCGCCCACGTGCTCATGAAGTTGAAGCGCGATGCAGAAGCCTACCTGGGTGAGTCCATCACCGACGCCGTCATCACTGTGCCGGCTTACTTCAATGACGCCCAGCGTCAGGCCACCAAAGATGCTGGCCAGATCGCCGGTCTCAACGTGCTCCGCATCGTGAACGAGCCCACCGCAGCCGCCCTCGCCTACGGACTCGAAAAAGCCGACAAGGAACAGACTATTCTCGTCTTCGACCTCGGCGGCGGCACCTTCGACGTGTCCCTGCTGGAGATCGGTGACGGTGTTGTGGAAGTCCGCGCCACCTCCGGTGACAACCACCTCGGTGGCGACGACTGGGACAACCGCATCGTCGAGTGGCTTGTTGACAAGTTCAAGAACGCCTCCGGCGTGGACCTGTCCAAGGACCGCATGGCCATGCAGCGTCTTCGTGAAGCCGCAGAAAAGGCCAAGATTGAGCTGTCTGCCTCGCAGAGCGCCACCATTAACCTCCCCTACATCACCGTCGACGCCGATAAGAACCCGCTGTTCCTCGATGAGACCCTGTCCCGCGCCGAATTCCAGCGCATCACCCAGGACCTTCTCGACCGCTGCCGCACCCCGTTCCAGTCGGTCATCAAGGATGCCGGAATCTCTGTCTCCGAGATCGACCACGTGGTGCTCGTGGGTGGCTCCACCCGTATGCCCGCCGTCACCGACCTGGTGAAGGAACTGACCGGTGGCCGCGAGCCCAACAAGGGTGTGAACCCGGACGAGGTCGTCGCCGTGGGTGCTGCCCTGCAGGCTGGCGTGCTCCGTGGCGAAGTGAAGGATGTGCTGCTCCTCGACGTCACCCCGCTGTCTCTCGGTATTGAAACCAAGGGTGGTGTGATGACCAAGCTCATCGAGCGCAACACCACCATCCCCACCAAGCGCTCCGAGACCTTCACCACTGCCGAGGACAATCAGCCCTCCGTGCAGATCCAGGTCTACCAGGGCGAGCGTGAGATGGCCTCGCAGAACAAGCTGCTCGGCTCCTTCGAACTCTCCGGCATTGCCCCCGCCCCCCGTGGCATCCCGCAGATCGAAGTCACCTTCGACATCGACGCCAACGGCATTGTCCACGTCACCGCTAAGGACAAGGGCACCGGCAAGGAGAACACCGTCACCATCCAAGATGGTTCCGGCCTCTCCCAGGAAGAAATCGACCGCATGATTAAGGATGCGGAAGAGCACGCCGAGGAAGACCGCAAGCGCCGCGAAGAGGTTTCTCTCCGCAACGAAGCGGAAACTCTCGTCTACCAGACCGAGAAGTTCCTCGCCGACAACGCCGAGACCGTTCCGTCCGAGAACAAGGACAAGGTCCAGGCCGCTCTCGACAAGGCCAAGGAAGCCCTCAAGGGTAGTGACGTTGCCGCTCTGCGCAGCGCCATGGAAGAGGTAAAGACCGAATCCTCCGCCATGGGCCAGGCTATGTACGAGAAGGCTGCCGCAGAAGGTGCCACCGCCGCCGATGCAGGTGCTGACAACGCCTCCGCCACTGGTGGCGACGACGACGTGGTAGACGCCGAGGTTGTCGAAGACGACAACAAGTAAGGACTGATAGACATGACGGACGCATCTCAGAACCCCACCGAGGGACAGTCACAGGCTGACGACACCTCGGATCTGCAGGCCTCCGCCACCGCCGCCGACGCCAACCCGGCTGCCGCTGCCGCAGATACTGCCGACGCGGCCGCTGGGAACGGTGCCGACACCGCGAGTGACCCCAACGCAGCCGGCCAGGCCGCCACAGCTGCCGAGGAGGAGCTCACGGTAGAAGACAAACTGCTGGCCAAGGTGCAGGAACTCACCGAGGACCTGCAGCGGGTCACCGCCGAATTCACCAACTACCGCAAGCGTGTTGAACGTGACCTCGGCACTGCCCGGGACAATGGCAAAGCCGGTGTCGTCACCTCAATGCTGGTACTTGCCGACGATGTCGAGCGGGCCCGCCAGCACGGCGACGTCACCGAGGGAAGCCCTCTCAAGGCTTTCACCGATAAGTTCACGTCCATCCTGGAAGGACAGGGCGTGTCCCAGTTCGGCGAGGTCGGGGACGTGTTCGACGCCAACCGTCACTCCGCCATCCAAGATGAAGGCGGTGACGGCGAGAAGGTGTTGAGCGCAGTTCTCCGCAAGGGCTTCAACCTGGGAGATCGCGTGCTCCGCGAAGCCATGGTTATTGTCCGTGGTGACGAGGGCGCGGCTGCCGCTTCCGACGGTGACGAGTCCACCGAGTCAAGTGCGGCGGAGCAGTCCGATGCGGATAGCGCCGACAAGTAACCTCATTTCATAACGTAGTGTAGTGGCGGCCTCCCCAGTGGGGTCGCCACTACGTTATGTGGGGACAGTTCCGTTCGTGACTGTGAAAGCGGTCCAGATTACGGCATTTAATAGGCACACAGTTACTGACACAGATAAAGTTGAGTAGTATAGACTCAATCTTAGATATTATCGATAACCATAGTTTTAGCCCAGAGAGGAGGAGACACCATGCAGCGAGAATGGGCCGATAAGGACTTCTACAAGGAACTCGGCGTCAGCAAAGATGCCACCCAAGACGAGATCAAAAAGGCGTACCGAAAACTCGCCCGAAGTCTCCACCCCGACGCCAACCCCGGTGACAAAGCCGCAGAAGAGCGCTTCAAACGAGTCAGCGAAGCTAACGCCGTTCTCTCCGACCCGAAAGAACGTAAAGAGTACGACGAACTCCGTGCCATGCTGTCCTCAGGATTCGGCGGGTTCGGGGGAAAAGGCGGTTTCGGCGCACCCGGGGGATTCGGCAATGGATTTGGTCAGGGCGCCGGTGGCTTCACCGGATTCACCCCCAGCGGCGGTCACAGTTACACCTACGGCACCGACGGCTTCGACATCGGCGATCTTGGCGACATCTTTGGCGGCGCAACCCAGAACGCCACCGGCGGAGCTGGCGGCATAGGCGACATTCTTGGTGGCCTCTTTAACCAACGCCGCGGTGGCGGACACCGGCCCGAACCACCCCAGCAATCCAATGGTGGCGCCAACATCACCACCTCCATCACCATTAACTTCCGGGATGCAGCAAAAGGCGCCACCGTGCCTATCCGCATCACCTCCAAGACAGCCTGCACCACCTGCCACGGCTCCGGGGCGCGCCCAGGCACCGCCCCCCGCACCTGCCCCGAATGTAATGGGTCAGGCTTCCGACACTCGGCACAAGGTGCCTTCCAGTTCTCGCAACCCTGCACCAACTGCGGCGGCACCGGCACCGTCATCAAGGACCCCTGCTCCGACTGTGGTGGCTCAGGCGTCGTCAACCGCACCCGCACCCTCAAAGTTCGGGTCCCCGCGGGTATAAAAGATGGCCAGAAGGTGCGGCTCAACGGCAAAGGTGAAGCCGGCCTGCGCGGTGCCCCTCCTGGCGACCTCTTCGTGAAGATCAACATCATCCCCGATAAGGTCTTCCAACGCGAGGGCAACAACCTGCTGGTGGACGTCCCTGTCTCCTTCTCAGAACTGGCGCTGGGAGCTACCGTTACCGTCCCCACCCTGGACGGCACTGTCTCCATCCGCATCCCTGCTGGCAGCACTGCCGACCAGGTGATGCGGGTACGTGGGCGTGGGATCGCCCCCGCCAAGGAGGCCGCAGGGGATCTGCTGGCGACCCTCAAGGTGCAGATTCCCACACATCTGGATGCCGACACCAGCGAGGCACTCAAAAACTATGCACAAGCAGAACAACGCTCTGGGTTTGACCCACGGGCGGGATGGGCAGGTGCGGTATGAGCAAACGCGAAAAGCACTTCTTCGTCATCTCGGTAGCAGCTGAGCGGGCGGGCATGCACGCGCAAACACTGCGCCAATACGACCGGCTTGGGCTGGTGACACCGGCCCGAGCACAGGGAGGTGGACGCCGCTACTCCGATGAGGATGTGGAACTCCTGCGGGAGATCCAACGTCTCAGCCAGGATGAAGGCATCAACCTGGCCGGTATTAAGCGGATCTTGAAGCTCTCTCAGCGGGTGAAGGAACTGCAAGAGCAGGTCGAACAGTTGGAGGAGACACTTGAAGCGGTGAACCAGCAGCATCGTACTGGGAGTGTGTTGGTGCACGTTCCCCGCAGTCAAGCAGTGGTGGTGTGGAGCCCTGAAGCGCGCCGCCGCAGCTAAGTGAGGGTACTCAGATAAGTCAGGACACTAAGAACTCTAATCCAGTGGGTCGTGGTGAATATCGGCCGGGTTAACGCCCAGGCGCGGTAGATTCGCCACGGCCTGCTGGACTATTTGCTGGCCGCCGCCCACCAGGATCTCGCGGTCGTGTACGCACCCGTCAGCAACCGCCAACTCCAGCGGATTGCCCTGCCGCAGCAGCAAATTTGGGGGTAGTGGGGGAGCGTCGCGCAGCCACCAGGGGTCGCTGTCTTCCTCCGCGCAGATATGGGCGATAAGCCAAGGGTTGGCGGCCTGAATATTGGCCAAAGTGGCGGCATCGAAAAGTTCACCGGGATAGCGGGTGCCGTAGTAGACATCCACCAGGGGGTTGTTCTTCCCCGTTTGCACCATGTCCAGCAGAATGCAGCGCATGGGGGCAGCGGCGACGTTTCGGGCGATCATACAGACGGGGCGTTCTCCGGACACGTGTAAATTGCCGTGCGGGTTGGAAAGAATCCACTGGTCGCCGGGGCGGGTGTTGTGTACCACCTGGGTGCTGAAGTAGCCGTGCTCGAGTGCCCGCACGTGGAATTCTAGGTAGCCATCCGGGTTGGCGGGGATGGTGGCAGAGAGGTAACGCCAGGTGCCGGGGCACTGTGGAATCTGGACGGACATGTACTGGCCGGGCAGGTAGTCGATGGGAGGGGCGACGTGTAGGCGGATGATGGCGATGTTGCGGGTGAGGCGCTGCACTTCCATGACATTGCCGAGGTAGACCGGGGGCGTGTTCTCTACGGAGGCGGCTGTCTGCATGACGTCGATGGCGTGCTCGAAGGAGCTCAGTAGGGCGGCGTCCAGGTCGGTGCTCCACTGGAGGGGCATGAGACGGGCGAAGGTGTCGCGCAGGGCAATTGCCAAGGTGTGGTAGTCGGCGTCGGTGAACTGGTGCTTGCGCTGGTCCCGTCCGAGTTGGCTAAGGAATTCCATTACATCGTCGAGCTGCTCTGGGTGGGGGGTGGCCTGGTCGATAGTTTCGAGGAAGTAGATGAGGCCGCGAGCGTAGCGGATGGTACGGCGATCGGTGAAGGCGGGGAAGCGTTTGCGGAGCTGGAAGTCGTGCGCGAAGACGGTGGCATAGAAGTCACGCATGAAGTCCTCGGGTTGCGCGTGGAGGAGTTCGATGGCGGGCCCGAGCACGGTGTAGTAGGTGGTGGGGGTGAGGTCGGATTCGCCGCGCGAATGGCGGCCGGATCCGGTCGCAGTGTCGTCGCGGTGGCGGCTCATTGCATCTCCTCTCAGGCGCCTTGGGGTGGTCCACTATGCCTGTATGTGCCCATCATAGCTGCTGGTGTGAGAAAAAAGACTGCGAGTTTTTCGAAAAAATCTTTAGCTATATCCGCTCAACTTTGCTAAAGTGAAATTGAACATGAGTCATAATGACTCAACTAAGTGATAGTGAGGCACTAAAAACATAGGTCATCACGTATCTGACGCTTCCACAACCCATCACCACACTTCACCATAGAGAAAAGGACAAAACCCCATGAACACCCAGAGCTTCACCACCAAATCCCAAGAGGCCATCTCCGCCGCCCTCCAAACCGCTGCCGCGAAAGGAAATCCCAGCGTAGAACCCGCTCACCTGCTCGTCGCACTCCTCGAGCAGCAAGACGGCATTGCTGGACCGCTCCTCCACAGTGCTGGCGTCGACCCCGCCGCCCTCCTCCAGCGAGCACGGTCCCTTGTGGATGGCCTCCCCGCGGCCAGTGGCGGAGGCATGGCTAACCCCAACCTCTCCCGGGACGGGCTGACCGTCCTCAATACCGCCCAGGAACTCGCCAGTTCCATGGGTGACGACTACACCTCCACCGAGCACCTCATGGTCGGCCTCGCCACTAGCGGGCACCCCGTTGCCAAGGCCATGCAGTCCTTGGGTGCCACCCCAGAGAACCTCAAGGCAGCCTTCACCTCCGTGCGCGGCTCCGGACGCATCACCACCGAAAACCCGGAGGACAACTACCAGGCCCTCGAGAAGTACTCCACGGACCTCACTGCACGAGCCCGCGAAGGCAAAATCGACCCCGTCATCGGACGTGACTCCGAAATTCGCCGAGTCGTACAGGTCCTCAGCCGCCGCACTAAGAACAACCCGGTACTCATCGGTGAACCTGGCGTCGGCAAAACTGCCATCGTAGAAGGCCTCGCACGTCGCATCGTTTCCGGCGATGTACCAGAGTCGTTGCGCGGCAAGCGCCTCATTGCCCTCGACCTGGGCTCCATGATCGCCGGCGCCAAGTACCGTGGCGAATTCGAAGAGCGCCTGAAGAGCGTCCTCCAAGAAATCAAGGATGCAAACGGCGAGATCATCACCTTCATCGACGAAATCCACACCATCGTCGGGGCTGGCGCCACCGGCGACTCCGGCATGGACGCTGGCAACATCATCAAGCCCATGCTGGCCCGTGGCGAACTCCGCCTGGTCGGCGCCACCACCCTGGACGAGTACCGCAAGTACATCGAAAAGGACGCCGCCCTGGAACGGCGGTTCCAACAGGTCTACGTGGGTGAGCCAACCGTAGAAGACACCATCGGTATTCTGCGTGGACTCAAGGAACGTTACGAAGTACACCACGGCGTTCGTATTAAGGACTCCGCACTGGTGGCCGCCGCGACCCTCTCCGACCGCTACATCACCAACCGCTTCCTTCCGGACAAGGCAATCGACCTCATGGACGAAGCTGCCTCCCGGATGCGCATGGAAATCGACTCCTCCCCGGAGGAAATCGACACCGCTGAGCGTATTGTGCGCCGCCTCGAGGTGGAAGAACTCGCCCTCGACAAAGAAGAAGACGCCGCTTCCCTCGAACGCCTCGTGGCACTCCGCCAAGAACTCGCCGACGAACGGGAAAAACTCGCCCAACTGACGGCCCGCTGGCAGAACGAAAAGAACGCCATCGACGCCGTCCGCAACCTCAAGGAAACCCTGGAGGATCTTCGTGGACAGGCCGAGCGGGCCGAGCGTGATGGCGACCTGGGTAAGGCCGCCGAACTGCGCTACGGGCGCATCCCCGAGGCAGAAAAGAAACTCGCCGAAGCCGAAAACTCCCAAGCATCGACCAGCGAATACTCGCAGATGATGTTGAAGGAAGAAGTGGGCCCAGACGACGTCGCCGAAGTTGTCGAAGCCTGGACCGGCATCCCTGCAGGCCGCATGCTGGAAAGCGAAGGGCAGAAGCTGCTCCGCATGGAAGAAGAACTTGCCCAGAATGTGGTGGGCCAAGAGGGCGCTGTGAAGGCAGTGTCTGATGCAGTCCGCCGTGCCCGCGCGGGGGTGGCAGACCCCAACCGGCCGCTGGGCTCCTTCCTCTTCCTCGGCCCCACCGGCGTGGGCAAGACGGAACTAGCGAAGTCGCTGGCCCAGTTTCTCTTCGATGACAAACACGCGATCGTTCGCATCGACATGTCCGAGTATGGGGAGAAGCACTCCGTCGCCCGCCTCATCGGTGCCCCTCCGGGATACGTCGGCTACGAATCCGGCGGTCAACTCACCGAAGCGATCCGCCGCCGTCCCTACTCCGTCATCCTCTTTGATGAGGTAGAGAAGGCACACCCGGATGTTTTCGACGTGCTGCTGCAGGTGCTGGACGAAGGCCGGCTGACGGACGGGCAAGGCCGCACGGTGGACTTCCGCAACACCATCCTCATCCTCACGTCTAACCTGGGTGCGGGTGGTACGCAGGAGCAGATCATGCAGGCGGTGAAGCACAACTTCAAGCCCGAGTTCGTCAACCGGTTGGACGACATTATTGTGTTCTCGGCTCTGCAACCCGAACAGTTGAAGGGCATTGTGGACATCCAGCTGCGTGAACTGTCCCAGCGTCTGTCCGTCCGCCGGCTCACCCTGGATGTGGACGATGTCGCCCGTACATGGCTGGCCGAGCGCGGCTACGACCCCGCTTACGGTGCACGCCCGCTGCGCCGGCTGATCCAACAGGCCATTGGAGACGCCCTGGCGAAGGAGCTGTTGGCGGGCGAGATCTTCGACGGCGACATTGTCCATGTGACGGTGGCTGCCGACGGGGAGAGCTTGCAGATTACTGGCCAGCGCACCGAAAGCTAAGAGTGTACTGAAGGCTAAGGGTGTACAGAGAACAGAACCTCCCCTGCAGAATGCAGGGGAGGTTCTGCGTATGGAGAGCAGGGGGCTAGGCGACGCGGAGAACAGCGTCGGCGGAATTGAGGGACTGTGACAGTGCCGGGGCGGCAGTGTTGTCGTCCTGTGATCCATCGTCTTTATCGTCGGAGGAGGAGCCGGTGGAACCGACACCCGAGCCCGCGGCAGCGGAGACTTTGTGCCCGGCCGAAGGCGGCAGCCACCAGAGGAAGATGAGCGCGAGGCCGGCACCGATGGCTTTCAAGGCCAGCTCGCGGGTGGTGGCATTGGGGGAGAAGAGCCCCACCACCATGGTGCCGAGGTGGGAACCGATGGGAGTACCGGCGGCCGCAGCGGAGGAACCCACTGCGAAGAACACTGCTAGGAAGACGGGGATGACCGCAAGCCAGACCAAGGGGGCGGCAAGCGTGCCGACCACTGGGACCAGGGTGAAGAGCAGCATGCCGTTGGCCACTAGCGCGCCCGCCAGGAATCCGATCGCCCATCCGGCGGCAGTGCCGGCAAGCCCGCCGAATACGCCGCCGGCAATAACGCCGGGAAAGTTCTCTACTTCAGCGCGGTTCAGGTATTTGCCCCAGGCGTCGTAGAACTCGCGCAGGCGAGTGTCGTAGCCGATCCAGCCTTCCCGCGCGTGCATGACGGTGATGGGGGCGGGGCGGAAGGAGTCCGCTGCGGGGAGGAAGGTGGCGCTGCGGCCGCCCTCCTTAAGGATGACGTTGAGGTCCATGACCTGGTCGCCAAAGATGGCCTGGAGAGGGGCGGTGACGACGGTGTTACCGGATTCGCCGACGATGGCGAGTGTATCGCCGCGCTTGACGAAATGGCCTTTACCCAGGACGAGGGTATTGCCGCTGTCGGTGACGCCAGCGATGGTGGCATCGGCGCGGGCAGCCTGCTTGGTGCGGGCTGCATCAGTGGGGAGCAGGTGGTGGGCGTCCACGTAGGGGCCGGACTGTTCGGCGATCGCTTCAATACTCTCCGTGTAGGGAGTTGAAACGGGGTCTGCCTGAACGGGATTAGCGGTGACCATAATGAGAGAGGCGGCTACGGCTCCAGCGACTGCTTTCAGGGCTGACGAGAATTTCAATGGGCTCTCCGTTCCGTTCTCGTATCTCTGGACGATTAAGGTTCCCTCGTGCAGGGATACAAAATAACCATTCACCTGGGGAATGGTTATTTACAACAATACATGCTGTTACGGATGTTCCAAGAGTGAATCTGAAATAGAACCGAAACCTACAAAGTTGGGCTCGCTCGGCGTGCTCACTTGTAGAGAGATGAATAAAGACTCCTCGACCAGTAGAATAGGGCACATGAGTATCCTCGTTAACCCGCAGTGGCTGAAGTCGCGTATCGGTTCGAACCGCGCACCGGTAATTCTGGACGTGCGGTGGTATCGCGATCGGGTGGGTGGCTACGACCATTACCTGGAGCACCACATCCCTAACGCCATCTATGTGGACCTCGACCAGGACCTCACGGGTGTGCACAACCCGGAAAACGGCCGTCGTCCCTTCCCCTCGAAGGAAAAGGTGCAGGAGCTCACCCGTAAATGGGGTATCGACAAGAACTCCTATGTGGTGGTCTACGACTCTGTGTCCGGTACTTCGGCAGCCCGTGCGTGGTGGGTCCTCCGCGACGCTGGTGTCGAGAACGTCTTCTTCCTGGATGGTGGCCTGCAACGCTGGGAGCATGCCGGTATGCCCACGGTGACGGGTCCCGGCATTATTCCGCTGCGCGGTAACTTCGAGGTATCTGACACGCCCTGTATGCCCACCATCACCGTAGATGAGGTCAAGACGTGGCCGGAGCATGGCATTCTGCTGGATGCCCGCTCGGAACGCCGCTACCAGGGTCATTTTGAATATAACGATGCTCGCCTGGGCCACATCCCGGGTGCCCATAACCTGCCGACCTACGGAAACTTTGGCCCCGACCAGAAGTTCCTGGACTTCGAAAGCCTGCTTGACCGTTTCGAGGGCTTGGGTATTACCAGTGGCTCAGAAGTTGCGGTTTACTGTGGTTCCGGTAACTTGGCCACCCACACCATTGCCGCCCTGGAAGTCGCTGGTCTACCTGGTGCTTCCCTGTATGAGGGCGGTTGGTCGCAATGGTGTTTGGATCCCGAGCGTCCAGCCTCTCGAGGCTTCCGTCCGTAGCTTTTCGCGTGCCTACTTTTCCCACAGTGGGCACGTTTCACTATCGGTTAAAATCGCTGCCGAACACGTGAAAAAGCTCCGAAACAGGGCAGAAACACAGTACCGTTAGTACTGAGTACTGCCCGCAGATAGGGGAAACGTATGTTATCAGTTCCCGTGATCTTATTGATCGTGGCCGCCGTGGTAGGCGCAATTGGCATTGTCTTTGCCATTGTGGGTGCCGTCCGCTCCCACCAGCAGCCCTCAACCGATGCGCCCGAGCAGTCCCGCTGGGGCGATGAGCTGGGATTCCGGCCCGACGCAGAGGGCGTGCACGCCGCCATCTCCCAATGGGAACATGGCCCCGCCGCCGACGGTGGGCTGAGTGAGCCGAAAGACCCCGCCACCGGAGAGTTCGCCGGCCATCCCGCATTGATCTTTACACAGGACGACGGCTGGATTGTGGCAGTACAACGCGATACCGCTTCCTCTGTGGTGGTGGAGATCCACCCGCAGACTAACGAGGAGGCGGACGAGTCTGGGAAAGCCACCGATCTGCAGGTGTACTCCTCCGATGTGGATGCCATGATCCGCGCCACCGATGACCGTCTGGTGGAGATTCTCGACAACCACCCCGGCGACTTGGCCATGGCATGGTCTGAAGGCTACTGGTCGGCGGCGCTGCTGCCGCTGGACGATGACGGTGTGGATGTGGAGATCGACCCGGACAACAAGATCAACGAGGAACTCCCCTTTGTCCTCAACTGGTTGGCCAACCTCAACGATGCGCTGCGTGTACTGCCCCCCAAGGAAGGCGAGGAAGAGTCTCTCAGCCTGCAGGGTGTGGGCCCCACCCGCCCGCTCGCCGACCGCACTGACGCTGACTCTCTTCCCGTCGACGCAGATTCCTTCGAGCCGGAAGAAGCTGGCTTGTTGCCCGCCGACACCGGTTTCCCCAGTGATGTACCCGTCTCCGACGGTTCCCTGGCCGGTTTGGTGTCCGGTGGGGTTGGTGCCGCTGGTGCCGGTACTTTCGTCGGCCGTGGTGTGGGCGACGAGCCGGCCGAGGATGGCGCGGCGTCCGGTATCCCCGCCCTCACCGTGGTGGGCGATCAGCCGGTTGCCCCCATCTGGGAGGAGGACGAGTCCGAAGCCGAGAGCATGCCTGCAGACGAGGGCGACTCTCCCGTACCTGCCGACGCTGCCGACATCGATGAACCCATCACTGAGGAAGAGCTGGCTGCAGCAGTAGCTGCTGATGAATCTGTCGCCATCGACGCTGCCGATGACGACCTGCTGGCTGGTAATGACCTGGTAGATGATGGCATTGACGGCGATGATGACCTGCTCAATCTGCCGGATGATGATCTGTCGGGCAGCGAGTTCCCGAACAATGAGCGTCCGAGCAATGAGCTTCCGAATAATGTCATTCCCTTCACTCCAGCCGGTGGTACTACCACTGGAGCTGCAGTGACTGGTGGCCTGGCCGGATTGACGATCGTTCCTGATCTGCCCCTCGGCGAGAACACGGAACTGTCCGGTGACGACGCCGATGAGCCGGATGCTGGCACCTCCGCCGGGCTGGCCGAAGACGACTTCGTTACCCTTCCCGCCGCCGACGATACTCCGGCCCCCAGCTGGGCACCCGACGAGGAACCCACTGGTGAACTCGCCGTTAACCATGTGGATGAAAGCGCCCTGCTTGCCAGCTCTTGGGAACCGCGGGAACACATCGACTTCGCCGACCTCTCCGCAGACGACGAGCGCAACGCCGACGCCACCTTCGTCACCGAAGCAGACTTTGCCGAAGCAGACCGCCTCATGGGCGAGGACCTGGACGGCAGTGATGTGGGCACAGACGACGCCAATGACATTGAAGACGTCGAAGCCGAAGCGGACGCTCTCGCCGCCTACGCAGAGGCAGAAGCCGTTGACGCCGTCGACGAATTCCCGGGCGAAACCCAGGTAGAGGATGTGCCGGCCGCTGACGAGTGGATCACCCCCACCACCGCCGAGTTCGACATTGTGCCCGAAGCCGGCGAAGAAGCCGCCACGCTGGCCGCCGTCGACGACGATGAACCGGAGGAAGCCGACGAGGACGTCGCCACCGAGGACTTCACCAGTGAAGACCTCGCCGAAGAAGGGCTCACCGAAGAAGACCTCATCGACGACACCGAAGACGACGCCCTTCTCGACGAACCCCTCGACGGGCCCGACATGGGCGAGGACCACCACGAGATTTCGGAGCCACCACACTTTGAAGGGCAAGACGCCGAACTCGACATTGATGCCCTCGGCGCCCCTGAGCACACCGGCCCCTTCGACATCATCAACGACGTCGCTCTGGCTGACGCCGCCTCTGCCGACGAAGCAGAAGAGTTTGCCGTCAGCGAGGCCGAGGCTGTAGAGGTACTGAGCCCCTACGAAGACGACGAAGAAGAATACGAGGTAGACGAGGACACCTACGAGGGACCCGATGACGCCAACTACACCGACGAGGACTTCGGTGAGGACGCTATCGAGCAAGGCCCCTTCGAGGCTGCCGCCACCGACGATGAGCTGGACGAGCCAGCCGCATCGGGAGCCGCAGAGCCGGTCGAGGACGCAGACCAGGTCGCTGACGACGCTGAGGCTACTGAAGGCGCTGGAGCAGCTGAGGCAGACGACGCGATCGATGCGCCGGAACGCCCCGCTGACTTCGCCGCCACACCGCTCACCGAGGGATTCCCCAGTTGGGAAGTTGGAGTCGATGCCGACGCAGCAGGAACTGCAGCTGCCGCTGGCGGACTAGGTGGTCGCTCCGCCGTCCCGCCGGTCGCCGCCACCCCGGAGGACACCCGCCCACGGATCTCCTTCGTCAAGCCAGTCGCCTCCCCGGCTGAAACCGGCCCGCTGCCCATCGTGAACCCGACCCAACCGTACTACCCAGAGCGGGACGAACAGGAGCCCGCTGCGCAGACGTCCCCCTCCCCGGCTGTCACCATCCCGCAGCCGCAAGAATCTGTCTCCACCGGCTCCCACGCTGTCCGCGACGGAGAACCCTCCACCATGCAGACTGGCCAGTTCCCCATCATTAAACTCAATGGGGCACGTGAGCCCGGCCGGCACGCCCGCAGACACAATGAGGACGCCGACACTGCGGTTCGCCCATCTTGGTTCGTGCCCGGGAAGACCAGCAGCCGCTCTCGCCGCCGTGATGAAGATGATGAGCAAGCGGAGAACGGTCGCTCCGCCGCCGACGCAGATCCCTCCGCCGAGGACGACCACGCCCAGCCAGAAGTTTCTGACGACGACAACTAGCCACTAGGCTTAGCCTTAGGACACAACTCCCGCCGGTCCCACCCGCGGGAGTTCCCACACCCCAGAAAGGCGCCTTTCATGGTTGCAGCGTTCAACCCTGCTGATCACCCCGTTAACGCTGAGGCGAAAGCCGAACTCGCCGAACTCGTTAAAGACCTCGCTGTGGTCCACGGGAAAGTCACCCTCTCTTCCGGGAAAGAAGCCGACTACTACGTCGACCTGCGTCGCGTCACCATGCACAGCCGCGCCTCCCGCCTTATCGGCGCCCTCCTCCGCGAACTCACCGCAGATTGGGACTACGTTGCCGCTGGTGGCCTCACCCTAGGTGCCGACCCAGTGGGCACCGCCATCATGCACGCTGACGGGCGCGACATTAACGCCTTCACCGTCCGCAAGGAAAAGAAGAAGCACGGCATGCAGCGCCAGGTCGAAGGCCCTGATGTGGTGGGCAAGAAGGTGCTGGTCGTCGAAGACACCACCACCACCGGTAGCTCGCCGCTCACGGCCGTCCGCGTCCTGCGCGACCTGGGTGCCGAGGTAGTGGGCGTCGCCACCATTGTGGACCGTGCGACTGGCGCAGAGGACGTCATTAACGCTGAAGGCCTGGAGTATCGCTACCTGCTGAGCCTGGAAGATGTCGGACTCGCCTAGCCCCAGCGTACCTCTCACCTCGAGTACCGACTCCGCCCCTGGCCCCACCGAGTGGGGTGAAGGACGCCACGGTGTCGGTCCCTGGACTCTGGAACACCCCGGGGAACCCCTTCCCACTGACCCCCGCTACGATCCCACCCTGTTGGCAGAAGGGGATCGCCGTAATGTGGTGGACGCCTACCGTTATTGGCGGCGTGAGGCCATCGTTATGGATCTCGATACCCACCGTCACCCGTTCCACGTCGCCATCGAAAACTTCGAGCATGACGCGAACATTGGTACCGTCGTGCGCACCGCTAACGCTTTCTTGGCAGAGACGGTACACATTGTGGGAAAGCGCCGGTGGAATCGGCGGGGAGCCATGGTGACGGATCGTTACCAGCATCTTCGGCACCATGACACGGTGGAGGAGCTCATTCAGTGGGCCCACGCTGCTGGACTCACCGTAGTGGCTGTGGACAATGTGCCCGGCTCCACCCCCCTAGAATCTACCCTCCTCCCGGAGCGTGCTCTCCTCTTGTTTGGCCAGGAAGGCCCCGGTATTTCCGATGCCTCGGGGCAGCAGGCTGACATGCTCGTCTCTATCGCCCAATTCGGATCCACCCGCAGTATCAATGTTGGCGTCGCAGCAGGTATTGTGATGCATGCTTGGATAGCACAGCATGCAGATCTTGCTGCCGCCTGGTAACACTATCGCTGTTGAAAGGATGCGCCGAGATGGCCACCTCCGAACTTCACACAGCCCCTTCCTGGGCACGTACCACGGATTGGCAGAAACGTGCTGCCATTGCAGAACGAAGCGTACTGGGCCGCCACGTGGTACGGTCCTTCTTCTTACCGTTTACCGCTACAGGTATGAGTGCCTGGCCGTACCTCTTCCGGGAGCGTTTTTCTGGCAGCTGGAATTTCTGGTGGCAGGCTCACCTGATTGGCTGCATGGTGGATGCGGTAGACAGAGAGGAGACGCCCCGGAGCCGGCGGCTGCTGCGGCGGTTGGCGCGTACTCACTACCGGCTGAATGGCCGCGGCTGGCGCCACAACCCGTACTTTGATGACCTTGCCTGGGTGGCCGTGGCGGTGCAGCGCGCAGAACGACGAGGCTACGTGCAGGGCTACGAGAAGGCTCTGCAGGAGGTGCGGGAAAAGTTTGAGAAGGCCTACAACCCGCAGTACGGCATCCCGTGGCGGGTGGGGGAGGACTTCTGGAATACGCCGGCAAATGGTCCGGCGGCAATATTCTTTGCTCGCTGCGGCGATAAGCAGGGGCAGGATCTGGCGGAGCAGATCTGTGACTGGATGTACCACTCTCTACAACTGAAAGATGGCCCCTACCAGGGGTTGTATGCGGATGGTCTGCGTCTGGTGGACGGTAAGGAGCAGCGCGTCGACAAGATCTACACCTATTGCCAGGGGGTGGCGATGGGAGCAGAGATGGAGTTGGCATTACATTCGGAGGGGCCGACGCAGCAGGAGCATTTGCGGCGGGTGTGCGAAATCGTGGAGGCGTGCGAGCGGTCACTGCTGTCTCCCACAGGGGTTGTGCTGGCAGGTGGGGGCGGTGACGGCGGCCTCTTCAAGGGAATTTTGATGCGTTACTTAGCGGATGTGGCTCGGCGGATGCCGGAGGTAGACGCTGCGCCGGGGGTGCCTTTGTGGGATGGCCGGTTGCAGCAGGTTCAGCAGGCTGCGGCGCGGATGGTGATGCGGAATGCGAAGGCGGCGTGGGAGACGGCGGCGTGGTTGCCGGAGGGGATGTTGTTCTCTGCGAAGTGGAATGATCTCGCCCAGTTGCCGTTGCGCGTTGCGCAGCTCGATAAGAAGTCGGGACGTGCAACTAAAGTCGATGGGGCAGTTGGGAGCTCGGCTATTGCTGAGCAGGATCTGTCAACGCAGTTGTCCGGGTGGATGGCGGTGGAGGCGGCTGCTCGTTTGGTGCGTATGGGGTGTTCATTCGGATACTAGGCGGTCCGATAAGACCGATGTGCCTGCCTCTGGGGAGAGATGAAGAGTTTTACTGAGATTTGGTAGTCCGCTGCACTTTTTCACCTCAAAACAGTGTATTGTCTTTACTGCTACGTGTGTTACTTATGTGACTAATGGTGTTCTTCCCACGGAGTGGTGGAACTTTTTGGAAGAAGGGTTACAAACATGTCCCTGCCGCGTAGGCGTGTCGGCACAATCGCTCTCTCGCTGGCTCTCACCGCTACCATGGTCGCCGGACTTGGTTTCGGGGTTGCTCAGGCTAGTGACTTTGATAAAGCGGAAAAACCGCTGAATGTTGATACTCCCTCGTTCTTTATGACGGTGGAAGAATCGCAGCACATTGCTTCGCAGTTGGAGCCGATTTCTCTCCGATTGAAGCTCAAAAAATCACCGCACCCGGCAGTAGCGGAATGGGTACAACCTCTCTTCCCCGACGACCCCTTTATGAAGGATGATGCGTGGAAGTACGTACGCAAGGGCTACAAGCAAGGTCAGATTATCCGTAAGCGGAAATCCTTGTGGTCGCAGCTTTTCTTCCCGGGTTCGCGGTCGGTCCAGTACGCTTTCGTGTCTTACGATTCCCGTGGCTATCCTATGACCGCTACGGCAACGTTGGTCGTCCCCCTCCATGCCAAGGAGAATGCTGGCGTTGTTCAATATAACCAGTTCATTAACTCCTCTGGTCCACGCTGCAAGGTGACCAATTCCCTAAACTCCCCTCTTGCTGGCGGAGACTTCAATAATGTCATTCAGGGGCTCAATATAGTTCTGGCTGCCGGCCATCCAGTGCTTTTCCCTGATGCTGAAGGTCCACGTAACTCCTACGCAATCAACCGCCTTGCCTCGCACGTGCTGCTAGATTCCATGCGTATGGTGCATCGGCAGAAGGACTTCCCGCTGAAGTCTTCCCCCTTCACCGCTATCGGAATTTCTCATGGTGGCATGCAGACGGGGTATGCAGCAGCTGAGCAGCCTTATTACGCTCCTGACCTCACCAAATACATCAAGCAGTTCATCGTGAACGAGGGCGCCCCGGACCTCATCAAGGTCGCTCACAATTTCGGCTTCTTCGGATCGCGACAGAACATTCCTGCCCTGTACGGCAGCTTCATGATGAGTTTCGTCATCGGAGCGATGCGTGAATACTCTGATGTGGTTCCGAATGCCGAAAAATGGCTCACCGACTATGGAAAGTCCATCATTACCGTCAATCGCAATCTGTGCATGCCATTCACTTTTCCGATGGGAACAGGAATGATCTCGAGCAAGGTCATGAAGGATGGCTTCTTCGAATCTGAGACCTTCCGACAAGCAATGCAGGTTGCGAAGGAATCTTCCTCCATCTACTACCCTGGCCACCCCAAGGTTCCTACTCTACTGATCCATGGTGCGTTGGATGAGATTCTCTTCCAGGCGGAACAGGATGCGGTGCTCTGGCATCGCTACTGCGACGCCGGCAGCAATATGCTCTTCCAGCTCACTCCGGTTGGGCATTTTGGAACGCCAGCGCTGTCCATGCCACGTATGCTCATCCAAGGAATGGCTCCATTCCACGGTGCGGAGCAGCACCCCAACTGTGATATACCGGTTCTCCTCTAAAAGAGAACGCTGATGTGTACGCCTTCGTTGGGTATCGCGTCTCAGTGGCAGGGATAACACGTTCTGCTAAAAGGGGAATGCCCCACCCGGTTAAGCCGGGTGGGGCATTCCCCTTTCTCAGTCATGTGAAAGTGCGGACTGCTGTAGAGTACGACTCACTTCAGGATGGTCGGTTCGACAAAGTGGAGGTTCTGGCAGCGTTCATGCCACGCGTGATGCGCTCAGTGGAGACAGTCAGTAGTGGGTGAACGGACTTACCGGGGGCGTTCGTGGGGCTGTAGTCGGGGGGGAGGGGGGGACGGCAGAGGCGGCCGCTCTTGTGGTGTGTATGCGGTGTTCATTCGGATTCTCGGCAGTGCATTCAGACTGGCTGTCGAGCCTGCCTCTGGGAAGAGGTCCAGGTTTTTACTGAGATGTGGAATTTTTCCGCATGTTCGCACCCCAGAGCAGTGATCTTTTACTAGTGTTACGTGTATTACTTATGTGACTAATGTTGTTCCCGCACGCAGCGATGGAATTTTTCACAGAAGGGTGATGACATGTCCCAGCCGCGTAGGCGTATCAGTAAGACCGTCCTCTCGCTGACCCTCACCGCTACCATGGTCGCCGGACTTGGCTACGGGGTAGCCGGGGCGAGCAACTTTGACGTTGCCAAAAAACCACTTGACCTCGGAAACCCCGAAATTGGGATGACCATTGAACGATCCCAATCCATCGCCCATCAGCTTCGTCCAGTACCGCTCAAGCTGAAACTTAAGAAAGGGCCCCGCCCGGCAATGCCGAAGTGGATTGCCAGCACTCTAGATGATGATCCCTTTATGAAGGACGACGCCTGGCGCTACGTCCGCGAGGGTTACAAGCAGGGCCAGGTTATCCGTAAGCGGGAGTCCGTATGGTCCAAGGCCTACTTCCCGGGCTCACGCGCGATCCAATACGCGTTCGTCTCGTACGATTCCCGCGGCTATCCGATGACGGCCACCGCCACCCTGGTGGTGCCACCGCATGCCAAGGAGAACGCCGGCATCGTGCAGTGGAACCAGTTCATCAACTCCTCTGGACCGAAGTGCAAAGTCACCACGCAGCTCAACCAGCCGGACTCCTGGGGTGTCGTTAACAGCCCAATCCAGATCATGGCCGCCCTTCTCATTATGGGGCACCCAGTGCTCTTCACAGATGCCGAAGGGCCGCGGAACTCCTACGCCATCAACCGCCTAGCCTCCCATGTGCTGCTGGACTCCATGCGGATGGTCCACAAGCAAAAAGACTTCCCGCTGCGCAAATCCCACTTTGTCTCCATGGGTGTCTCCCACGGTGGTCTCCAGACCGGCTATGCGGCAGCCGAACAGCCCTACTATGCCCCCGACTTGAACCCCTACATCGAGCAATTCATCATCAGCGAAGGTGCTCCAGACTTCATCAAACTGGCTCACAGCTTTGGCCTCTACGGAGACCTCTCGAAGGTGCCCAGTATGTGGGGTGGGTTCCTGGTGAGCTTCCTTATCGGTGCGATCCGCGAATACGGCGATATGATCCCGAACGTGGAGCAGTGGCTCACTCCCTACGGCAAGACCCTGATTCAGACCAGCCGAAACCTGTGCATGCCGTTCTCTACGGTAGCCGGCGGCGGCGGACTGCTGAAGTACATGGTGAAGGATGGCTTCTTCAAGTCCCAGACCTTCAAATCCATGATGCAGATCGCGAAGGACTCGTCCTCCTTCTACTACCCGGGCGTCCCGAAGGCACCAACCCTCATCATTCACGGCACCACAGACGAAATCCTCTTCCAAGCGGACCAGGACAAAGCCCTGTGGCAACGTTACTGTAAGGCCGGGACCAACACCGTCTATCAGCAGGTACCGCTGGGGACGCACTTCACCACTCCGGTCGTCTCAGCCCCGCGCATGGTCGTCCAAACCCTGCTGTCGCTCAATGGTATTCGGCAGGTCCCGTCTTGCGAGATGCCGATGATCCTTTAGCAGATCACCACACTGCTAGCGTGCAGTGCGCAAGACACAACGAGTGAGTGCTCCGTCCGAGTGTTTGGGACGGGGCACTCACTCGTTTATGTGCGGTAATAGCGCGGGGGTAGAAAAACGGCCACGGCGCAGAACTGCTGCCGTGACCGTTACCGTCAGGTGCTACTTGAGGATGCTCTTGCCGACGGAGTGGAGGTCCTGGCAGGCTTCCACAACGCGCTCGGACATGGCAATTTCAGCTTTCTTGAGATAGGAGCGGGGGTCGTACACAGCCTTGCTTCCGACCTCACCATCAACCTTGAGAACGCCGTCATAGTTGGAGAACATGTGCCCTGCAATGCAGCGGGTGTAGGCGTACTGGGTGTCGGTGTCGACGTTCATCTTCACGACGCCGTAGCCGAGGGCCTCTTCGATCTTTTCCTTCTCGGAGCCCGAGCCACCGTGGAAAACAAAGTTGAAGAACTTGCTGTCGGCGGGAAGACCGAGCTTCTCTGCAGCGACCTTCTGGCCGGCATTCAGTACCTCGGGCTTCAGCACAACGTTGCCTGGCTTGTATACGCCGTGGACGTTGCCGAAGGTGGCAGCCAGCAGGTAGGGAGCCTCGGAACCGTCACCGAGGGTGTCGATGACCATGGCGAAGTCGTCTTCGTCGGTGTACAGCTTGGCACCGTGAGCAGCCTTCACGCCGTCCTCTTCGCCGCCCACAACACCGATCTCGATCTCGAGAAGCTGGTGGTTAGCGGTGGTCTGGGCGTAGAGTTCCTTGGCGATCTCCATATTCTCGGGCATAGGGACGGCGGAACCGTCCCACATGTGGGACTGGAACAGCGGATCCTCGCCACGCTTAACGCGCTCTGCAGAGACAGCCAGCAGCGGACGAACGAACTCATCGAGAGCGTTCTTGGGGCAGTGGTCGGTGTGGAGGGCGACGGTAACGCCGTAGTACTTGGCCATGCGGGTGACGTACTCCGCCAGAGCCACAGCGCCAGCTTCCATATTCTGAACGTTCACACCGGAGCCGAACTTGGCACCGCCGGTAGTGAACTGGATGATGCCGTCGGACTCAGCATCCGCAAAGCCCTTCAGGGTGGCGTTGATGGTCTCTGTGGAGGTGCAGTTGATGGCCGGAAAAGCGTAGCCGCCTTCCTTTGCCTTCTTCAGCATCTCGGCATAAGACTCGGGATTTGCAATAGCCATATAGGTTTCCTTCGCAGAAATAGGGGTTTTCGAAGTGCGTAGGCGCGAAAACTGTCTGCGAGTCGCGCCATTTCTTCACATCACCTGGCGTACCGGAACGTACTGGAGGCCTCCTATTGGAGATGTGTCAGCCGTCACCTAATACGGGTTCACTTACTATTATGCACCTTTATGCGGCGAAGGGAAGGTGAAAAAGTGCTGCTCTGAACCGATTCATGCTGCGATAAAGGCAGAATTTAGGATATCCATAGAAAAAGCCACCATTAGGGGTAACACGCCGCCTTCACCACCCCTTCAACAAGCGGAAATAGACATTTCTCACATATACTGGCCAAGTGATCACTATTACATCCCTGGCAGCAGCCCACGCGACCGTGTCTACCACCCTCGCCCTCGGCCCGCAATGGCTCGACCCCACCTACCTCTTGGGTAGCGACGGGCCCTTCGGAGCCTTTGTGCTGCCAGGAATGTTGCTCATCATTTTCATCGAAACCGGTCTGCTCTTCCCGCTGCTCCCCGGCGACTCCCTCCTCTTCACCGCCGGCTTCCTCTCCATCCAGCCCAATGGTTTCGCCCCCATCTGGCTGGTCTGCCTCTCCGCCTGGATCGTGGCAGTTCTGGGCGACCAATGCGCCTACTGGATCGGCCGCAAAGGTGGGTCAGTACTCCGCCAGCGCAAGGACAACGCCGTCTTCAAGAAAGAACACCTCGTCCAGGCACACCTCTTCTTTGAAAAATACGGCGCCGTCACCGTCATCATCTGCCGCTTCGTCCCCATCGTGCGCACCTACGCACCGGTCGTCGCCGGCATGTCCGGTTTCCGCTACCGTGTCTTCCTCCCCTTCGACATTCTCGGCGGCCTACTCTGGGGCTGTGGCGTCACTCTCCTCGGTGCTGCCCTCGGCAACTTCAGCTTCGTCCAGAACAATATCGAACTGCTCTTCCTCCTCGTCATCTTCCTGTCCCTCCTGCCCGCCATCTTTACTGCCATCAAGGGAGTTGTTGACGCCCGCAAGAGCGACCTCCCCGAATCCATCGATCCAGAAGATGCCGCCGACCACATCCTCGCCGGAACCCCCGACGAAAAGAACGCTGACGTCCGCAAGCGTCTCGTCGCCGCCTTCCAGACTGAACAAAACCACGAAGGTCGCGAAGCCGCCGCCATTAAGGAACAGGTCTGCTCCGAGATCCTGGACTTCTCTCGTAAGGAGGACGCAAAGGCGTATGCGTAATTGGGTCAAGGCCCGAGCCCGCACGTTCACGGACAGCATTAACCGGAGGCTGCGCCGCGTCTACCACAGCATCATCCCCATCACGCAGGCTGCCATCGCCGCCTCCCTCGCATGGTGGGCTGCCACCCTTATCTTCCCCGGCACGAAACCCTTCTTCGCCCCCATCTCCGCCATCATTGCCCTCGCCCCCGTCCCAGGGCGCCGCGTCAAACGCTCCTTCGAGATCGGTGCCGGCACCATCGCCGGCGTCCTCATCGGCGAACTCATCATCGCCCGCATCGGCTCCGGCGTCTGGCAAATTGGCTTTGTCGTCTTCCTCGCGATGGTCATCGCCCTCTTCCTAGGTTCCGGCATGCTCGTCTCCGTCCAAGCCGCCTCCTCCGCCATCCTCATCGCCACCCTCATCCCCGTCCACGGGCCAGGGGGCCTCCAACGCGTCTGGCACGCCATCATCGGTACCGTCATCGGTATTGTCATCATGGCACTCATCCCCGCCAACCCCGTCCGGGATATTCGCCGTCGCCTCGCCTCCATCGTGCAGATCGAACGGGAAATCCTCGGCGACATCGCCTCCGGCCTCCGCACCCGCAACCCCGAACTCGTCACCAAGGCACTGGTCCGTATCCGCTCCACCCAGCCCGCCCTCAACGACATCCGCGACACCCTCTACAACGGAGCCGAAGTGGTCCGGGTCTCCCCGCTACTGTGGTACGCCCGCAAAGACCTAAAAAAGTGGGAAAAACTCCTTGACCCACTCGACAACGCCATCCGCAACACTCGCGTGCTGGCCCGTCGCGCCGTCGTCATTCTGGACGATGACGTACCCCTCGACGTCCGCATTCCCGACTCTATTTCCCTCATGAGTGAAGCCACTGGCGTCGTCCACTCCATGCTCTCCGAAAGCGACAACCGGCACGCCACCGAACAGGAAGCAGCCCGCGCCATCATCTCCGTGGCAGTGCGCACCACCTTCCAACTGGATCCCAACGACCGCTCCGGCATGCACGGACCCGTCATCCATGCACAAATCCGCTCCACCCTCATCGATTTGCTGCAGGTGTGCGGCATGAGCCGGGAAGAAGCCGTGAATTCTGTCCCCGCTATTGGCAGCCCCGGCTACCACCCGGCCTAACTGTAAAAAATATTTTCTCTCTCGCCCAGTTAAGCGGTAGAATTAGGTAACGGGTCTGCAGGGTAGGCCCGGGTTTTTCATTTTGTGCCCACATTGCCCCTATGCCACCACTGTCCGGAAAGGCCGACAGCATAGGCCGCGCGATGCACCACCCCTGCCGGCTCGGTGAAAGAAAGAACGAGAATATGGCAGCGATCGTCATCAACGGAGCCCAGTGGGGCGACGAAGGCAAAGGTAAGGCCACCGACATTCTGGGCGGCCACGTCGACTTCGTCTGCAAGCCCAATGGAGGTAATAACGCCGGTCACACCGTCGTCGTCAACGGTGAAAAATACGAGCTGAAACTGCTCCCCGCCGGTATCCTCACCCCCAACGTCACTCCGGTGATCGGCAACGGTGTCGTCGTCAACCTGGAAGCCCTCTTCCAGGAAATTGATGGCCTCGAGTCGCGTGGCGCAGACTGCTCCCGTCTCCGCATCAGCTCCAACGCCCACCTCGTTGGCCCCTACCACCAGACCATCGACAAAGTCACCGAACGTTTCCTCGGCAAGCGCGCCATCGGCACCACCGGCCGCGGTATCGGCCCCTGCTACGCCGACAAAGTCAACCGCATCGGCATCCGCGTCCAGGATCTCTTTGACGAATCCATCCTCCGCCAGAAGGTGGAAGGCACCCTGCGTTCCAAGAACGAACTGCTGGTGAAGCTCTACAACCGTCCCGCCTTCGAGGTGGACGAAATGGTGGACTACTTCCTGCGGTACCGCGATCGCATCGCCCCCATGGTCTGTGACACCAGCCTCCTCCTCAACCAGGCTCTTGACGAAGGCAAGTCCGTCCTCATGGAAGGCGGCCAGGCCACCATGCTGGACGTCGACCACGGCACCTACCCCTTCGTCACCTCCTCCAACCCCTCCGCCGGTGGCGCCTGCGTCGGCTCCGGCATCGGCCCCACCCGCATCACCCACGCTGTCGGCATCATTAAGGCCTACACCACCCGCGTAGGTGCCGGCCCGTTCCCCACCGAACTCTTCGACGAGTCCGGCGAATACCTGCGGGAAACCGGCCACGAATACGGCGTCGTTACCAAGCGTCCGCGCCGCTGCGGCTGGTTCGACGGTGTGGTTGCCGAATACGCCACCCGCATTAACGGCTTCACCGACATGTTCGTCACCAAGCTGGACGTCCTCACCGGTATCAAGGAAATCCCGGTGTGTGTCGCCTACGAGGTGGACGGCAAGCGTTTCGACCACATGCCGGAGAGCCAGAGTGACTTCCACCATGCCAAGCCCATTTACGAGATGCTGCCCGGCTGGACTGAAGACATCACCGGCGCCCGCACCTTCGACGAGCTGCCCGAGAACGCCCAGAAGTACATGAAGCGTCTGGAAGAGCTCTGCGGCACCCGCGTCTCCTACATTGGTGTCGGCCCGGGTCGTGACGAGAACGTCGTCATCAACGACCTCGTCGCCGAAATTAAGGGCTGCTAAGTCCTAGCATCCGACACTACACAACACGTCCCCCGCTCACGTGACAGAACGGCCGGCTGGTACGAACCAGCCGGCCGTTCTGCATCGGCAGGGCGACGATGCGGGTAAAGCTAATCCCAGCACTCCACATTGCGGGCCTGGGGGAGAGAATCGCGGTGGAAGACAGGATCCACCCCAGCATCTTTCTGCCGGTTGTAGTCCCGTAGCAACTCAATAGCCAAGCCGCCGAGCGGAATAATCGCCACCAGGTTAATGGTCGCCATAATGCTCATAAAGATGTCCGCCAGTCCCCACACCAGCTCCAGGGCTGCCAGCGACCCCGCGAACACGCAGAGTACTACCAGCATACGGAACGCCATCAGCACCTTCTTGGACTCGGTGACGAACTGGATGTTGCACTCCCCGTAGTAGTAGTTGCCAATAATGGAGCTGTAGGCCAGGAAGAACAGCACTACCGCCAGTACCGGTATAGCCCAATCCCCCAACTGGTGGGCGAGGGCATGCTGGGTAGCCACCGCCCCGTCCCGCAGCCCATACTCGGGGTTACTGAGAAGGATGATGAACGCCGTCATCGAACAAATTATGAGCGTGTCGAAGTAGACGCCCAGTGTCTGGACGAAACCCTGCTTCACCGGGTGGGAGACCGCAGCTGTCGCTGAGGCGTTGGGGACGGAACCCATACCGGCTTCGTTGGAGAAGAGCCCGCGGCGAATGCCGATCATCATGGCGGTACCAATGCCGGCGCCGGCAACCTGCTGCGCGCCGAATGCGCACTGGAAGATGAGGGAGATAACGCCGGGGATCTTGTCGTAGTTCACCACGCACACGAAGATGCCCAGTCCAAGGTACACCAGGGCCATAATGGGAACCAGCACTTGGGATACCGCGCTAATGCGCCAGATGCCACCAAAGATGACGGCGGCGGTGAGAGCCGCCACCACCAGTGCCAGCTCCAGGTTGACCCACTTCATGGTGGCAGGGTTGTCCACCAGCGGAGCGATGGCCTGCGAGGTGGTTTCAGTAATCGAGTTGGCCTGCACCATATTAAAGACGAAGCCATAGGTGAAGGTGATGGCGACGACGAAAAGCAGCGCCAGCCATCGCCGCCCCAAACCGCGCTCAAGGTAGTAGGCTGGACCACCCCGAAAGGCCCCTGTCGCTTTATCTTTCACCTTATACAGCTGGCCGAGAGTCGATTCCACAAACGCTGTCGCCCCACCAATAATGGCCAGCAGCCACATCCAGAAGATTGCACCGGGCCCACCCAACGCGATGGCCACCGCCACCCCCACAATATTGCCGGTGCCCACGCGGCTCGCCGCGGAGACTGTGAAGGCGCGGAAGGCACTGATGCCTTTCTTCCCGTCCGACGACGTTTCCGGCTGTTCCACTAGTGTGCGCATCATCTCGGGGAGGTGGCGGATCTGCACCACCATGGTGCGAATGGAGAAGTAGAGACCGGCTATAGTCAGCAGCGCCATCAGCACATAGCCGTAGGTGTTGTTGATGCTGCTCAGCAGCTCGGTGGTATTCGTCATGGGCAATAGTTTAGCGGGCGAGCAGGCTCCCAATGGTAGTGTCTTTTCCGTGCTCACAGACCTCGTCGCCCAAGTTGAGGGCTTTATTTCCTCGCACATCCTCATTTTTGTGCTCGTCGGACTCGGTGTGGTGTTTACCATCGCCACCAAAGCCGTCCAACTCCGCCTCTTCGGACATATGTGGCATCTCATGTTGGACTCCCGCAAACAGAAGGGGACATCGCTCTCCAGTTTCCAGGCGTTCACGGTGGGGCTCGCCTCTCGAGTGGGCACCGGCAACATTGCCGGCGTCTCCCTGGCGCTTATTATTGGCGGCCCTGGCGCTCTCTTCTGGATGTGGGTGGTGGCGCTGTTGGGCATGGCCACCAGTTTTATGGAGAGTACGCTGGCGCAGATCTTCAAGATCAAGGGGGAGGATGGGCTGTCCCGCGGTGGCCCCGCATACTACATTGAGCGTGGTTTGGGTTCCCGCGTGTGGGGGTGCATTTTTGCCGCCCTGCTGGTGTTTTCCTACGGCCTCATTTTCCCGATGGTGCAGTCGAACACCATCGCCCAGCAGTTCAAGTCCACCGCGGGGGTGCCGGTGTGGGTGACGGCGCTCATCCTCGTCGCGATCAGCATCCCCATCATGCTGGGTGGGTTGCGGCGTGTCGCGAAGGTGACAGAGAGCGTGGTCCCGGTTCTGGCCATCATCTACCTGGTAGTGGCGCTTGTCATCATCGTCATGAATATCACGGATCTGCCGCGCGTCTTCTCCGATATTTTTGCCGGCGCCTTTGGGTTGCGTCCTGGCCTCGCCGGTATCGGTGGCGGGATATGGGCCACTATGTTTAACGGGGCGAAGCGCGGCCTCTTCTCCAATGAGGCCGGTCAGGGCTCCATGCCCAACGGGGCGGCGACTGCCGACGTGCCACATCCGGTGGTGCAGGGTCTCATCCAGGCGCTGGGAACGTTTGTGGACACTATCATCGTCTGCTCCCTGACGGGTTTCATGATTCTGCTGGCTGGCCCCAGCGTGTATGTGCCCGGCCAGAAACTGGAGGATGGCATTCTGGCGCAGGCTGCCCTCACTCACCACCTGGACTATGGCACCGGCTGGACCGTCTGGTTCATGTCCATCGTCATCTTCCTCTTCGCCTACTCCAGCACGCTGGGGTATTCGGTGTTTGCGGAGATTAACGTCAACTACTTGGGGTGGAAGAAGCACGGCAGCACCATCCTCCACGTCCTCATGATTGCCGCCACCGGGCTGGGGTCCATTGCGGCTCTGCCGTTGGCGTGGTCCCTGGCGGACTTGGCGCTGGCACTCATGACCATTATCAACATGGTGGCGGTGGCGCTCCTTATGCGCTACGGAGTGCGCTGCCTACGCGACTACGACGCACAGCGTAAGGCGGGTATTGCGGAGCCGGTGTTTGTGGAGACGCCCGGATTCTTCCCGAAGCCGGTCCCGGATTCTGTGTGGGTTCCTGTGAAAAATTCGCCGGCGGAAACCGACAAACCAGCGGCTACAGACAGTTAGGGTCAGAGTAGAGGTCAAACCCGGCCTCTACCTGGCTAGCTGCCGTTCCCGTCTAGCCCGTTACGAGGTACGCAGCGACCCCGTGCGGAGGGTCAGCCGCCCCTCGACAGTGGCCCCCGCCGCGACTTCTTTGCCCTGCCCACCTCGCCTCGCCGCTAGGTACCCACAGCCTGCCAGTCGGTTGAGCTGAGAGGACGCCCCATGGTCGCATTGGCACCGTCACCCCACCCAGAAGCGCGCTTCCGCACTCCCCGCTCCATTGCGCCTGCGCTCCGTATTCTCTCTCTGGCTACCGTCACCGCCCTTGCCTTCGGCATGGCGAATAGCAGCCCCGCCCAGGCAGCGACTCTCCGCCCCGTGATCGACGGGAGTGCGCGCTTCCAGGTCATCAGCCCCACGCTGGTGCGTATGGAGTATGCGCAGGACCGGAAGTTCGAAAATCGCACTACCACCAACGTGCAGTACCGTCCGCTGAAAACCCCCTACCAGACATGGGCGAAGGACGGCTACCGCTACATTAAGACCAGCAAACTCACCCTCCGCTACAAGCAGGGGTCGGGACACTTTACTCCGCAGAACGTGAGCGTGACGCTGCGCGTAGCGGGGCAGACGACCACTGCGCACCCCCGCTGGGACGTACAAGGGGACAATCTGGTGGTCCCCCACAATCAGTTGGGCGGCTGGCGCCGTGACCTCCGCGACGTGGGCGGCACAGTGAAACTCAACCCCGGCATTCTGTCCCGCGACGGCTGGCAGCTGGTCAACGATACCCGCACCGCCCTGTGGAAGCCCGACAGTTGGCCGATACCGCGTGCCCCCCGGATCCGCAAGGACTCCACGTTCTACCAGGATGGCTACTTCTTTGGCTACGGCCACAATTACAAGCAGGGACTGCGCGACCTGGCCACCATCACTGGCCCCAGCCCGGTGCTGCCTGAGTGGGCTTTCGGCAACTGGTACTCCAACTATCACGCCTTCACCCGCGACGACTACGCCGCACTGATGCGGAACTTCCACACCCGAAAGGTGCCACTGGATGTGCTGGTGGTGGACACCGACTATAAGGCCCCCAACCAGTGGAACGGGTGGAACTGGAACAAGAAACTGTGGCCTGACCCGCAGGGCGAAATCCGCTGGCTGAAGAGCATGGGCCTCACCCTCTCCTTCAACACCCATGACGGTATGAACAGCAACGACCCCAAGTACGCCATTGTGCAGAAGGCCGTCCACAATACCCTCGCCCCTAATGGCCCCAAGTACTGGGATCCCTTCTCCCTCTCCTACGGCTTCGACATGAGCCGGCCGGACCACGCCAAGTGGTACTTCTGGCTGCATGAGGACTTTGAGAAGGCCGGCACCGACTTCTTCTGGTTCGACTACGGTTCTGCGAAAACTCGTGAGGAGGGCTACCCCTTGGAGAAAGGTCTGGTGAATCCGCTACCCTCCACCGGCGTCAACGGCGTCACTATGCCGGGTCTCAATGCTGAGCAGTGGCAAACCTATTTGTATGCGGACCGTCTGCGGAAGCAAGGTAAGCGGGGTTTCTCGCTGTCCCGTCATCGCGGCCAGCTGGGGGAGCGGCGCAATAACATCCACTTCACCGGTGATACCCTCACCACGTGGGGGACGATGGCGTTCGAGGCGGAGTTCACCGCTGCCGAGGGCGCGTCCATGGGCCTGCCCTATGTGTCCCACGATATTGGCGGCTTCAAGCTGGGCAATGTCCTCACCAATGACATGTATGTGCGGTGGGCGCAGTTGGGTGTATTCCAACCCATCAACCGGCCGCATGGTCTGCAAGCGAAGCGGCTGCCTTGGGAGTACAGCCCGGCTGCAGAAAAAGCTGGTGTACACTTCCTGAAGCTGCGTGACGAGCTGGTGCCCTACCTCTACAACCTGGCATGGGAGGCGCATCTGACGGGTGTGCCGATGGCACGGGCCCTCTACCTCAACTACCCAGAGGACCCGCAGGCCTACCTCCACAACACCCAGTACCTGTTAGGTGACGATATGCTCGTGGCACCGGTTGCGAAATCGGGCCGTACCGCTACGACGGAGGTGTACTTCCCGGCAGGTACCTGGCGCGACTACTTTACCGGCAAGGTGTACCGTGGCCCCGCCACTCATTCGATCACCACGGATTGGATGACGATGCCGGTGTTTGTGCGGGAGGGTGGCATCGTCACCACTCTGGCGGAGCAGTCGACGCGAGAAGGCAAGAACTGGAAGCAGTCCCGCAAGAACCTCGTTGGCCTGCAGGTGAACGCGAACGTGGTGGGTGCCCGTAATAGCACCACCATCTACCAGGATGACGGCCAGTCGCTGGATTACTGGCAGGGTAAGGTGGCGCGCACTTCGGTGTCCGTGCGGACAGTGCGGCAGGGGCGTGACAAGGTGGCGACGGTGACGGTGGGCCGGACGACCGGTTCGTTCCGTGGACAGTCCGCGACCCGCGACTATGCCTTCCAGGTGTATTTCGATCATCCGCGGAAGGTGGCGCTCAAGGGGCGCACGCTTCAGGCGGGGACGTATGAGCAGGCGCGGCGCCAGCCCGGCCGCTACTACTACTATGATCCGCTCCAGCGCGCGGTGTTTGTCTGTGCTGCTGGAGTGGCCAACCCCACTGAATCTCAGCTGGTGCTGTGGGGATAACAGGTCATCCTGCTCTATCATGAGAGCAAGGAACGAGTTGAGAAGGGGACTCCCCATGACGACACCACGCGTCCTGCGACGCATCGGTACTGCACACACTCCTGGTGCAACACGGGTGATGCTGCTGGGCTCTGGCGAGCTTGGTAAGGAAGTCGCTATTGCTTTCCAACGGTTTGGTGTCGAAGTGATTGCCGTCGACCGGTATTATGGGGCGCCCGCTCAGCAGGTGGCGCATCGCAGCTACACCATCGATATGGCGGACCCGGACCAGCTGCTGCGCCTTATTCGGGTGGAGCGGCCGGATTTTGTCATCCCGGAAATTGAGGCGCTGGCCACTGATGCGCTGGCTCTCATCCAGGATGAGGGTACTGCGACGGTGATCCCCACTCCTCTCGCAGTGCAGCTCACGATGAACCGGGAGGGCATCCGCCGGTTGGCGGCGGAGCGCTTGGGCCTGCCGACCTCCCCGTACCAGTTCGCGTCCTCGCGGGAAGAGATGAAGGATGCCATTGTGCGCCTGGGGCTCCCCTGCGTGGTGAAGCCCATCATGTCCTCCTCCGGCCATGGCCAAACGGTGGTGCGCCGGGCGGAGGATATGGATGCGGCCTGGGAGCGGGCGCGCGAGGATTCTCGGGTGGACCAGGGGCGGGTCATTGTCGAGGGGTTCGTGGATTTTGACTATGAGATCACGCTGTTGACGGTGCGTGGGATCGACCCGGAGACGGGGGAGACGGTCACCCGTTTCTGTGCGCCCATTGGGCACCATCAGGAGAATGGCGACTATGTGGCTTCGTGGCAGCCGCAGCCGATGACGGAGGCGGCGTTGGCGACGGCGCGAAAGATTGCCGCGAAGGTGACCAGTGCCTTGGGCGGCCGCGGCATTTTTGGTGTGGAGCTCTTTGTGAAGGGCGACGATGTGTTGTTCTCGGAGGTGTCGCCGCGTCCGCATGATACGGGGCTTGTCACCCTTGGGTCGCAGCGGTTGAGTGAGTTTGAGCTGCATGCGCGGGCAGTGTTGGGTCTGCCTATTGATACTACATTGTTGTATCCGGCGGCCAGTAGCGTCATTAAGTCGCCCTATGATGGTGAAGGTTTGGGCTTCTGGGGTGTGGATGCGGCATTGGCGACGCCGGGGACGGATGTGCGGTTGTTCGGTAAACCGGAGGCGCATGTGGGCCGGCGTTTGGGCGTTGTGGTGGCGACGGGCGTGGATGTGGAAGACGCCCTCAATAAGTCACAATCTGCTGCCCAGAAAATTCGCGTTGTCCGCTAATAACCGGGTGTTCTCCTGCTAACTTCACACAGTTTTTCTGGCAGCCGAGCCCTCCTGTGGAGTGGCTCGGTTTCCATTTTTGTGTCATCTGTGAAGTAGTCTGTGTGGTCTAACCCTCCCCAAAAACAGCAATGTGACACTCGTCTCGCAGGTCTTTTGTGGAGAGGTGTGAAATAGCTCTCAATCCTGCTGAGCAGACCACAAGAATTCGCTGGAAATTCACAGGACATCCCAGTTTCTTTATTGCCGCGAGCAAGGCAAAATTCCATATAGTTGTCACAACGCCTTAGCTACTAAATCACAACAGGAAGCGAGGATTGAATGGTATCGGCACAACGGCCACGCATCGGTGTGGTTCGTGAGACCGTACCGGGAGAGCGTCGTGTGGCGCTCGTCCCCAAGGTCATCACTCAACTTATTGGAAAGGGACTGGACGTCGTCGTCGAGTCCGGCGCAGGTGAAGCTGCACTTCTCCCGGATAGTGCATTCGAAGCTGCCGGCGCTGTTATCGGAAACCCCTGGGACTGCGACGTTGTCGTCAAGGTAGCAGAACCCAGCAGCGAGGAAATCGCGAAGCTTGCTGCCGGCACCCGGCTCATCGGCTTCCTGAACCCCCGTTCCCAGGAGAACCAAATTGGCGAACTTAAGGCCAAAGGCGTCGAAGCCTACGCCATGGAAGCCATTCCGCGTATCTCCCGCGCCCAGGTTATGGACGCACTGAGCTCTCAGAACAACGTCGCCGGCTACAAGGCCGTGCTCGTTGCCGCTGACCAGCTCACCCGCTTCTTCCCCATGCTCACCACCGCCGCCGGCACCGTCAAGCCGGCCACCGTCATGGTGCTCGGTGTGGGCGTGTCCGGCCTGCAGGCCCTCGCCACCGCCCGCCGCCTCGGTGCCCGCACCATCGGCTACGACGTCCGCCCGGAGGTCGCCGAACAGGTGAAGTCCGTTGGTGCCAAGTGGCTTGATCTCGGCATCGAAGCCGCCGGTGAAGGTGGTTACGCCCGTGAGCTCACCGACGAAGAGAAGGCCCTCCAGCAGGAGCGCCTGGCAGCCGCCATCGGCGAGGCAGACGCGGTTATCACCACCGCTCTCGTCCCAGGCCGTCGTGCTCCTATCCTGGTCACCGCGGACGCCGCTTCCCGCATGAAGCCCGGCTCCGTCATCGTCGACCTTGCTGGTGAGACTGGTGGCAACTGTGAACTCACCGAACCCGGTGAGACCGTTGTCAAGAACAGCGTCACCATCTGCTCCCCGCTGAACCTCCCGGCCACCATGCCGGAGCACTCCTCGGAGCTCTACGCCAAGAACATCCAGGCTCTCCTGGAACTCATGCTCAACGACGAGGGCGTCATCGCCCCCGACTTCGAGGACGAGATCCTTGCTGGTGCCTGCGTCACTCGTGACAAGGAGGCCTAGCCCATGGCTGCTAATGACCTGCTGCTCCTTATAGCGCTCATCGTGCTCGCCGGCTTCGTCGGCTTCGCGGTGATCTCCAAGGTCCCCAATTCCCTACACACCCCCCTCATGTCCGGCACGAACGCCATCCACGGCATCGTCGTGCTGGGTGCCATGTGGGTCCTCGGTTCCGTTGACCTCACCTCTGGCAGCACCGGCATGAACGTCGCTCTCGGCATCATCCTTTTCATTGCCGTTATCTTCGGTACCTTGAACGTCGTCGGCGGCTTCGTCGTCACCGACCGCATGCTCGAAATGTTCAAGCCCAAGGATCGCAAGCCGATTGAGGAGGCTCAAGACTAATGACTATCGCAGCTAACCTGCTCTACATTATTGCCTTCGTTCTCTTCATCTACGGCCTCTCCGGCCTCACCGGCCCCTCCACCGCAGTCCGTGGTAACAAGATCGCGGCCGTCGGTATGGTCATCGCCTTCGTCGGCACCATCCTCAAGCTCATTGACAAAGAAATTGACGGTGACGGCAACTACACCGTCAACTGGATCCTCATCGTGGTTGGCCTCGCCATCGGTACCGCTATTGCCGTGCCGGTTGCCCGCAAGACCAAGATGACTGAAATGCCGCAGCTCGTTGCTATGTTCAACGGTCTCGGCGGCGGCACTGTGGGCCTCATCGCCCTGTGCGAAGCTATGGAATACCGCGGCTTCGACGGCGTCCGTATTGCGGATGAAGCTGGCGTCGCCGGCTCCTCTGCTGTTCTCACCACCACCGTTATTGTCGGCTCCATCCTCGCCGCCATCATTGGTTCGATCTCGTTCTGGGGCTCCATTGTTGCCTTCGCCAAGCTGCAGGGCATCATCCCCGGTCGCCCGATCGGCCTCGGCAAGGCACAGCAGATTGTGAATGCCGTCCTCTTCATCGCCGCAGTGGCCTTCGCCATTGTTATCGGCGTTAACGTGGGCGAATTCGGCAACATCTGGTGGATGCTCGGCATCATCATCGTGTCCGCCATCCTCGGCCTCATGCTGGTGCTGCCCATTGGTGGCGCCGACATGCCGGTTGTTATCTCCCTGCTGAACGCTATGACGGGTCTCTCCGCCGCAGCTGCCGGCCTGGCCATTAACAACACCGCCATGATCGTCGCCGGCATGATCGTCGGTGCGTCCGGTACCATCCTCACCAACCTCATGGCCAAGGCCATGAACCGCTCCGTCCTCAACATTGTGGCCGGTGGTTTCGGTGGTGACGGTGCTGCTGCATCCGGCGCTGCTGCTGACCGCGGCCCGGTGAAGTCCACCTCCGCTGCCGACGTCGCCATCCAGATGGCGTACGCCAACGAAGTTATCGTCGTCCCCGGCTACGGCATGGCCGTTGCCCAGGCTCAGCACGCCGTCAAAGAAATGGCTGCCCTGCTGGCCGAAAAGGGTGTCCCGGTGAAGTACGCCATCCACCCGGTGGCTGGCCGTATGCCCGGCCACATGAACGTGCTCCTGGCTGAAGCCGGTATCGACTACGACGCCATGAAGGAAATGGACGAGATCAACGGCGAGTTCAGCCGTTGCGATGTGGCTCTGGTGATCGGCGCTAACGACGTCACCAACCCTGCCGCTAAGGACGATCCGGGCTCCCCGATTTACGGTATGCCGGTTCTTAACGTGGCAGACTCGCACTCCGTCATTGTGTCCAAGCGTTCCATGAACTCGGGCTACGCTGGCATCGACAACCCGCTCTTCTACCTGCCGCAGACCTCCATGCTGTTCGGCGATGCGAAGGACTCGGTTGACGCCATCGTGGAAGAACTGAAGGGCATGTAACACCCTGCAGGTGTTGCGAACTAGGCACCGTTTTGTTGCCACTTTGCAACACAAGAGAAAATTACATATTTGAAGAATATGTAAATCTCCTACATGACATACCGTCACCCCCTGTGGTTATAAACACACAGGGGGTGACGGCTTTTTTGATTCAGATTTAACTCATTCGATCAGTTAAAAAATTGTGTTTATTGGCAACAACTATCGGATTTTTTGGAAACAGCCAGTTTAGAGCGTTGCAGACAGTTTTCAGAAACTCAACAATAAATCCTAGCAGACTCCCTCTGTTTACCGTTATTTCGCCCACTCTCCCAGCGCTTGTGGCGCGTTCGGGAATTTAACGAAGAAAGGATCTGGCAGTGTTCCAGACCAGCAAAACGCTCGCTGCCCTCGTAGCCTCTGCCGCCATCGTGGCGAGCTCCACCTCCCTTGCCGTAGCAGCCCCTAATAACTACCAGCCGCTGCCCGAACTGCCCTCCAGCACCGTGCGTGCTACCACCCAGGGCGCTGGCCAGTCGGCTACCAGCATTGCCGACGCCATCATGAAGGACGGCAGTGATCCGGTTGCCCCTCAAGGCGTTAATGACTGGACCTGTAAGCCTTCTGCTGAAAAGCCCAATCCCGTCGTGCTCATTCACGGCATGTTCATGACCGCCAACACCGCATGGGCTGGTCTCGGCCCCGAACTGAAGAACCAGGGCTACTGCGTCTACGCCGTCAACCTCCCGAAGGACCCCGACGGCCTCATGTCCAAGGCTGCCAACCTGGTGGGCCTCGACTTCGGTGGCCTCTCCGATATTGACGCAGCCACCGTCGCCACTGCTGCCTTCGTGAACGAAGTTCTGAAGACCACCCATGCCAAGAAGGTTGACCTGGTCGGTTACTCGGAGGGTGGCACCATCTCCAACCTCATCGCTCACACCTACGGCCCGAGCTTCATCAACAAGATCGTCACCATGGCCGGCATTAACGTGGGCATCAACCCCTTCGGCCTGCAGGACAACAAGGCTATCTGGGTGAAGCCGGATACTCCGGCCGCGCTGGGCAAGATCATGAACGAAGCCTCTGTGGCTGCTGGCCAGATGATGACCGGCTCCTCCATCAGCGAGCGCCTCACCAACCCCGACACCATCTCCGGCATCAACTACACGAACATCTCCTCCAACTTCGATGAGTTCGTGCTGATGTCCAAGCACAACCCCAACTTCCAGAAGGCTGTGCCCGGTGCCGTCGTCACCAACATCACCCTCCAGGACGGCTGCGACAAGGACTACTCTGACCACCTGACCGTGCCGTTCAACAAGCGCGTGTGGGCTCTCACCATTAACGCACTGGCCGGTACGCAGGTTCAGCAGGTGCCGTGCCTGGTCGCCGTCCCCATGCTGCGTACGGTTGACGCCAAGTAAAAATGAATAACGGCGTGGGCATGTTCCCGCGTCATCCAATCCCCTTCTGGGATCACACACTCCGACATGCGAAAGCGTGACGGTATCAGGGAGTAGCAGAAGCGGGGAGGGTCGCATGAGTGGCCTTCCCCGCTTCTCTTGTCCGTATTTATTTATATTTAATAGATATAGGTGTCAATAAAACTATTTGTGTATTCAGATCAATTTTGCCAAACTTTAGGGTAAACAATCTTAATGCTTCAAGTGATTGCCCTTGACGTCTCCCACATGAGGACATCAGACGGCATCGCCGCTTCAGAAAGGATCTGACTGGTGAAACACACCAGAACACTACTTGCAGCTGTTGTAACCTCTCTCGCCGTGACGGCCAGCGTCCCCGCCCTCGCCGGAGCCGCAACTCCCTATCAGCCGCTCCCGGACCTCCCCTCCGGTTCCATGCGCGGTACCACCCAAGGAGTAGGTAAGCCCGCCACCACCATCAACGATGCACTGCAGAAGAATGGCACCGCCCCCGTCGCACCACAGGGCGTCAACCTCTGGGACTGCAAGCCCAGCGCGGACAAACCCTTCCCCGTCATTCTCATTCACGGCCAAACCATGACGGCCAATAGCTCCTGGGCAGCCTTCGGGCCCGCCCTGAAAGACCAAGGCTACTGCGTCTATGCCGTCAACCTTCCCAAGGATCGCCAAAGCCTGATGGGAAAGGTCACCCGCCTCGTCGGATACGATTTTGGCGGTCTCACCGACATTGAGCTGTCCGCCGCCTACACCGGCGCCTTCGTCAATGAAGTACTGAAGAGCACCGGCGCCCGCAAGGTAGACATCGTCGGCTACTCGGAAGGAGGCACCGTCGCCAACCTGATGGCCCATAACTATGGCTCGGCGCATTTCCGTAAGATCGTGACCATTGCCGGTATCAATGTGGGCATTAACCCCTTCTCCGTGCAAGACCACAACCTCATCTTTACGTCCCCTACGCAGCCGGCGCTCTTGGGCAGCATTATGACGGTCCTGTCGGACTCGACGGCACAAATGATGTCCGGATCTGCCGTCAGCGAGAAACTCACCCATCCCGATACTGTCGCTGGCATTGACTACACGAACATCTCCTCCAAGTATGACGAGTTCGTGGTGATCTCCAAGCACAACCCGAACTTCCAGAAAGCAGTACCCGGGGCAACCGTCTCCAATATCGTGCTGCAAGATGGTTGTGACAAGGATCTTTCCAACCACACCACCATCCCCTACAACAAGCGCGTGTGGGCCATGGTGTTTAACGCACTCGCCGGCAAGGCTGTTGTGGAGGTTCCGTGCCTCGTCGCACTTCCTTCAGTGCGCAGCTTTGACTCCAAGTAACTAGCGCTACCTCGTCAAGCGGGGGAAGGTCATGGGTACCTTCCCCCGCTTCTCTTAATTTTCTTCAGAAAACACACCTGGGCAAATGTCCTAAAACTGCAGGGTGAGTGTAGTTTTTTGGATAAATGAACAACACGTAATCCGGATAAAAAACGCTCAGAAATGAAGCAGTCGTGGAAAAGAAATGGAAACTTGCAGGTAGATAGCTTGCTGGTGAAGGAGTAACCCCAGACAATAAGTCGCAGCAGACTCCCTCTGTTTACCGTCTTTTTGTCTTGTCCTCCCAATGTGCGCCGTGCTGTACCACGGAGTGATCCTCCCCGCAGCATGCATCGGGACATATCCGAGAAAGGATCTGGCCATGCTCCAGACCACGAAAACCTTCGCAGCCCTCGCAGCATCCCTTGCCATCCTCGCCGGTACCGCCACCACCGCGGTAGCCGCCCCCTCCTACGCGGCACTCCCAGAGCTTCCCTCCACCACCGTCCGCGCCACTACCCACGGCCACGGTGAGGTTGCGACCAGCATTGCCGACGCCATCCTGAAAGACGGCACCGACTCCGTCGCCCCCCAAGGAGTCAACGACTGGTCCTGCACACCCAGCCCCACCAAGCCCAACCCCGTCATCCTCATCCACGGCATGTCCATGACGGCCAACACCGCCTGGGCGGGCTTCGGACCCGTACTGAAGGACCAGGGTTACTGCGTCTACGCCGTCAACATGGCCAAGGACCGGGATGGTGCCATGTCCAAGGTCGTCCGAGCTATCGGTGACCTTGACTTCGGCGGCCTCGCCGATATCGAAGCCTCCGCCACCTTCACCGCCGCCTTCATTAACGACGTCATGAAGACTACCGGCGCCAAGAAAGTCGACATCATCGGCTACTCCGAAGGCGGCACCGTTGCCAACCTCATCGCTCACACCTACGGCCCCAGCTTTATCGACAACATCGTGACCCTGGGCGGTATTAACGTTGGCATCAACCCCTTCGGCCTGCAGGATCTGGAAGCCGTCTACACCAAGAATGCAGAACCTGCCCTGGTGGGAGACATTCTCGAATTTGGCACCATCGCCGCCGCCCAGATGATGACCGGCTCACCTATTATCAATGCCATCACCGACCCGCAGACCATCGCCGGCATCACCTACACGAACCTGTCCACCAAGTACGACGAGTTCACCACCATCTCCACCCACAACCCCAACTTCCAGGAGGCTGTGCCGGGAGCCACCGTCACCAACATCACCATCCAAGATGGCTGCAGCAAGGACTACTCGGATCACCTCACCCTGCCCTACAACAAGCGCGTGTGGGCCATGGTGCTCAATGCGCTGGCAGGGGAGAAGGTCATGGAGGTTCCGTGCCTGGTCGCCATCCCGGCCCTGCGGTCCATCGACGCTAACTAGCACTGGCACCACCAGCCACGGTGGTTAACACAGTAGTGCTGGCCCCGCCGTCACCACGGCATCCGACAGCCACCACTATCACCAGTGTGGCGCGCTAAGCACCCCTACAACAGAGCACTCACTGCCGGCTGCTACGCCAGGTATGCGCCAAGGCGACCCCATGATGCAGTCCTCTCCGGTACGAGAGACGCTGGGACGCACCTAGGCAGTGCGCTTGAAGGGGTGCTTAGCCGCCTCCAGCCGCTCTTTACGGAGCAACGGAATCGCCGGAATATCCAGCGGTTCCAGGTCAGCCACCGGCACACCCAGCACCTGTGCCACCAAAAAGTCGGCCAACTGCGGGTTTCGGGCCAAACACGGACCATGCATATAGGTGGCCACAATGCTGCCCTGCACCACGCCGTCAACCAGCCCAGCAGCAGGCACATCTGCCCCCGCCGGCACGCTATTACCCACCCCGTACTTCACACGGGAGAGCGGGCGCGCATCGGGGCCCAATACCGTTGCACCCATATGGTTCTCAAACCCGGTGAGCGGTTCCGTCAACCCCTCCACCAGAGGTGTTGCCACCAACTCGCCAATGGAACGGGTGGCCTGGGGGACCGTGGTCGCATCCAGTAGCCCCACGCCTTGCGCATGGGAACCGTCAGCCACCTGGAACCACTCACCCAACATCTGCAATCCCGCGCAAATGGCAAGCAACGGCCGCCCCGCCTCCACCGCCGTAAACAACCCACGGTGTTCCCGCAGGTGCTTCGACGCGAGGATCTGGGCGATGTCCTCACCGCCCCCCATCGTGTAAATATCGCAGCTGGACGGCACTTCATCGTGCAGAGTAATGCGCACAATCTCCGCCTGGTAGCCGCGCCGGCGCAGCCGTTCCCGCAGGACCAGCGCGTTGCCGTCATCCCCGTAGGTACTCATAATGTCGGGCAGCAGTGCCCCGATGTGAATAACGGAATCCCGCCCGGGTGTGGGGTTGGAGAGTGTACTCACTGCAGTCCTCCTACTGGTTCCGTGAGGTGGGGTCATCGGCGGTGCCTGCCCCGGCGCCCGTCAGGTGACGGAGTTCGCGGAACAGATCGCGGAACGACGTGTAGTTCGCCAGCACCTCCACCCGCCCAGGTGGGCAGGCGCGAATAGCTGCCAGCGGATCATGGATCAATTCATGCTCCACCCCTGCGTAGGTGAGGCGCACCGACAGGTCCGTGCCGCGCTCACCGGAGCAGAAGACGGCCGTGTCAGAGAAGTTCTCGAAGCGCACATCCCACAGCCAGCTGAGGTCAATCCCGTCAGCCTCTTGCCCATTGACGGCAATCACCAGCGAGTCAGCAGTCCGGTCCACCATATTGAGAGCCTCTTGCCAGCCCGCCGGATTCTTCGCCAGCAACAGGTGAATGTCGTGGTCCTCCAGCTGGATTGTGGTGTAGCGGCCAGCCACATCGTCCACGGACTCTGCGGCACGCACCGCATCCTCAGCACTCACCAGCATGTTGACGGCAGCCGCGACCGCCTGGGCGGCATTTCCGCGGTTGGCGCGGCCGGGTACCCGCAGATGCATGGGCAGAGTGAGTCCGTCGGGGCCGTGCAGGCCCTCGTCGTCGACCCACCAGTCGGGGGTAGGGCGACGGAATTCCCGGCCGTCCTCCAGGGGTTCGGCCGCCCACCAGTCGCCATCTGCATGCAGAATGGCGGAATTGTTGCGGGGGCTGGTGGTGGCGTCGTTCGACCAGCCGCCCCCAGTGCTTACCCACACAACGTTTGTGGCGTCGTAGGCGACAGAGGCCATCATCATGTCGTCACAGTTGGCGACGACGATGGTGTCGGGATGGGCGGTAACGGCAGCCCTTAGACGGCGTTCAATAGTGTTAATTTCGCCTACCCGGTCCAGTTGGTCGCGGGAAAGATTCAGCAACACGAGCACCGTGGGGGATATGGCATCCATCACATGGGGGACGTGCATTTCGTCCACTTCTAGGCAGATGGTGTGGGCATCCAGATGCCGGTTGAGGGCGCTCACGATACCGGCATCCATATTGTCTCCACCATCGTTGGTGGCCACTGTGTACCGGGTGCGCAGCGCGGTGGCCACCATGCGGGTAGTGGTGGACTTTCCGTTCGTCCCCGTCACCACCACAGACATGCGTTCACCTGCAAGTTTAGCCATGATGTTGGGGTCAACTTTGAGGGCCACCAGGCCGCCAATCATGCCGCCATTCCCGCGTCCCAATGTGCGTGACGCCCAGCGCGCTGCAAAGCACGACCAACGGGCGAGGGTTCCGCGGAAACCAAGAGAGGCGTTCGTCATGCACTTATTCTAAAGGGCGAGGGAAGGGCGGGAGAACTCTTCGCGAGACGGCCGCTTTACAGAAACTGGACGTGCGTTTCAGAGAGCCGTCGGTAGGATGACAGGAGTTAGGGTGTTTACCCCAGGAATTCTCTAGGAGCGAGACGTGTCCGCTGTCATTGGGTGGTTCGCGGAACAGCCCTTACTCGTGCTCATGATCATCATGGCCCTGGGTTTTTTTGTTGGCCGCATTCGCATCGGTTCCTTCTCCCTCGGCGTCGCCGCAGTGCTCTTCGTCGGCCTCATCATCTCCGCTATTTTTACCAACTACGGGCACCCCATCCAGCAGCTTCACATCATTTGGGTGATGGGCCTCACGCTCTTCGTCTACACCATCGGCCTGGCCTCCGGCTCAGCTTTCTTCCGGGCCCTTCGCACCAAAGGCCTCGGCCTTAACCTGCTCATTATCGCCCTCGTGCTAGGCAGCGCCGCCTTCACCATTGGGATGGTGGCGCTCTTCAAAATGGAGCCCATCATCTCCGCCGGCATGTACACGGGTGCCCTCACCAACACCCCCGCTCTGGCCGCCGTCTCCAACGCCCTCCCCAGCTTGGCGAACTCCGCGGCAGTCAAGGCCACAGGCAGTTTGGATGCCGCGCAAAGTCTCCCCACCGTCGGTTACGCCCTGGCCTACCCTCTGGGCGTGTTGGCCTCTATCGCCGCCTTTGTCCTCTTCCAAAAGATCTTCCACATTAACCACCAGGAGGAAGCGGTACGCGCCGGGGTGGCAGACGTCCCCATTTTCACCCGCAATATTTTGGTGACCCGCAATGATGCCACCCTCGTAGCGGACCTCAACTCCCGCATCGGCCATAACATCATCGTCTCTCGCATGCTCACCCCGGACGCCTACGAGATCGACCCACACCTCTTGGACGAGAAAGGCTACCCGGAGGAAGTCACCATCGACGCAGGCAAGATGCGTATCGCTTCGGTGCGCGATGTTATCGAGAAGGGCATGATCGTGTGCGTCACCGGCACCCAGGACGCCCTCGATGCGGCCACCGAATTCCTAGGTGAGGACTCCCACGTGGACTTGGCCTACTATGATGTCACCTCCGGTCTGCGCCGCATCTTCGTCTCCAACCCCAACGTGGTGGGTGTGAAGCTGGGCAAGCTGGGGCTGCAGCGCAAGCACGGCATTCTTATTACCCGCATTCGCCGTGGCGACATTGACATGGTGGCGACGGATGATTCCCGCCTGGAGCTGGGGGACCGTGTACGCGTCGTCACCAGCAAAGAAAATCTCACCCAGGCCGCCCGTATCCTCGGCGATTCCTACAAGAGCCTCTCCGAGATCGACGTCCTCACCTTTGCGGTGGGTATTACCCTCGGTCTGCTGGTAGGAAAGATTCCGGTCCCCATCCCCGGTGGTGGTGTCCTGGAGCTGGGGTCGGCTGGTGGCCCGCTTATCGTCGGCCTCATCCTGGGTGCCCTGGGCAGAACCGGTCCCATTGTGTGGCGTATTCCCTATTCTTCTAACCTCACCATTCGGCAGTTTGGTATTACCCTTTTCCTGGCAGGTATTGGCGCTAATGCCGGTGGAGACTTCCTCAAGGCGGTGACGAACCCTGCATCCCTGACGGTGATTGCCGTGGGTGGTGTTATTACCTTCTTGCTGACATCGTTGACGCTGGTGATTGTCTACAAGGGCTTCAAGCTGCCCTATGGTACGGCGATGGGTGTGGCGGCAGGCCTCTTTACCCAGCCGGCAACGTTGGGGTATGCCAACGATCAGACAAATAATGACCTACCGAACACGGGCTACTCGACGGTCTACCCGATGGCGATGATCGCCAAGATTGTGGTGGCGCAGGTGCTTATTATTCTCATGGTGAAAATGGGGTTGGGTGTCTAGCCTACTGTCGGCTTGTTCGCCGGCGCTGGCTTGTCTACTGGCGTTGACGACGTGGGCTTTGCCGGCTTTGGCTGGTCTGCTGGCTTTGGCTTCTCTGCCGGCTTGGCCCGTTTGGCGAAGGGGTCTTTCAGCTGTGCCGGGTTGGCCACTGGCACATACCGCACCCCGCTGCGATGCAGAATGTCCTGCAGACCACCCTCGTCGTACATGTCCCGTCGCCACAGGTTCCAGAAGTGCACTCCGCTGGGGTAAATAACGATCACGGCTTTCCCGTCGCGCAGCGCCTGCGGAGCTTGCTTCCGCACCACCGTACGGAACTTCACGAGGGAGGCACTCATGCCGGCTTCCAGCCAGGTACCTCCGTAGAGACGTAGCAGGGTATCCCCAACCTTGTAATTGATTTCCTTATTTTTCAGATCAAGCATTCCGGTACCCGCAACGAAGCGGGTGTGGAAGAGTGGAGTGCGGTCAGCGAGCTCGGTGGGAGAATGGGCAGCGTAGTCGTCATAGGCCCACATGTCCTGGCCGGTATTGCCGCTGAGCCCGCTAATCACCCCCAGGGCAGCACGTCCCAGTGGGGAGGTGAAATTGTAAAAGCCACTCAGGAAGTAGCCGGCGCGGTACACCTCGGGGTGCCGGTACATTACGCTGGCCCCGCCTGCCCCACCCATGCTGACACCCAGTGCGATGGCATTGCGGGGGCGCAGGGGAATACCGAAGGTATGCCACAGGTAGGTGGGAAGTTCCTGGGTGAAGAACGTTTCCCATTTGATGGGTTTCTTATCGGAGATGAGAGTGGGCTGGCGCCAGTCTGTCCACATGGAACCATTGGTGGGGGCGACGGGAGCCACGAAGCCCACGTCGGTGCGGCTAAGTGCGCGGGCGAGGCCACCCACCTCGTGCATCAGCATGCCTTGGTGTTCATGCTGCCACATGCCACCGAACACATGCAGGAGTGGCGAGGTGGCGTGGAGAGGCAGCTGTAGATCGACGGTGATGGTGGTGCGCATGCTGGGACTGTAGATGCGGCAGCTTTGGGTGCGTGGTTCCGTCACCCAACGGGTGCAGGAGCGGCCGATGGCTTGTGGTTGGTAGCTGCGTGGTGCACCGGTTGCCTGGGTGGGTAGGCCAACGAAGGATACCCCGGTGAGGGTAAGTGCAAGTGTCGCAGCGAGTGCGGGGCGGACCTGTCGTGGGGGCATAGCGCAGTCCTTTATCTGACGCTGGTGACGCCGCAGGCTCCGTCACCAGTGCTCGTCACCCGCAGAAGAAAAGGGGTTCGCAAACAAGGGCTCCAGAGGGGGGAGGGGGACACCCTGCGTCGGGTGTGGAGGTCATTGCTTTCTTACTGTCTAGGCTACGCTGTGTATTCCGCTTTTTAGGCGTTAAAGCGTTGAGTAACGATCCACTCGCCCTTGGTGTTCTGGGCAATGCCAATGCCCATGCTGGTGGCCCTGGTGTTCAACAGGTTACGGCGATGTCCGGGGGACTTCAACCAGGCCTCCACAGCGCCTGTGGGGGTTGTGCAACCGCTGCACGTGTAGAGGTTTTCCCGCACATTCTTAGTGGTGTGCTCGAACGTGCCGGTGCGGGCCAGGTGTTGGGACCACTGTAGGCTGTCACTGCCGAGCTGCGAGGACCAGGAAAGTGGCGTGCGTCCATTACGGAGGCGAGCCTGGTTGCTGTCGTCGAAGATGGTTTTCACGTACGTGGCGTCGCCGCTGTGGGCGGCGCCAGCGGCGAAGTTGTCGGCGGCGACAGCTGCCGGAGCAGCAGTGCTGAGGGGTGCGGCCAGCAGACCGAGGGCGAGGGTGCCGGCGGCGAGGCGACGGCTGAGGGCAGTGCGAGGGAGTGTCATGAGGGCTCCTCAGTGTGTAGACGATGAGGTACGGAGGGGAGAGAAGCTGTGAGCGGCGATAGTGTCGGCAATCCACGGCCAAAGGTGCACAACCTCAACGTAGTTCGCGTTGACTGTTGTGGCGGTGGCTCCGTCGATGGAGGATAGGACGCCTACCAGGAACGGGCCTTGCAGGAAGGGGCCGCCGGAGTCGCCGGGTTCTTGTTTGCCCCATTCGGTGTAGGTGACGAACATCTTTCCGTGTGTCCCCGCGAAGTGTCCTACTACCTGGGCCTTGCCGGCGCGCAGCGGGAAGCGGTCTTTGCCCCACCCGTAGGTGTGGCCGAAGGTTTTCTCGATGGCGGGGGAGGGGGAGAGGAGGGCAAAGGGGCGCCCGATCTGCGGCTTATTGAGGTACACGAGGGCTGTGTCCCAGCTGCCGTAGTGGTAGGCGCCGGTGAAGCCGACGGTGTTGGTGGCTTCGTTACCGAAGCTAACGCTGCCGGTGACGGTAGTGCCGTTGCGAACGCAGTGGGCGGCAGTGAGTACCCAGGAGGGGGAGATGAGAGTGCCGGTGCAGAGCGCCCCGTGGGAGATCACTTTGGTGACGTAGGGCAGGTTGGGGGCGACGGTGCTGGTGTTGATGGCAGCGGCGGTAGGGGCAGTGCCCACTGCGGCGCTCACGGTGAGGAGTGCCGCAGAGGCAACTGCAGGAAGAGCGGTTGATTTCATAAATTCTTGGGAGAGAAGAAATTAACTCGCGTCGGGGGAGTGCCCGGTGAGAGCGCGGTTGACGGCACTCACCACGGCGCGGAGGGAGGCCACGCTGATCGAGGAGGCGATGCCGGCACCGTGGACGGGGGTCCCGTTGACTTCGCATTCCACGTAGGCGGCGGCATCGGCGTCGAAACCGGCGGTGATGGCGTGCTCTTGGTAGTCGACGATGCTGACGTCAATGTCGAGCTGCTGCAGGGCGTCCACGAAGGCGGCCAGTGGGCCGTTGCCGACGCCGGAGATTTCGCGTTCGTCGCCGTGCCACAGCACGTTGACGGTAATGCGGTCGTCGCCGTCGTCGGTGCTGGCGGCCTCCAGGGCTTGGCTCATCCGTTCCAGCGGCTCGATGCGGTCCAGGTATTCCTCGGAGAAGAGGTCCCAGAGCTGCTTGGAGTTCATCTCGCCACCTTCAGAGTCGGTGACACGCTGAACGGTCTTGGAGAACTCGATCTGCATACGGCGAGGCAGGCGCATGCCGTGGTCGGTCTTCATGATGTAGGCGACACCGCCCTTGCCGGACTGCGAGTTGACGCGGATGACGGCCTCGTAGTTGCGGCCGATGTCCTTGGGGTCGATGGGCAGGTAGGGAACTTCCCAGGTGACGTCGGCGACGTCTTTGTCCTCGCGGGCAGCGACAGCATTGAGGTCATCGAAGCCCTTGTTAATGGCGTCCTGGTGGGAGCCGGAGAAGGCAGTGAAGACGAGGTCGCCGCCGTAGGGCTGGCGTGGGGTGACCGGCATCTGGTTGCAGTATTCGACGGTGGAGCGGACTTCGCGGATGTCGCTGAAGTTGATTTGAGGGTCGACGCCGCGGGTCAGCATGTTGAGGCCCAGGGTGACGAGGTCGACGTTGCCGGTGCGTTCACCGTTGCCGAAGAGGCAGCCTTCGATGCGGTCGGCGCCGGCCATGAAGCCCAGTTCGGCGGTGGCGATGCTGGTTCCGCGGTCGTTGTGGGGGTGCAGGGAGAGGATGGTGGCGTCGCGGTGGGCGAGGTTGCGGCTCATCCATTCCACTTGGTCGGCGTAGACGTTGGGGGTGGTCATTTCGACGGTGGCGGGCAGGTTGATGATGATGGGGTCGTCCGGGGTGGCGCCGACGGTTTCGGTGACGGCGTCGCACACTTCCTTGGCGAAGGCGAGTTCTGTGCCGGTGAAGGATTCGGGGCTATATTCCCAGCGCCAGTGCGTGTCTGGGTAGTCTTTGGCGATGGTGCTGACGAGTTCGGCGGCGTCGGTGGCAAGTTTCTTGATGGCGGGCTTGTCTTTACGGAAGACGACGCGGCGTTGCAGGATGCTGGTGGAGTTGTAGAAGTGGACGATGACGTTGGGGGCACCGGCGCACGCTTCGAAGGTGCGGCGGATCAAGTCTTCGCGGCACTGTACCAGTACTTGGATGGTGACGTCGTCGGGGATGGCGCCGTCCTCAATGATTTCGCGGAGGAAGTCGTAGTCGGTTTGGGAGGCGGAGGGGAAGCCTACTTCGATTTCCTTGTAGCCCATGCGGACGAGCAAGTCGAACATGCGGCGTTTGCGGGCGGGGCTCATGGGGTCAACCAGTGCCTGGTTTCCGTCGCGCAGGTCGACGGCGCACCAGAGGGGCGCGCGGTCGATGACCTTGTTGGGCCAGGTGCGGTCGGGCAGCTCGACGGCTTCTACTTCTTCGGCGTAGGAGCGGTAGCGGTAGGCGGGCATGGAGGAGTTTTTCTGTTTGTTCCAGCTGGGTTGGTCGGCGGGGGCCGGCTTGGAGGGGGGAACGATGGTGGATGCGGCGGCGACGAAAGTGTCAGAGGGGGCCATGGTGAATAAACCTCGTGTCAAAACTCGTATATGAGGGGAAGGGACGCTGTTGTGTCACAGACGGTGTGGTCTGGAGACTGCTACGTCTTGAGAAAGGTGGGGGTGAACCGGCGCGCATAACCCCGCGGCGGGGAGCCAGTTCTACAAACGGGCCCCGTCGCGGCAACCAAGTAGCAGGGATGCCCAACGCATGCAGCCAGTTTATACCGTTTGACCCAGTTTCGGCGACCTCGCTTGTGCTATTTATGGTGATTCGTGCAGCTTATTGGCGTGTTTTAGCGCCTCGCGAACAACTTGAGGCGAGTTTCCGGCACCCACTACCGTGGTCGTTTGTGCTGGTGACGAGTACAGTTTGGGCATGATGTCTTCGCTCGTTGCCTCCCATTCCGGGGAGATGGATCAGCAGTCCAGCCGCCGTACTCTCACCAAATATGCGTGGCTGTCGATTGCCGCTGCCATCATCACCATTGTTTTGAAGATGGCGGCTTGGCGGATTACTGGCTCGGTAGGTCTGTTCTCGGATGCGGCAGAATCTCTCGTCAACTTGGTAGCCGCGGTGGTGGCTCTCATTGTGCTGATCGTGGCGGCTCGTCCGGCAGATAAGGACCACCAGTTTGGCCATTCTAAGGCCGAGTATTTTTCGGCGGTGATGGAAGGCGCCATGATTTTCGTGGCCGCCGGTGTCATCATCGTCTCTGCTGCGCGGCGTCTCTTTCACCCGCAGCCACTGGAGGATGTAGGTATTGCGTTGCTCATTTCCGTGGTGGCGACGCTGGTGAACGGTGGGGTGTCGTTAATCCTGCTGCGGGGGGCGAAGAAGCATCGGTCGATCACCCTGAAGGCGGACGGCAAGCATCTGATGACAGATGTCTACACTACGGTGGGTGTGTTGGCGGCGGTGGGGGTTGTTGCGCTCACTCACTGGTATTGGATGGACCCGGTTATTGCTATTGCGGTGGGTATCAATATTTTGTGGACGGGCTGGAAAGTGATGCGCGAGTCCCTCGACGGCCTGATGGACGGGGCGATGAGTGAGGAGCACCAGGCGGCCTTGAAGAAGGTGTTGGACACGTACCGCTGCCTCGATGTGGATTTCCATGCCTTGCGGAACCGGGCGAGCGGCTCCTCGAACTTCATTGAGTTTGATGTGCTGGTGCCGGGGGACTGGACTGTCAAGCAGGGCCATGACCTAGTGCACGATATTGAGGAGCAGCTGATGCTCGTCATTCCGGATCTGCACGTGCAGACGCATGTGGAGCCGCGGGAAGACCCGTTGAGTTATGACGATTTGGGCCCGCTTGATGAGCCGTTCGATCCAGAAGCTTTCGATGCACAACCTAGTGCGACAGAGAATAGGGCAGAGGATACGACAAAGACGGACTAATCCTGCTCGATGTCGTCCTGCGCTTCGGCGCGGGAGAGTTGTACCACGGCCACCACAGTGGCGATAGCTGCCACGATGATCAGCCAGTAAAGGGATGCAGAGGTGGTGAAGCGTTCCTGAAAAACGATGACGCCCAACACTGATGACGTCAGCGGGCTAGCGACGGTCATGGCGGGGAGCGACTGCTGGATAGCACCCGCATTAAACGCGGCTTGTTGGAGCCAGGTACCCACAATGGCAGCGACGATGACCAGGTAGAGCGCCGGGTGCGTGAGGACAGTGAGGATACGGCCGGCCGAGAGGTCCATGACCACGCCTTTGGTGAGGAACGACATGTACCCGTAGGTGATGCCGGAGGCGAGACCAACGAGGAGGGCGCGCTCTTTCCGTAGTCCTTTCTTCGCGAGGCGCAGGAGCAGCACCACAATAACGACGCCCACGGCGAGCGATCCTACCCACAGCGCCGGGTGTGCCTTCGCGTGGGTGTTGGTGGGGCGCCCCACGACGAGCAGTACGCCCACGCCGAGGGTGAGGACGACCGCCCACACCCAGTCCTGGACGCGCACGCGCCGGCCGGTAAATCGTGCCGAGAGGGGGAGTGCGAAGAAGAGGGAAAGGATGGTGATGGGCTGCACCAGTAGGATGGAGGCGAAGCGGAGTGCAGCTGCTTGGAGTAGGTAGCCGATAACGCTGACGCCGGCACCGGCCCACCATTTGGCGGAGGTGAGGGTGGCTTTGGCGCTGCCGCCTCCTTCTTCGGGGAGGGGTTGCTCATCGGCAACGAGGTGGCGGATGACGGTACCAGTGGCGACCACTAGTGCTGACAAAAGAGCCAGCACAGCGGCGATAAGCTGATAGGTCATGGGGCCCCGTTCTTGTTGCCATGGGCGAGCGAGAATTGTGGATGAACCTCTTAGACTCGGAGACGATAAGAGTTTTCTCCCCTCAATACTATTGAGATCCTCCCGAGAATGCCCTTCTTCCACACAATTGTCCGTTGTGGGACGTTTCTTTCATTACACGTGCTCGCATACGAAAGGGATCGGTTATGCGACTTAAGAAGTTTACCGCCACGCTGGCGGCATCTGCTCTTGCTTTCGGGCTTACCGCGGGAGTCGCGCAGGCAGAACCGCAGCAGCCTATCAAGGTGGACAGCCAGGGTGTTGTTACTGGTAGCCACATCCAGAATCTGTATTCGCACATGGGCAAGTACAAGACTGTGTCTACCATGAAGGCACAGGATTGCGGTCTGGTCTACAAGATCTACGCTAAGATCCTCGAAAAAGACCACAACAATAAGATGAAGCACACGTGCTGGGGAACTTTCCCCGATGGCACGAAGAAGCCCGCTGATGTGCAGTTCGTTTACCCCGAAAATATTGCTGAGCTGGGTAAACTCCCGGTCATTATTTACACCCCCGGCATTGGTGCCGAAGCTGGTCTGACCGAGCATCTCTACCACATGTGGGCTTCCCACGGCTACATCGTGGTCGTCACCTACACCTTCCTCAACTGGACCGGTTACACCGACGTTCAGGGTGCTGCAAGCCTGTTCGCTGAGTCCCAGAATTCCAAGTCTCCGCTCTTCGGACACGTTGATGCCACTAAGACCATCCTGACCGGTCACTCCGCTGGCGGCGGCTCCACCGAGTCTGGCTCCAGCTGGTTGCTTCCGCAGGTTGAGAAGAAGTACCCCGGCCTCAAGGTTGTTGCTGCTGTGCCGCTGCAGCCGGGCCCCAGCGTCGGTTTCCAGCCTCTTCTGAGCAAGGTGCCGACCTTCTACCTCACCGGCGAGAAGGACACCGTCTGCTTCGACTGGAGCATTCGTCCCCGCTACAAGATGAACAAGAATGTGCCCGCCTGGATCGCTATGGTGAAGGGCGCTCCCCACGGTCAGGAAATGGACGACTGGAGGAACTCCGCTTTCGCGGCTTCCGTGCTCGCCTTTGCTGATCTCTACCTCAACAACACCGAGAACGCTCGCCAGATCTTCTTTGGCCCGAACTACTTCCTGGCCAAGGATGCCGCCTTCATGAAGGTGGAGCGCAACGACAAGGCTGCTGCACTGAAGTAGTTCGAAATCCTACAATCTGAGTAAAGAATCCCAGCTAACAGGCATTAGCCGGTTTCAGGGCTATGAGAGGGCACCCTCACGCGAGGGTGTCCTCTCGTAGCGTATTTGAGGGTGCTACTAGGCAATACCGCAGGTCTACAGGTAGGATTACGCGTGAAATTGTTCACAGCACATGGAGGTATTTACCCGTGGCACTCGTCGTACAGAAGTATGGCGGTTCTTCTTTGGAATCGGCAGAGCGTATCCGTCGCGTCGCAGAACGGATCGTGGCCACCAAGAAGGCCGGAAACGACGTTGTCGTTGTGTGCTCTGCAATGGGTGACACCACTGATGAACTGGTGGACCTAGCAACGTCTGTCAACCCAGCTCCCCCGGAGCGCGAAATGGATATGCTCCTCACCGCTGGTGAACGCATGTCCAACGCGCTGGTGGCTATGGCTATTGCCTCGCTGGGTGCGGAGGCCGTTTCTATGACCGGTTCGCAGGCTGGTGTTATCACCACTGCTAAGCATGGAAACGCACGCATCATTAACGTCACCCCGGGGCGCGTTGAAGCTGCCCTCGCGGAAGGCAAGATCGTCCTCGTCGCTGGTTTCCAGGGTGTGTCCCAGGACACCAAGGACGTCACCACTTTGGGTCGCGGTGGCTCTGACACCACCGCCGTCGCCCTTGCCGTCGCTCTTAACGCAGATGTCTGCGAAATCTATTCCGACGTGGACGGCGTCTACACTGCCGACCCGCGCATCGTTCCTAACGCCCGCAAGCTGGACCAGATCTCCTTCGAAGAAATGCTGGAGATGGCCGCAGTCGGCTCCAAGATCCTGATGCTGCGTTGTGTGGAATACGCACGCAGCGGCAACCTTCCTATTCACGTGCGTTCGTCGTACAGCAACAAGCCCGGAACCATCGTTTCCGGATCAATGGAGGATATTCCCGTGGAAGAAGCAATTCTCACCGGCGTCGCCCATGACGTGTCCGAGTCCAAGATCACCGTCGTCGGCATCCCGGATAAGCCCGGTTTCGCTGCTTCCGTGTTCCGCACCATCGCCGATGCCGAAATCGACATCGACATGGTTCTCCAGAACCTCTCTGACGTGGACAACGGCAAGACCGACATCACCTTCACCTGCTCTGGCGCCAACGCTCCCAAGGCTGTCGCCATCCTCAACGACAAAAAGGACGAGATCGGCTTCGATCAGGTCCTCTTCGATGATCACGTAGGCAAGGTGTCCCTCGTTGGTGCCGGTATGAAGTCTCACCCGGGCGTCACCGCCACCTTCTGTGAGGCTCTCGCCGAGGCGGGAGTCAACATTGACCTCATCTCCACCTCCGAGATCCGCATTTCCGTCCTCATCGACTCCGAGGATGTTCAGACTGCTGTGCGCGCCCTCCACGATGCCTTCAACCTGGGCACTGATGAAGAGGCCACCGTCTATGCCGGTACCGGTCGCTAAAATCTTCTTTCAGCCACTCCTCGGTTGCGAGAATCACGACCACCGGGGAGTGGCTTCCCTATAACTCCGCAAAGGACTCACAATGACTGATCTCACTGTCGCCGTCGTCGGCGCCACCGGCCAGGTTGGCCGCGTTATGCGCTCCATCCTCGAAGAGCGCAACTTCCCCTGCACCAAGGTCCGTTTCTTCGCCTCCGAGCGTTCTGCCGGCCAGGTGCTGCAGTTCCGCGGTGAAGATGTCGTCGTGGAAGACGTCAACGCCGTTTCTGATGAGGACCTCAAGGGCATCGACATCGCCGTCTTCTCCGCCGGTGCCACCACTTCCAAGGCACAGGCTCCCCGCTTCGCCGCGGCCGGCGCCGTGGTCGTCGACAACTCTTCCGCATGGCGTAAGGACTTCGACGTGCCACTGATCGTGACCGAGTGCAACCCGGATGAAGCCGATGACCTCAAGAAGGGCATCATCGCCAACCCGAACTGCACCACCATGGCATGCATGCCCGTCATGCAGGCCCTCCACAACGTTGCTGGCCTGGAGCGCATGTTCGTCGCCTCCTACCAGGCAGTGTCCGGCTCCGGTTTGGCTGGTGTCCGTACTCTCGCCCAGCAGGTGCGTGACAATGTTGACGACATGGAGAAGTTCACCCACGATGGTTCCGCCATGAAGGCTGAGGACCTGGGTCCCTACGTCGCCCCCATCGCCTTCGACGTGGTGCCGCTGGCTGGCAATATTGTCGATGATGGTTCCTACGAGACCGACGAGGAGCAGAAGCTCCGCAACGAGTCCCGCCGCATCCTCCGCATCCCGGATCTGCAGGTCTCTGGTACTTGCGTGCGCGTGCCGGTGCTCACCGCTCACACCATGGTGATCAATGCTCAGTTCTCCAAGGCCATCACCCCCGAAGAGGCCAAGGCTGTGCTGGCTGACGCCCCCGGCGTTGAGCTGGTGGACGTCCCCACTCCGTTGGCTGCTGCTGGCATCGATCCTTCCCTGGTGGGTCGTATCCGTCAGGATCCCTCTGTGGAAGGCAACCGTGGCCTTAACCTGGTCGTGTCCGGTGACAACCTCCGTAAGGGTGCTGCCCTCAACACCATCCAGATTGCTGAGCTGGTCGCGAAGCGTCTCGGCGCCTAATTTCGCGCGCTGCTCGTAGCGTTTTACGAAGAGTCGGAAACTCTGCAGTGTTCTGCAGGTTTCCGGCTCTTTTGACATTTTTGGGGTACAACCGCAGTGCATTTGTGAAGGAACCCATTCACCCTCATCAAAAGAATCTATATATCTAGAAAAACTATTGACATTCATTAATTAATAAGGAACACTGTAGGTACAGAGCTTTTCAGCTCCCTCGTGGGATACGCGCCCCGTCTCTCACACCGCAATCCGATTCCAGGAAGGCAAACCCTCAACATGACGAACGAGAACCCGATCGAGCGCGGCCTCCGCCCCGCCCCTCACAACTCCGCCACCACCACCGCAGCTGGTGCTCCCGTCGCCTCCGACGACTACTCTCTCCAACAGGGTAAGCAGGGCTACATCGGCCTCCACGATGTCGGCCTCATCGACAAGCTCGCTCACTTCGACCGTGAACGCACCCCCGAGCGTGTCGTCCACGCCAAGGGTTCCGGCGCCTTCGGTGTTTTCGAAGTCACCGAAGACGTCTCTGCCTACACCGCCGCAGACTTCCTGCAACCCGGAAAGAAGACCCCCGTCCTGGCTCGCTTCTCCACCGTCGCCGGTGAAAAGGGTGCCGCTGACACCCAGCGTGACCCCCGCGGTTTCGCCCTCAAGTTCTACACCCAAGAGGGCAACTACGACATGGTTGGTAACAACACCCCGGTGTTCTTCATCCGTGACGCCATCAAGTTCCCCGACTTCATCCACTCCCAGAAGCGCACCCCGGATACCGACCTGCAGTCCTTCCAGATGCGCTGGGACTTCTGGACCCTGTCGCCCGAATCCGCCCACCAGGTAACCTGGCTTTTCGGCGACCGCGGCCTGCCCTCCTCTTTCCGCGAAATGGATGGTTTCTCCTCCCACACCTATCAGTGGATCAACGCCAAGGGTGAGCGTTTCTGGGTGAAGTACCACTTCAAGACCGACCAGGGCATTGGCTACCTGCCTCAGGAAGAAGCAGACAAGCTGGCTGGCACTGACCCCGAATTCCACCGCCGCGACCTCTACCAGCACATTCAGGATGGCGACTACCCGTCTTGGACCCTCAAGATGCAGATCATGCCGGAGGCTGAGGCTGAGAACTACAAGGTCAACCCCTTCGACCTCACCAAGACCTGGAGCCAAAAGGACTACCCGCTGATCCCGGTCGGCAAGCTCACCCTCAACCAGATCCCGAAGAACTTCCACGTACAGATCGAGCAAGCTGCCTTCAGCCCCTCCAACCTGGTGCGCGGCATCGGCCTCAGCCCCGATAAGATGCTGCTGGGCCGTGTCTTCTCCTACCCGGACACCCAGCGCCACCGCCTCGGCGCCAACTTCGAACAGTTGCCCCCCAACCGTCCCGTGGTCGCGGTGCACAACTACAGCCACCAGGGCCCGGCAGCCATGGAGTTCAACGACCCTTCCGTTCCCACCTACGTGCCGAACAGTGGCAATGGCCCCACCGCACAGCCCGAGAAATCCCCGGCCGACCTCGGCCGCTGGGAGCCCCACGGCACCGAACCCTACCGCGGCTACCCGGTCGAGCACGAGGATGACGACTTCTGGAGCCAGCCGCATACTCTGGTCCGCGACGTCATGGATGACGCCCAGCGTGAGCGCCTCGTCTCTAATGTCGTCGGTACCCTCGATGAGGTGCAGGAACCTGTCCTCTCCCGTGTGTTCGAGTATTGGAAGAACATCGACGAAGAGGTTGGCGCTGCCATCGAGAAGTCCTATAAGGACAACCACTAACAACCTGCTCGCTGGCTTGCTGGCTCGCCGGATCGACCGCTGAAGGCCAGACTAGCTAGCTGTGGGTGCGATTATCGCGTCCCATCAACCGCACCCCACCTCCATAACAGCAGCTGTCCGCCCGGTCTACACAAACTGTGTAGACCGGGCGGACAGCTGCTGTGCCAACATGGGCTAACTGTTTTTCTCGTCGGCAGTATTCTCCACTGCGACGCCCGACTCCTCGTCGAACTCTTCGTTGTATTCCTCGTACTCCTCAGACTCGGAGTATTTCTCCAGATGGTGATAGTGCTTCTCCGGCTCCCCACTGTGCGCCTCGGACGCTTCATCCCGCGCCGCCAGGGAAACATCGCGCAGGTCTTCCCGCACTGTGCGAGGGTCCAAGCGAACTTGCGCAAGCATCATGGCGCGGCCCAAATACATGGACCCCAACGCCGAGCCCACCGGCACAATAAAGGTGATGAGGAGAAACTCAATAAGGTGCGCCCAGGAGAAGCCGTTCATGGCCGTATCTCCAATGAACAATGCAAACGCCACCAGCGGGAAACCCACATAGATGGCGGGGCTGTTCATATTCGCACGGGTGACGGCGTCCTTGGCGCGGATCATAGCGATACCGGTATCCAGGAAGAAGAGCGCTCCAAAGATAGCGATAAGGCCCACCAGAACCTGCACGATAATGTTCATCGGTGCCCCCTGTTAATGACGCGCGACAGAGCGATAGTGGAGACGGCCCCGAAAAGCCCACCAATGAGCAGCACGTCGAACACGACCTTGGAGCCATTGAGCAGACCAATGAAACCGACAATGCACAGCATGCCGTAGAAGAGCAGATCGTTGATGGCGACGCGGCTCGCCCCATCCGGGCCCTTAATACCGCGGTAGAGGCCAAGCAGCATCCCAGCGATGATGATCGCGGAAGCGATCACGATCATTACCGTAAGGACCATCATGCGGCGGTCACCTCCAACCGATGAGGTTCATAGGCTTTGCCGCGGCTGGCCCGCAGCACCTTATTCATCATGATTTCCAATTCATCCCGCACTGCATCCAGATCTTCGGCGTACACCGAATGCACTAGCAAAAACCCGTCATCGCCGGAGACTGCCACACCATCCAATGTCATGGTTAGTCGGGCGGAGCCGCGGTCGATAGCTAGCACCAGCGTGCCAGGAGTCAACGTGATGGAGGTGGCGAACACCGTCACCTCCAAGCTATTCATACGTTCCAGGGGAACACGTAGGATAGCGGGCGAAATCTTGGTATTCGGGCGGAACATATCGAGAGCCATACCATCAGCATTGATGGCGACTTCCGCCAACAGCCACGCACCATAGGCCAGCCAACGCCCCGCCGACGCAAAGAAGTCCACGAAGCGACGGCCGGCTGTGCGGGGCCGTCTGATGAGGTGCCAGACGGCGCGCACAAGCGTCATTGCGGCAGAGCTGAAGGAGGAACTTCTCTCTTCCCGCAGGTGAGTTTCCTCCGACTTGCGGTCGGCCAAGTCCTCGGCGCGTTCTTGTTGCTCCCACTGCTCACACAGTTCGTCGTCGGTGAGTTCGCGAGGGGGCGTGGTGTTCCGGGGCTTATCACTCATACGTTTAGCACCGCCCGCAGGTAGTCCGAAATGTCCAGGAGGGAGAAGCCGGCGCGGGTGGTTTGGTCCACCAGCCAGCCCGCCCCGAAGAAAGCTGCCAGGCTTAGTAGGAGAAGGAATGCGCCGGGCAGGAGTTGCTTCTTATTGATGATGAGGTCGTCCTCCACCGGCTGGAACTTCTCCGCTCCGATAGGCCGATACATGGCCATCTGCGGCCCCCAGAAGACACCCCTCCACACATACATCATGGAGAGGAGGGCCCCGAGGGAGGAGATGATGATGACGGCGATAACGGTCCAGCCCAGTGCTCCGCCGGCGGTTGCAGCAGACTGTGCAATACCCACTTTGGCGAGCACACCGGAGAAGGGTGGGAAGCCCACCAGGCTCAACATGCCGCCCGCCATGATGCCAGCGGCGAGGGGTTCGCGGCGCTGCAAGCCATCGAGGCGGTCGAAACGGCCTGAGCCGTAGGTTTCTTCGATTGCCCCGGAGGTGAGGATAAGGGACCCCATGGTGAGCATGTGGTGGATGAGGTAGAAGATGCCAGCACCGAGGGCCACTGCTCGCGCCTCAATATCGCTGGTGTTGGCGGCCAGCATGAGGGCAATGAGAATATAGCCCACACCGCACACCATCTGGAACGCCAATGAGCCGCGGATACGCTGTTCACCCAACGAACCAAAACCACCCACCAACATGGTGAGGCATAGCACCACCACAATGATCCACTGTCCCGGGGTATCGAAGATGAAGATGGTAGAGACGATGCGGTAGATGGCGTAGATAGCAACTTTGGTGTGCAAACCAGAGAACAGACCCATCACCGCAGCAGAGGTGGCCGGGTAGGCGCGAGGGAGCCAACCGTGCACCGGCACCACACCCGCCTTCACGCAGAGGGCGATAAGGCAGACGGTGATGGCGATGCCCACCTGGGGTTCGTTGGCGGCGGCGCCGGCCAGTACCGCAATGTTGACCTCACCAACGGCGCCGTAGATGTAGATGACGCCGAGCAGGAAGACGGAGGAGGTGAGGAGGTTCACGACCACGAACATGCGGTCCACCCCGATGCGCCGCCACGTACCGGTAATGGCGAGGAGCGCATAGGAGGGCATGAGCATGACTTCAATCCACACGAAAAGGTTGAAGAGGTCGGCGGTGAGGAGGGCACCGTTCACACCCGCCATCAATACCAGGGTGAGGGTGGGGAAGAAACGGTTGCGTTCATCTTCACCGATGGAGATGGCGAACCAGGCGGAGGCAATAATGATGATGCCGGTGGCTGCCAGCATGAGGGCGCTGAAGGCGTCGGAGGCGAACGATATACCGATGCCGCGGGCGAAGCCACCTACGTGTTCGGCGATGACAGCATGGCTGTGGTGCTGGTAGAGCAGGATAAATGCGCCAATTACAGAAAGGCTGGGGACTGCCAGGTAGATGACGCGCCGCAGGGCCAGTGGTTGGGCAAACACCATGAGGACAGCGGTGACCAGCGGGACAGTCACCCATAGTGGGAGGAGGGGGGCGAGGGTCATACTTCGTCACTCTCCGTTCCCGAGTCGGGGGTGACCTTCACATCGTCGGTGGTCCCGATGATGGCGAGGACCAGCATGAACACGGTGACAGCCATGGAGATGACGATGGCGGTGAGGACGAAAGCCTGGGGAAGAGGGTCGGCGGCTGCGGCGACACTAGTTTCCTGCAGGAGGGGCGCTTCACGGCGGTCAAGGACGCCAGAAGCCAGTACGGTGAGGTTGATGCCGTGGCTGATGAGGCCGAAGCCGAGGACAATGCGCATCATATCGCGCTGCAGAATGAGGTACACACCTGCGGCGATGAGGACGCCAATGGTTAGGGCGAGGATCATTTCTCGTCACCTCCAGTCTGCGAGCGGGAATGAGAGCGAGGGGCATGGCGTTCTTCTACAGCTTTCTCTTCTGCCGCGGAGAGAGCGCGCAGAGCCTCCCGATAGTGGGGGATCTCCTTCTGCCGGATGGGGTCACGGTAGGAGTTCACCTGGCTGGCTGCCTCGGTGAGGGGACCTTCCTCCTTCGCATCCATGTGCAGCGGGTCGTAGGGTGGCCACACTTCCACGCTGGGGACACCCAGCGGGGATTGGCCCGACCCGAGCAGGTTGAGGGCTGTCAAGACCATGCCGAGTACGCAGAGGGTGACGCCAAAGTCGAAGAACGTGGCGGAGGGCACCGCGCCCAGCACCGGAATATCCCAGTGTTGGGGGGAGAGGAAGGAGTGTGGTGACACGCTCCCATCCAGGCTGTGGTCGTGGGTGGTGAAATAGCCGATAAGCCCTGTGATGGTGGCGGTGGTGACGCCGCTGGCGACCAGTATGGCGGGGGTTCGGCGCCGGGTGAGGGGGCGGTCTACCGGGGTGGATAGCCAGGCCAGTACCAGCGTGACTGCCAGGATCAGGCCGGCGATGAAGCCGCCACCCGGCTCTTGATGGCCGCGCCAGAACACGACGAGGGCGGTGATAAGTAGGAGCGGAGAGAGCATCAACACGAATACGCGGATGGGGTAGGAGTTGGTGATGCTGTCGCGGTACGCGTAGGAGGTGGGTAGCACGATACGGCCGTTTTTCCCCACCCGTTCCCGGAGTTCTTGGCGGATGAGGTGGAAGCTGGCGCTACCAGTGCGGCGGTATGCGGGGTGAACGGAGAGCAGCACGGCGGCAATAGCCAAACCTGTCACCCCGAGCACCGCCATTTCGCCAAACGTATCGAAGGCACGGAACTCGTTGATGATGGTGTTGGTGACGTTATTGCCGGTAGTGATGGTAGGCCCGTGGTCAAGAAAGTACTGGCTGAGGGCGCAGCGGTCTCGGCGCCCCGTGAATACCCAAACGGCACCGAAAGCGGCGAGTCCCGAAAAGACGGCGATGATGCCGGCGGAGACTCGCCGCCGCCGCGAGGCTTTCTGGAAGGTGCGAGGGAGGCGCCGGAGGACCAGCATGTACATGACGGTGGTGATGATTTCGACCAGTAGTTGGGTGAGACCCACGTCTGGGGCGCCGAGGGCGAAAATCTGCAGGGTGATGGCGACTCCAACTGCACCGAGGAGCACCACTGCGGCCAGCCGGGAGTGAGTGGTGATGGCGGCGATGGCTGCCACCAGCACGATAAGGAGCACCACGAGGTCGATGGGGCGGTCGATGCCGGGGACGCGGTCCGGGAAGTCGAGTTGTCCGGAGAAAGAACCCACTGCCACTGTGCCGGCGAGGGCGCCGAGCACGATAACGAAGGCACCCACGTGGCGGGTGGGGCTGTCGGAGCGGGTGACGGTGCCGGCCAGGTTACCGGCCCAACGCATGCTCTCCCACACGGTGGCCAGGTTGGTGGCGCCGTCGCGGGGGAGTAGTTCACGGTCGAGGAGGGCATCCACGCGCTTGCGCTGCCATGCCAGGAGCAGGCCGATGACGATGGCCAGCAGCGACAGCAGTAGCACTTCGTTGACGGCGATAAGGTGCAGGTGGGTGGCGTGCAGCTGGGGACCGTTGTGGATGACGGCAGCGCGGTAGCTGGCGGTGTGGGTGTTGATGGCGCTGACGGCAATCTGAGACAGCGGGTGCCCGAGGGCCGTCACCGCAAAGTAGAGGGGGAGACCGGCGACGGCGGGGAGTGCCGCGAAGACGGTGAGGACCCAGGGCACTTTGTGGAGGACGAGTTCGTAGCTGTCGCGGTCAAGGTCTGCGTCGGTTTTATCCTCCACCACGGTGCGTTCACCGTCGAAGAAGCCGCCGAGGATGATGCGGAAGCTGTAGGCCACGGTGAGGGCAGCACCGATAACAGCGACGGTGGTGAGGACGATAGAGCCGGCGTTGCTACCCCAGGCGCTGAGGAAGTTTGTCAGCATGGATTCTTTGGAGACGAAACCCAGGGTGGGGGGGATTCCGGCCATGCCGATGGCGCCGATCACCGTCACCACCATGAGGCCGGGAGTGTACTTCCACATGGGGGGAAGGCGGCGAATGTCGCGGGTGCCGGTGGCGTGCTGGAGGGCACCGATGGACATGAAGAGCCCGGACTTGAAGAGGGCGTGGGCGAGGGTGTGGAGGACCGCGGCGGTGAGGGCGGCGTGGGTGCCGATGCCGATCGTGGTGACGATCCACCCGAGCTGGGAGACGGTGGAGTAGGCGAGCAGCTTCTTGAGGTCCGTCTTTTGCAGGGCGAAGAGGGCTCCCATGACGGCGGTGAACATGCCGACGACGACCAGCAGGATCTGCCAGGTGAGATTGAGTCGGAAGACGGCCGAGAAGCGCAGCAGCACGTAGATGCCGGCTTTTACGACAGCGGCGGCGTGCAAGTAGGCGGAGACGGGAGATTCTGCCGCCATGGCTTCGGGGAGCCAGAGGTGGAAGGGGAATTGGGCGGCTTTGGTGAAGGCGCCAATGGCGATCAGTACCGCTACGGTGGTGGTGATGCCGGGGTTCGTTACCCACACGCTGGAGGAGAGTGCCTCGGTGAGGTTAGTAGTGTGGGTGACGGCGATGATGACGACGGTGGCGGTGAGGAAGAAGAGTCCACCGATGAAGGTGAGGAAGAGGGTGCGGAGGGAGCCTGCTTCGCCGGCGTGTCCGGAACGTCCGATGAGCATGAAGGACATGAGGCTGGTGAGTTCCCAGCCGATGAAGAGGAGGATGAGGTCATCGGCGGTGACCAGCAGCATCATGGAGAACGTGAAGACGACCATGAGGAGGAAGAAGCTGGTGTGGTGGAGGGGCATGCCGTGCTGGTCGTGGCTGTCGAAGTAGCGGGTGGAGTAGGCCATGACGACGGCCCCAATGACAAGGGCGAGCATGGCGAAGAACCAGCTCAGCGCGTCGAGGCGAAGGCCTACGTGAATATTCCAGTAGGCGATCCAGGGGATGGAGGCAGTGATAGTGTCGCCGCGCAGCAGGCGTGGACCCAGGGGAGCGTAGATTCCGCAGGCGAGGGAGAGATCGATGAGGGCGATAACCCAGCCGGCATTGCGGCCCAGGAAGCGAGTCAGTAGTGGGGTTGCTGCAATGGTCAGCACTAGGACGGCCAAACTGTACAGCACAAGCACCGACTTGGCCTCCTCAATGAAGTTGACGTTTTTCCTAACTTTCCTACAAGAATACAGGCTTTACGGTGCACTCTAAAGGTGATAACTCGGGGTCGATTGCTTAGGCTAGAGACATGAGTCGACGCCCCTCCCTGAAAAAGAGTTCCGCAGCTGGAACGACAAAAAAGGCTTTCGGTAGTAAATCTGCAGAGAGTTCTGCCGAAGGTTCATCGGCCGCCCTGCGGGGTCTGTCGGTCTTTGGCCGGCTCTTTGCCATGCTGGTGCCGTCGCTGATTATCGCGGCGATTGTGGCCGGGTTAGGTATCCACCTGTCGGATTCGTGGCAGGTGGGTGCCGCGTCGGGACAGTCCGCCAATGAGGAAGCCCGCCAGGAGTTGCTGGCGGGGGAGAAGGCGCAGTCTCATCTGTCGCGTGCCAACGATGCGATGTCGGCGGCGAATACTTCTGCGGGACTGTTGAAGAGTGGCGTGGACCAGCTGGATGACGGCGCCGGCAAGCTGAAGGACGGTTCTGCCCAGGCTCGTGCTGGTTCGGCTGAGTTGTCGAATGGTATGGATCAGGTGGCGGATGGTACCCGCCAGCTCGGTTCGGGCGCCAAGCAGGTGGCTGGGGGTGTGTCGGAGGCCGTCAATGGGGTGATTGCGTTGCGTCGTTACCAGGCGGCCGCGGCTGCCGTGGTGGATGCCACCATCCCTACGTTGGTGGGTAATGATCCCGATACGGTGCGTACCCGTACTGCTTTACAGGAGCTGTCGAAGACACTGCACGACTCGCGGCAGACGGACCAGGCTATTAAGGATCTGCATCGTCTGCAGAGTGGGGCTAATGAGATTTCTCGCCAGTTGAATCCGGGTGGGGCGTACTACAGCGGCGTGATGAAGGCACAGTCTGGGTCGAAGCAGTTGGCGTCGGGTCTGGTGCAGTTGGATAACGGGATGGGCGAATTGGTGTCCGGTGTGTCCAAGCTGCAGGGGGTGGCGACGACCAATGAGCGCAACACGAAGAAGGCCCATACGGCTATGTTGGAGCTGATGAAGCTGTCGAACGACCAGAAGGTTGCGCAGATGGCGGAGGAGCAGTTGGCGCTGCAGTCGCAGGGCGAGAAGCCGAGCCTGCCGTTGGGCCAGGCCTACTTGGTGTCAGCGTTGCTGGCGTTGGCGGCAGCGGTGGCCTGGTGGTCGCGACTGCGGTTGGGCCGGAAGGAAATTGCGGCGGTGTGGCTACTCATGACGGTCATTTCCGCGACGGCGATCCTCACGACTATGACGGGCCTAAATGCGATGGTCGGTACCTTTATGGTGTCGACGTTGGCGGTGGGCTCGGCGGCGTTGCTGTTGGGTTCGGGCGCCGTGGTGCTGTTGTTGGGCCGCAAGTGGGGTCTGCTTCTCAATATCTTCTTGGTGTTTGTTCAGGCGTCGGTGTCGGGCTTCGTGTGGTTGACGGAGTGGCCGTCGCGGATGAGTCGATTCTTCGACTCTCTCATGCCGGTGTCGTATATCACCTCCGCGTTGGCGGCGATTGGTAACGGTGGCGATCCCGCTATGGCTTGGTTGGCGAATGGTGCTTTGTTGGCGCTGACGACGATTGCGATCTTTGTCATCTTGACGGTGCTGCGGCGTCGTCCGGATGCCGGTATTCCGACGGATATCCACCCGGTGAAGGTGGGGCGGAAGGTTCCCGCGACAGTGACGGCACCGGCATCCGTGGTGCAGGATAGCTCCGCAGTGGAGACAGGCGTGTTTACCCGGGTGTCTCCGGCTACTCCGTTTGCGCCGATGGACACGGGGTCGTTGGCGGATCTTGAGGTGGCGACGACGATGCCGGAGGACGGCACGGAGGATCTTCCCACCCAGATCATTCATCTGGATGAGCAGTCGGAGCAGCCGCGTGACCAGCGGCGCTAGCTACTGTCTCGGAGTGTTGCGCCGGAGTGTTGCGCCGGCGCTATGTTCCGTATCGGTGTTGGCTGTTGTGCCGGAGTGCTGCGCCGGCTAGAAGCCGAGCGGCGTGTACATGGTTACCACGTTGTAGTCCTCCCAGATAGAGAGGAGGAAGAACAGGCTGGAGCCATGCCGGTTGGGGAGTAGCTGCGGAGCGTAAGCAGAGTACATGGAGGAGCCCGTGCTGTAGATTTCGCGGCCTGGGCTCCACAACACACCGTCCAGACTGGTGGAGAGAATGACGCCACCGTCTTGCATACGTAGCATGTTGAAGCGGCGGAACAGTGGATCCCACTGCACGCTCAGCTCACCATGGATGAGGGCCATCACGTTGAAAGCGCGCTGGGGTGCGTTCTTGGTCCAGCGTAGGCCGGTCCAGTATTCGCGGGCGGAGAGGTCGCCCACTTTGCTGAGGGGGACGCGGGCGACGGCCAAGCCACCAACTTCGCGGCCTTGCCGGCTGCCGAACTCGTAGAGGTAGTTGTCACGCTTCGCAAAGCTGACCTGCTGGAATTTGGCGTATGTGCCTTGCGGGCGGACGAGGATGGTCTGCCAGGTTTTGCCGTGATCGTAGGAGGCGGAGATGCCAGAGCGGGAGGTAAGCCATCTGCGGCTGTCACCGACGAGCCGGGAGACGGATTGCCAACCCACGTATTGCACGCCTTTGTAGCTGAAGGCGCCGGTGGGGATTTTGGAGCGTTCGAAGCCGTTGACGTGTGCGGATTGGATGGCTTCGCGGGCGTTGCCGTCCTTTCCTATTTCCCAGCGTTCCAGTTGTAGGCCGTCGGCGTAGGAGAGGTCGCGGGTGAAGGCGAGGGTGTTGGAGCGCATTCGGCGGTGACCGTAATAGTTCAGGCCGATGGTGTCGCCGAAGATGACAAAGCTGCCGCCTTTCCCGTCATCCCAGCTGACGGCGACGTCACCACCCCAAACGTCAGCTTTCCGGCAGGGGAGGCAGGAGACACCTAGGAGGGGGAAAACGCCCACTTTGAAGGTGCCCGCGTACAAGTAGGGCGGAACATTAACGAGACCGGTGCGGCCGTTGCGAAGCGGGACTGGGTCGGGGACGAGGGGGAGGGTGGGGACGGGGATGACGGGTGCTTGGTAGTTGGTGCGGAGGGCATCGGCGGTACGGGAGCGGCCTTCGGGGAGCCAGGAGGGGGCCTGAGTTACCTGGGGTTGGTCGCGTTGTGGGAGGGGGCCGCCGGTGACGGGGCGGGCTTGGCCGATGGGCATTGGCTGGCTGCGCAGAACTCGGTTGAGGTGGTTAGCGGCGGCGGGAGTAGTGGGGGAGAGGAGCGTGAGACCGAGTGCGGAGATGACGCCAAGGCTCAGGGCGGTTGTGCGCAGGAGTCGGTGGTGCAGCGTCATAAGTCGTCCTCTTCATTCAACTTCGGTGGACCTGTGACAAGTGTATGTACACATGATGGCATAGAAATGAATGCCTGGAAAATACTTTTTGGACAACGGGTCAACAAAGAAGGACCGCCCTCCTTGTGGAGAGCGGTCCTTGCCTGGTCGGGGTAGCGGGATTTGAACCCACGGCCTCTTCGTCCCGAACGAAGCGCGCTACCAAGCTGCGCCATACCCCGGTTGATGCTTCACTAACTTTAGTACACCAAACAGCAAATAACGAAAATCGTGGCGGCTACGGGTGTGTGGTCAACTCCAGCAGTGTGACCTCCGGCGGACAGAACAGGCGGAAGGGGGCATACGGGGAGGTTCCCAGGCCTGCCGAGACATTAAGCCAGAGGTGTGCGAAGCGGTGTAGTCCATGAGCACGTTTCCGGTCGATCCCACAATTGGTGACGATGGATTGTCCATTCGGAAGACACACCTGCCCGCCGTGGGTGTGTCCGGCCAGGGCAAGGTCATAACCGTCTTCGGAAAAACGGAGCAATACCCGCGGCTCCGGGGCATGAGTGAGGCCGATGGCCACGTCTGTACCGGGGAGGGGCTCGCCCGCAATAGTGTCGTAGCGGTCACGGTCGATGTGGGGGTCATCTACACCCGCCACCATAATGTTCACTCCGCGAATGTTGATGGCATGACGTTGGTGTGTGGCGTCTTTCCAGCCACGCTCTTGGAAAGCGGCTCGCATGCCCTGCCAGGGGAGCGAGGGCCGTTCGTGGAGGGTGGATTCTCCCCGCAGGTAGCTCAACGGGTTCTTGAAGTCGGGGGCAAAGTAGTCGTTGGAGCCGAAGACGAAAAATCCCGGCACGTCGAGTAGAGTTCCCAATGACTGGACGACGTAGGGTACTGCTTTGGGATGGGCCAAGTTGTCGCCAGTGTCGATGACGAGATCTGGGTGGATATCCCCTAGTAAACTCAGGAAATGTTGAAGTTCCTTATCCTCGGGGGTCATATGGAAATCGCTGAGGTGGAGGATACGGATGGGGTCGGAGCCAGCTGGCAACAGGGGCAGAGTTTCCTGCTTGACCATAAAGCGCGTCCGGCCCAACGTGGCTGAGTACGCAGCGGTCACCGCACTGGACACTGCACCTGCGGCGATACCGCTGGCTAGGGCATATAGGGAGGGGCGCTTAGGAGACATGCACCAAGGGTACCTGCTTTTGAATCGGTTTGTAACAAGGCAGTCTCATTGGAATGAATGAGACATAGATTATCCTTAAAAATTGCCATGAGAGTATTGCATCTCCTGTATGGGAACGTACGATCAGTGTTATCGCCTCATATCTCCCAGAGGGGACTTCTGGTGACCTGATCTCGACATGGAGGAGCGGCCGATGACGACGATCGATTCCCGTCGACAGTATATCGACGCCGATCAGCAACCCTCGTCTGCCTCTTCGACCTCTGCCGCTCAGATGCATAGCCCGGCAGAAAACCCCCCGTCAGTCTCCACCAAGCGCCAAGGAATCTACTCTTGGGAGCGCTCGGAATGGGTCGCATACGCCCTCTGCCGCGAAGATGGTGGAGATTCCCTTTTCGTTAAAGGTGCCGCCCAACGCGCCGCCGCCCTGCGTTGCCGTGATTGCCCTGTCCTCATCCAGTGTCGTGCCGATGCCCTCGATTCTCGCGTGGAATTTGGTGTTTGGGGCGGTATGACGGAACGCGAACGCCGTTCCATCCTCCGTCACTTCCCAGATGTACCCTCCTGGCGCGATCTTCTCGACCCACTCAGCCGCAACACCATCATTGCGGAGGGGGAAGGGGATCCGGAAGGTGCACTGGAAGCTCTCAAGACCCTCAACGTCAATACGGAGCGCCGCTTCAAGCGTCACAAGTCGTCCCAGATTCAGCAGTTCACTCGAGTCCTCACCGATATTGCCAACCGGCTGGACGCTGCCTCGGAGGATGACGATGACTCCGAGATCGAGACCCTGGAAGCTATCGAGACGCTTCGCAATTTCGGTGGCCGCGCCGAACCCGACTAACGGTGCTAGCAGACTCCCCATCTTTTGTGGAACAGTCGCTAGACTTGTGTCATGCGATTCGAATACGCCACTGTGCCTTTGCTTACCCACGTCACCAAGCAAATCCTCGATCAATGGGGTGCTGACGGTTGGGATCTCGTCACCGTGCTGCCCGGTCCTACGGGGGAACAGCACATCGCCTACATGAAGCGCCTACTGGAGGACTAAATGAACTGGGAACAACGCCTTAATGAGCTCCATATCGATCTTCCCCCGGTAGCGCCCCCTGTTGCCGCCTACGTACCTGCCAAGCGTGCCGGTAACTTCGTCTACACGTCTGGCCAGCTGGCCTTCGTGGATGGCAAACTGGGCGTCACCGGCAAAGTGGGCGACAAGGTTACCGCCGACCAAGCATACGCAGAAGCCCGGGTGGCAGTGCTAAATGCCATTGCGGCAGCTGCCTCCGTGTGTGGGCTGAACAACATCAAGTCCATCGTGAAAGTAGTTGGGTTTGTCAACTCAGCGGAAGGCTTCACTGGCCAAGCCGGCGTTATCAACGGTGCTTCCGAGATGCTGGGGGCAATCTTTGGCCAGGCAGGTCAGCATGCACGCTCCGCAGTGGGTGTCGCCGAATTGCCCCTCGATGCGGCAGTGGAAGTAGAACTCATCGTTGAGGTTAAGGACTAACACAATGCTGCGCTAGGCCGTGGCTCAGCTATCTCGTGGGCCACAAAGAGACAACGAGGCGCCCCTTCCGGTGATGGAAGGGGCGCCTCGTAAGCTCTCAGGTGGTGCCGTCGGCGGAGCGGTTAGCGGGCGCGGCGGGCCAGGTGCTCGCTTTCGCAGATCACTACGGCTTTGCCTTCCAGGCGGATCCATCCGCGGTGGGCGAACTCTGCCAGGGCTTTGTTCACGGTCTCCCGGGAAGCACCCACCAGCTGGGCGATCTCCTCCTGAGTGAGGTCATGGTTGACGCGGACGGTGTTGCCTTCCTGGCTACCAAAGCGCTGGGCCAGCTGCAGCAACGCCTTGGCGACGCGGCCTGGCACATCGGTGAAGATGAGGTCGGCCAGGCTGTTGTTGGTACGGCGCAGGCGGCGGGCGAGCACGCGGAGCAGCTGCTCGGCAATCTGGGGGCGGGCATCGAGCCAGCGGCGCAGCGCCTGCCTGTCCATGGTGTAGGTGCGAACGTCGGTGACGCAGATACCGGAGGAGGTACGCGGGCCCGGGTCGAAGATGGAGAGTTCACCGAACATGTCGGAGGGGCCCAGGATGGCGAGGAGGTTTTCACGGCCGTCGGGCGCAGTGCGGGACAGCTTCAGCTTGCCGTCCACGATGATGTAGAGCTTGTCGCCCGGTTCACCTTCGCGAATGATGGTGTCGCCCTTGCTGAAAGATTCGGGCACCAGGTCCTTCAACAGTGCAGAAACGGAAGCTGCATCCATGCCCTGGAAAATGCCGGCGCGCGCGAGAATATCCTCGTCCACGTGTCACCTCATCTCGAGTGGAACTAATACGAAAAGTGTAGCGCATCTCATAGTTTTTTCCTGAATATCGGGCGGTACTGAGGGGGTGTCTCTGCAGCCCGGCAACTACGCTTCGACAAGCATATATGCGGAAAATCTTAGGCTAGACGGGCGGGTGAGCTACTCCGCTGTCGTCGGTTCGTCGTCCTCCGGGGGATTCTCCGGCTCAGTCGTCGCTAACGGGGCACCATCTTCCACCGCAATGATGGCTGTCTCCGCAGTTGCTGGAGACCCCTGCGGGGAGGCGGGGATAATGGTGACGGCGGGAGTGGTCACAACTCCAGGCTCCGGAGGGCTGACGATGGCGCGCTCCACACGGTCCATAATGAGCGCGAAGGCACCTACCACAAACGGCATCAAAACGAGAGTTAGTGCATACAATCCCATGCTCTAAGTAAACACCATCCGGGCGGAAAAAGTATCCTGTGGTTATGGCTGCCCCACAATCCCTCACCCCTTCCCCGGCTGAGTCGCGTCCGCGAGGCCCCCGCCACCCGGCCGCAACCGGAGCAGAGTCCCGGCGTGGACTTGTCACCCGTGCCCGCCGTATGGCCCGTACGCTGGCCGTCGCTTATCCGGAGGCTTACTGCGAACTCACCTTCCACAGTCCCTTTCAGCTGGTGGTGGCAACGGTGCTGTCCGCCCAGTGCACGGACGTACGGGTGAACCAGGTTACTCCCGAACTATTTCGGCGTTTTCCCGATGCGCACGCTATGGCGGGAGCGTCCCTCGTCGAGATTGAGGAGATCATTCGTCCCACTGGCTTTTTCCGGGCTAAGGCGGCTAATATTCACGCTCTTTCTCTCCAGCTAGTGGAGCATTGGGACGGTGAAGTACCACCCCGTTTGGAGGATCTGGTGGTGCTGCCCGGTGTTGGACGGAAGACCGCCAATGTGGTGCTAGGCAACGCTTTCGACATCCCCGGCCTGACCATTGATACCCACTTCGGACGGCTTGCACGGCGCTGGAAATGGACCGAGAGCGAGGACCCGGTCCAGGTGGAGAAGGAAGTGGGGGAGATTATTCCGCGGCCAGAGTGGACGGTGCTGTCGCATCGCATCATTTTCCACGGGCGACGGGTCTGCCATTCGCGGCGGCCCGCCTGCGGTGCCTGTTTCCTGGCTGCAGACTGCCCGAGTTTTGGGCTTGGCCCCACCGACCCCGGCACGGCAGCAGATCTGGTGAAGGGTGAAAACCGTATGGAGTTGCTGCGCCTGGCGGGAATTGAAGAACACACACAGTAGCCAGGAGCAGGCCACAGTTGCCAGGAGCAGGCGCAGAAGTGGGCACCGGGCGAGCAGCTATCTTGGCAAGTGTCCAAACGTGACCTTGCTGGTTTCTCCGGTAGGATTTTGAGAGATAACAGCGGAGAGAGCAGTGTGGGCTGCTGCGTGGACGGGGCAGGAGTAGGCTGCTCAGCCACCATCCAGCGGGACCTAGCCCTGGCGCACGCACGAAGGAGGCAGAGGTGTCTGCACTGACATTCGACATCTTGGCTCTGCTTGCCTTCATTGTTTTCGGTGCCTACGGTTGGGTGACCGGATTCACCCCCAGCCTGTACGGATTTTTCGGCGCCGTCATCGGCATCATCATCGAGTACTTCACCCTCCCCTATATCCTTTCCGCCGCCACCAATGGGCAGCTGCGCTTCATCGTGGGCATCACCTATGGCTTCGTGCTGGTGTCTCTCTGTTCAGTGGGAGCAGAGATTGCGGGCCTCTACATTCGGGATCGGCTGGGGCTGCAAAAATCCCGCATTTCGCGCATGGCTGGCTCAGTGTTCAAGATTTTCCTAGCCGCCGTCCTCATCTGGGTGTTCTTCTCGCCCCTTTCGGTCCAGCCCAACACACATCTGGGCAAGGTGATGCGCGAATCCCGGGTGATGACCGTCATCGACACCTTCGCCCCCAACGCGGCGCAGAAAATTCCCGAGATGCTGGACGATTCGGCGCGCACCGCATCCCTCCAGCAGATGACCGACCGGTCCTCCCGGTTCGCCGGCTCTGGTATCCCAGACGAAAACATTGTGGAAACCCCCGCCATTGTGAAGGCCCGACGCAGCGTGGTGAAGATTGTAGGCGAGGCGACTGACTGTCATCGCAGGCTGGAAGGCACCGGTTTCATCTACTCTCCCGGCCTGGTGGTGACGAATGCCCATGTGGTGGCAGGCGCACGGATTATTCGCGTACACACGGTGAAGGGTGTGTTCCGGGCGCGCCCCATTGTTTTCAACGCTATGCGAGATGTAGCGGTGCTGTGGGTGCCGGACATCTCGTCCAACCGTCTCGTACTCCCGGCCCTTTTACCCGCTGACGAGGATACCGTTGAGGCCGGTCAGGCTGTGGTGGTTCCCGGCTTCCCCAATAATGGCCCTTACCGGGTGGCACCGGCCCGTCTCCTGGAACACTTCATCCTGCAAGGACCGGGCATCTATGGCACGACCATTGTGGAGCGGCAGGCGTATGCGCTGCTGGGCGGTTTGATGAGCGGTAACTCCGGGGGCCCCTTGTTGAACCTCAAAGGCCAGTACCTGGGCATTGTGTTCGGGGTAGCGACAGATAAGAACAATACCGCCTACGCACTGAGCTACCGAGAAGTGGAGCCGGTGCTGCGGAAGGCCATGACGACTCGTGAGAAGGTTTCCACGGGTCGGTGCGTGCCGTTGGAAACAGAGGTCACTCAGACGACGGTGAAGCAGGGCTAGCGCGGCGGAACCGCGGCTAGGCGGGGTTCTCCCAGGTAGTGCACGAGCAGGCTGGAGAAAAGCTGAGGCGCCTCAAGCTGGGGGAAGAAACCGCAGTGCGGCACCGTCACCACTTGCAAGCTTTCGGTGAAGCGGGTGCTGTCTTTGAGGGCGTCGAGGGAAACGACGGGGTCGTGTTCTCCGCGGAATGCGATGACGGGGAGGGTAAGGCGGCGCTTCATCTTTTGGCTGTAGCGGAAACCATCGGCGCGGAAGCGGGAGCGGCCCAGCCAACGTAGATATTCGTTAGCGCAGTAGCCCACGTTGGTGATGCGGAGGGCATCACCGAATACCTGCACGGCTTCTTTCCCATCGGTGGTTTTTGTCCAGCCGTCGTTGGCCCGATGCCCCAGGTAGTCCTCGATCCAGCCAGGTTGCTGTATCCGCCATTCGGGGAAGCGGGGAACTTGGGCGCTGAAGAAGGGGCCGACGGCGCGGTTACTGGTGAAGACCTTTTTGAGGAGGTCAACGCGCTGGACGAGGGGGTGCGGGGACCCTACCACGATGAGTTTGGTGACTCCTTTGCGGAACATGCGGGCCATGGTCCAGCCGACGGCGCCGCCGAGCCCGTGTCCGACGACAATGACGGTGCGGTGTCCTGTGGCGCGAACCAGGCCGGCCATGTCGTTGGCGGCGGTCACGAGGTCGTAGCCGCGTGGGGGTTTGTCGGAGTTTCCGTAGCCGCGAAGGTCGACAGCCACGGCGTGGAAACCGGCTGCGGCGATGGGCTGGAGTTGGTGGTGCCAGGTCCACCAGTGTTCGCCGTAGCCGTGGAGGAGGAGGACGAGGGGTGGGAGTTCACTTGGGGGGTGGTTGTGTTCCCAGTTGTCGGGGAGGACGTCGGCGACATGCAGGTGGATGCCGTTGGTGGAAATAAGGCGATGCCGCCACGGACCCGGGACGCATACACTGTCCGGCTCGGGCGGTGTAGTGGGGGTCGCGTTGCGGCTATCGGTCATGCCATTGAGAATAGCCCACCTGTGCGGTTTCTGCCGCGGTGTGGTGGTTGAGTGCTATTACTGCAGGTAGGTGTATCCGCTGGGGGCAGCCTTGGTGCTGCTGGGGACGACTTCCTTCAGCTTTTCAACAGACTCGATGGTCTTTTCAGGTTTCTCGATCTGCTTCATCTTCCAGATGCCGATGCCGACGAAGATACCGGCGAAGACCAGCAGCAGCAGGAAGACGATGAGGTAACCGCACCAATCCCAGGTCACGGTGCCGAGCCAGAGGGAGAAGAGTTTGGCCCACATCATGATGAAGGGGAAGAACGACATAAGGGCGAAGACAGCGGCGATGATGAAGAAGATACTGCCCATGGCGCCACGCTTCACCTGGAGGCCGATTTCAGCCTTGGCAAGCTCGATTTCTGAGCGAACGAGGGTAGAGACCTGTTCCGCGGCGGTCTTGGCAAGCTGGCCGATGCTGGCATCCTTGGGTTGCGGGATGGCGTCGTACATCGCGATGCCAGAGATCTGAGCGGAGGCGGCCGAATCTGCAGCCGAGTCTCCTCCGAAGCGGTCCTTGATGCTCACTGTTCCTCCAAAATTAAGAATGGGAAATGCCCGTAGCTTCTATGGTGCCACGAAATGTTGGTCTACACCTAGAGTCTCGGAAACAATGTTGTGTACATGGGGGCTGTTTTGGCCCGTATTTTACCCCGTTAGCCCAGTGTGGGAATTCCCTGTGGGAAAGCTTCTTGCAGCCGTTTTTCTATGTCGTGTTGGATCTGTTGTTGTACTTCGGGTGGGATGAGCTTGCGAATATCTGGGATGTCGTCCTGTTTGATAGTGGGGAGAGGAGGCAGATTGGTGGATCTGTCACCTATGCCGAGTTTCGGTTTCTTGAGTTTTCCGTGGTTGGTGAGGGCCAGGAGTTGTGCCTCTGTGCCGTTGAAGGTGTTGAGGTCAATGGGGGTGGCGACGCCGTCAACCCAGCCGCTGCCGGTGTATTGCCAGAAGGTCCAGTTGGTCCAGCCGCCGGGGAGGGGGAGGGTGGGACTGTTGCCACCGTTGTAGTCGGCGATCCAGAGGGGACGTTCGGAAAACTCTGTGGTGTTGGCCATTTGGTAGCGCCAGAAGCCGGGGGAGACGTAGATGATGGTTTGTCGCCCTGTGAGCGTGTCAAGGGTAGCGAGGAAAGTACGTACCCATGCTTGTAGGGCGACGGGGCCGAGCCCGCCGGTTTCTTCGAGGTCCAGGACGGGTGGGAGATCGAGGTCGGTGGTGTTAGTGGCGAGGACTGCCGCGTAATGCTGGGCTTGGAGAACAGCTGAGTATTGTGGCAGAGCGTAATGGTAAGTGCCGCGAATAAGTCCGGCCTCCCGCATGGAGTCGGAGTCTTCCCGGTAGTGCGGGTTGACGTAGCTGATGCCTTCGGTGGCTTTGACGATGGCGAAGTGGTGGCCGGCGGCTTTAACGCGGGCCCAGTTGATGGCCAGGGAACCGGGGTGTTGGTGGCTGGCGACGTCTGAACCTGCGAGAAGTGCGGTGGCAGGACCGGCGATGGCAAGGCTCACGGCGGTTGCTCCTGCGACGATCAGCATTTTGGTACGGCTTGACCGGTGACTCATGTGAATGATGTTACCAGTGTTATTAATGTGATCTGTAATGATGAGGGTGCGTTGCCGGAAAAAATTTCACTGAGATGACGTGGGGTTACGCCATCCAGGTAGCGATTTTTCACAACGCCTAACAGTGGGGCCGCGACGGAAGGTGGCGTGCCGGTCGGAGTGGAGTGTAGACGGTGTGAAGAGTGACGGAGGCATCAAAAAACCCGCCCCGAGCGCTCCGAGGCGGGTCTCTTTCACTGTAGATGTCAGTCATGGACTGAACTGAGGTTCAAAATGTGGAACAGCGGCGAACACTTCGTCCGCCGCCTCCGCACGGTAATCGAATGATCAGATCGTGCCATAGTGGAGTCGTTATTGAGATTCAGCCGGCACTCCCACAAAACTCTCCAGCTCCATGGGACCGGCAACCTCCCGCTCGTAGGTGCCCGTCGAGACAGGCGACACGTGGGTATCCGATTACCGTGCAGGAAACCGTGACAGGGGGTCGAACCTTCTTTTTCCGATTCGGCCTTTGCCGTCCTCGCTTTCCGTACTTTCATCATGCGCCGACCCCGGAAAAGCAGCTATTGGGGGGTACTACAAACCGGCCGGATGGAAACAAGACAAAAAAACAATGGACGTTTTCCCGCAAGCTAATTGGAAAGCGTCTAAAGGGTAAACACACAGGCCAAACTGGGTAAATGAAGAAAAAATCAGACATGTTTGGGCTGGAACTAGCTCGAAAAACGAATTGCTAAACGATAACGAAAAGGTCGAAGTTGCCACACTCTGTGATCCACAACACAATAAAAACGCTCAAAAAATGATGACAGAGTTCCATCTCCGCAACCCAGTACCTGTCTTTGACGTCAACTGAGAATGAGTGGACCCCAAACGCACCCATATAAGGCAGTTGGCTTGTTATCCACAACGCCCCGGTTATCCACACAAACCACCCGTCAGAGGTGAGAGGCCCCCATTAGAGTGAGCTCTCCGTGTCATCATGAGCGCAGCAACGGACCCGTCATCCACGTTGTGAAACATTCAGCAGACTCGTAGCAGCCACACGCAGCCGCACTCGGAAGGAGGACCAATGCCGCGCGCCGACCTCTGGGGGCCCCTCACTGGCCTCCTCACCGACCCCTCCATCGCTCCCACCCTCACCGACCTCATTGTTGGGCCACACGGAGCCGTCTGGGTCGACTGTGCTAACCACTCGGGAATGCACCGCTACCATCAGCTAGAACTCTGCGAAGATGACTGCCGCGCACTCGCCGTCCACCTCATCCGTGCCTCCAGCGGCCGCCTCGACGACGCCCACCCCTGGGCAGACGCAATCCTCCCCCTCGACGACGACACCCTCGTGCGAATCCACGCCATCCTCTCCCCACTCGCACACAACGGCACCACGTTGTCCCTCCGTATCCTCCGCAGCACCACACACAGCCTCGCAGAACTCGTCAGCAATGGCATGATGACCGAAGAACAGTGCACCAGCCTACTCCGCGACCTCCACAACCACCGCACCATTCTCATCTCCGGCGCCACCGGCGTCGGCAAAACCACCCTGCTCGGGGCTCTCGTCTCCGCCCTACCCACGCACGAACGCATCATTTGCGTCGAAGACACAGCCGAACTCAACCTCCCACACCCCCAACTCGTACAACTCGTCACCCGGCAGAACAACACTGAAGGAATCGGCGGAATCCCCATGTCCACTCTGGTTCGCCAAGCACTCCGCATGCGGCCAGACCGCATCATCGTCGGAGAAGTACGCGGTGACGAAGTCGTTGATCTCCTTACCGCTCTCAACACCGGCCACCACGGCAGCCTCGCCTCTCTCCACGCAAATAGCGCTGCCGAGGTGCCATCTCGACTACTCGCCCTCGCCCTCAATGCGGGAATGCCCGAAGCAGCCGCCCATGTCAGCATCACCTCCACCCTCGACGTCATCGTGCACCTTGCCCGCGACGCCTACACCGGACACCGCTACGTCAGCCAACTATGGCGCCGGGAAGAAGAGACCAACTATGGGTAAACTCGCCATCCCGCTCGCCTGCCTCATCTGGGGAATCTGTGGGTGGAAAGCCCACAGCTGGACAGTCGATCAAACCCTCCAACGCACCCGCTGGGAAGAACAGCTCACCACCCTCCATGAGGCACGTACTGCGCTCGCCGCCGGTGGCACCACCACCGCGCACGAGACACTCCGCACCATTCCGCCAGAATGCGTGCCGCACCTCCTCCTCTGCCTGCTCATCCGGCAGGGCACTCCACTGGACGGAACACTCGCCGCGGCGGAAGAGACCCTACGTACTTCACTTCATGCCGATTCCCAACGCCGCAACGCCCTAGCAGGGGTACGCGCCACCGTCCTCATCATGGTGGCGCTCCCTATATTCGGGATTCTGCTGGGCATAGTGCTGGGCGTCCACCCCCTGCGATTCTTCGCCCACGGCGGCGGCAGCCTCGCCTTGCTCGCCGGAGTAGGCCTGCAAACCGCAGGACTATGGTGGATCCGCGACATGGTTGACGGGCTGCCGTCGCCCCTCGACACATCCGTCTCCCAGCTCCCCCTACTCGCGGCCCTCCTGCGGGCCGGAATGCATGTAGACGACGCACGAGCGCAACTGCCGCCAACCCCCGCCTGCTGTGCCAACCTCCTACAGCTCTCAGCCCGGCAGGGCGCACCCATTGCCGACCAGCTCGAAGCACTCGCCCGAGATAGGCAACGCCAGGCCCTGGCCACCTGCGAAGAAGCGGCCCAGGAGATGGGAGTACTGCTCGCCCGTCCGCTGGGGGTCTGTTTCCTCCCCGCCTTCATGCTGTTGGGCGTACTGCCCACCGTCCTGGAACTAGGGGGTGCGTTTTTCCACATCGTCTAACCGCACCCACCGGTACGGCACCCACCCCTCGTTCATTCACTAACTCTAAGGAGTATTCAATGTCTCACCCTGCACGTAGCCCCTATTCCCACCACGATGGTGCCGAATCTGTGGCGGTCACCCACCCAGGTTCCAGCTGGCCCACACGTACCCGTCCCACCCTCGCCGAACGCTCACCCCTTATGCAACGCCTCCTCACCCGCGCAGATCTTCTCAACCGGCAGGCCGGGGCGCTCTGGATGGATGATGCCGGTATGAGCACGGTGGAATACGCCATCGGAACTATCGGCGCGGCCGCTTTTGGTGCGGTCCTCATCGCGGTGGTGAAGTCTGACGGTGTGCAGCAGGCACTGCTGGACATCATCCAGCAGGCGCTCACCATCCGATGAGGATAGGCGGTGACCACCACAGCACCGCAGGCCACAGCGCCACACAAAACAACTGCTCCCCCGGCACCCCATGAGACGAGTGCTCCCAGCGCTCTACAGGAAAACCCCGTTTATCCACAATGCCGCCAAAAGTGGGTAACCGGGGTTTTCTCTGCGGTACCGGCATCACCCGCACAGAGCGAAGGGCACACTAGCGGCATGGTTCCCTTCCGCATTCTGTCGACCCGCACCACTCAAGCCCCTTCGGTTGCTTCGCACTCCTTACGCAGATGGCCATCTGATGCGGGAATGGTGACGGTGGAAGCGGCCCTCGCCCTGGTGGCCATAATGGTGGTGGTTGTGGTTAGCCTCGCCGGCATAGGGGCGGGCCTCACCCAATTGCGGCTATCGGATGCCGCCCAAACGGTGGCCCGCAGCGTTTCTCGTGGCCAGACACCGCCCAGTGCGGCCGCGTTACATATTCCCGCGGAAGCGCAGGTGCGCGTAGCCACGCGGGCTGGATCCGCACAGGTGACGGTGGAAGCGCCGGCGGGGATGCTGCCGCTCACTCTGCACGCTGAAGCCACAATGCCGTTAGAGCAGGTGACGGAATGATGACGACTGCCACTCCACTGCAGCACCGCCCTGCTACCCGTTTTCCGCGCTCACAAGCACAGCTGCTCGCGGATGAGTGTGGGGTAGCTACAGTCTGGGCTGCCTGCGCATGTGCAGCCATCATCACGCTGGTGTGCCTGCTACTGGTGGGAATTTCCGCAGTTCAGGCGCGCCATGAGACTGCCGGGTGGGCGGATGGGGCGGCACTTGCGGCAGCTGCCCAGGTGCGAGAGGGGGAACCGGCTGCCTGCCAGGCCGCAGCCACTTATCTTGCTCGTGCGGGTGGGGCGCAGACGGCAACTGTGGAGCAGTGTGGAGTGTTCACACATCCAGATACCCAGATGCCTGCGGTCCGGGTGATCCTCCGCCGCGCTTTCGGCCGCTTCACTATTGTGGGGCGAGCCTGCGCCGGGCCGCTGCCCCCCGGCGGCACTTCAACAGCAGGATCGTAGAAACAGCTTCCTAGAACGGAGGCAGACCATGGGAGCGAGACGCCAGGAGATAGCCGTCATCTGCCGTGACCACTCGGCCAAGTGCGTCGAGCAGCCGCACTGCTCCGGCTTTAGACAGTGGCCTATTGCCGTTTCCGCACTTCGGAGACTGAATACAACTGGGGCATCCATCCTCGCAGTCACAAGCCTCGATAGCGTCTCGGGTAGTGCCCAGCCAGGTGGTGAATTCCCGGTATCCACGGAGTGCATAACCGGCCCCGCCTTGGTAGCCGTCGTAGACAAATACTGTTGACTCACCAGTATCGTCGTGCAGCGGCGTGGACAGACCGCCGATGTCCGCCCGGTCGCATCCCGCCAACAAGGGGAGCATCCCAATGGCGGCATGCTCAGCAGCATGGAGGGCACCCGGCACATCCACATCGTCAATCCCAAAGTGGGCAAAGAAATGCGGGTTGACATGGTAGTACACGGCCTGGGTGTCAAGCTCGGTGGGCGGCATCTCCAACTCCACCACATCAATAATCTCTCCGGTGGTGGCCTTACGCTCGTATTCTTTCACCTGGCGTACCACCGTCACATCGGCAATCCCCACAGTGACGGCGGTCGCACCCGAACCGAAGCGGCGCTCTTCAAGAACGCGCTCCACATGGACCTCGGTGTCGGCCTGTGAGTAGGTTGTCCACGGGGGGACGGCGGCGGTCACACAGGCGAAGCCGTTCTCCAGGTCCAAGTCGGTGACTAGATAGCTGTCCCCCTGATGGAGGTAGATAGCGCCGGGGTGCAGTTGGGCGAAGGCGCGGGGTGCATCGGCGGTGCCCAATAGTTGCCCATCGTCTATGCACACAATGGAGAATTCGTCGGCGGCACCACCGCGTAGCGATACCTGCTGCCAGGAGGAATCGTAGCGGCCAGCCGGATACCAGGCGCCGCTAGCCCCACTGCTGCGACCTGTCCCGTTGGTACCGGCTGGTTCCTTGTGAGCCCCTGCGACGCCAGCCTGTCGCACGCTGGGGATGGTGCGGTGTCTCACCATCCCGTGGTCTTGCATCTCGTATAGCAGGGCATCCACATCCACCCCATCACGTGCAGACCAGGCGGCTACTTCGCCGTCACTCAAGGGTATTTCGGCTGTCGCACACCAGAGTTGTGGAACCAGCAGATTGGGGTTCGCCGGGTTGGTGATGGTTGCCTCTACCGGCTTATCCAACAGGGTCTCCGGGTGGTGGATGAGGTAACTATCGAGCGGATCCGAGCGGGCGATAAGCACCACTAGCGACCCCTGGTTGCGCCGCCCCGCCCGGCCAGATTGCTGCCAAAAGCTGGCCACCGTGCCGGGGAACCCAGCGATTACCACCGCATCCAACCCCGCGATGTCCACGCCCAGCTCGAGGGCGTTGGTGGTGGCGGCGCCCAGCAATGTGCCATCGTTGAGTTCGCGTTCCAGCCGACGTCGATCCTCTGCCAGGTAGCCTGCCCGGTAGGCGCCAATCTGTTCCGCCAACGCCGTCGCTCGGTCGAGTGGCAGTTCCCCGCGTTCTCCCTGGCTGATAAGGGCGTGCTGGGTGTCCAGCGCCGTATTCTCTGCGCCTCGCCGGCTGCGAACGAAGGCGAGGGTACGGGCGCCTTCCGTCACCAGGTCGGCCATGATGCTCGCGGCTTCCTTGGTGGCGGCCCGCCGGACTTGCGCCCCGTTTTCTCCCTCCAGACCAGGGATGACGGGGGGGTCCCACAGGGCGAAGGTGCGCTCGCCTTGCGGTGAGCCATCCTCGGTGATGGCGGTGACGGGCATGCCGATGAGTTTGCTGGCGGCCTCGGCGGGGTGGGAGGTAGTGGCGGAGGCGAGGATGACGGTGGGGGTGGAGCCGTAGTGGCGGGCGAGCCGGAGGAGGCGCCGCATTTCGATGGCGACATTACTGCCGAAGGCGCCCCGGTAGGCGTGGCATTCATCGATGATGAGGTATTTAAGGGTGCGGAGGAGGCGCAGCCAGCTGCCGTGTTTGCCGAGTATGGACAGGTGCAGCATGTCAGGGTTGGTAAGGATGAAGCGGCTGCGGTCGCGAATCCAGCTGCGATCCTCGGTGGGTGTGTCCCCGTCATATTGGGCGGGGTAGGCAGCCTGGAGGAGGCGGCGTTGGGTGGCGTCTTCTGCCTTGCTGGTGGCCCCGTTGAGAAGTTCAGTGAAGGAGCGCAGCTGGTCTGCACCCAGGGCCTTGGTGGGGGAGAGGTAGAGGGCGGAGGCGGTGGGGTCTTCGGCCAGCATGGTGAGGACGGGGAGTTGGTAGCCGAGGGTTTTGCCGGAGGCGGTGCCGGTGGCGACGACGACGTGGGTTCCCTCCCAGGCGAGGTTCGCGGTGGCGGCCTGGTGGGTGTAGAGCTCGCCGATTCCCTGGTCGGTGAGCCAGTGGTGGGCGGCGGGGAGGATCCAGCGGGGCCAGGGGGCATACTGGGGGTCGCGGCCGGAGAGATCCCGTACGTGGGTGATAGGGCTGCGGGCGGGATCGGTGGTGCGGAGGAGGTGGGTGAGCAGACTGCGCCCATAGGTTTGGGGCGGTGGTGCAGTCGTCATGGGTCCATAGTAAAGAAACCGTGTGACATGGGGGAGGCGTGTGGCTGTTGTCAGCTTCGGTTGGGAGAACGGTGGGATTTTAGCTGACGGGGATGTTATTGAGCCCGGCGTTGGTGTAGGGCTCGTTCAGCCAGTGGATGTCGAGGTCGCTGCGGGCTTCGTTGAGATAGTCGCAGACTTTGCCGGCGCGTCCGCCGAGGCGGCAGTGGACCCACACTTCGCCGGCGGGGATGTCGTTGACGCGGCGCGGAATGTCTCCCATGGGGATATTGGTAGCGGCGAGGAGGTGGCTTTCAGTCCATTCTTCGGGTTCGCGAACGTCGAGGATGAGGGGTGGGGTGGTGCCGTCATCGAGACGTGCTTTGAGCTCTTGGAAGGTATTGACGGTGAGGGACATTGTCGTCTCATTTCTGTGGGATGGTCGGCAGCCAGAGAAGTGGCTCGCACCAGGCGGGCCACAACCTCGCTCCTCAAGTATAGCGATTACCCCTAGGGGTATGAAGGGTTATTGCATTGACTCCTGAGGCGAATCGGACGGAGCTACCTGCCGCACCTTTGTGCTCTTCCGCAGGTTCCTGCTTGTCCGCACCTTCTTCCGGCCAGACGTCGCCGGTGCAGAATCAACGCCCGCTGCTGCCACGTCAGACTCCGCCAATGCGGCTGCATCGGCGGCGGTCTGCGCATTCGCCATTTCTTCCGCAACGTTTGGCTGCGCCAACTGCTTGCGGCTCATCCGCTCCAGAATCGTGGCAAGCGCGCCGTCACCAGTCACGTTGGTCGCCGTTCCGAACGAGTCCTGTGCCAGATAAAGCGCAATCATGAGGGCAATCATGGTGGGGTTGAAGCCGAGGATAGACTGCAGCGCGCCCACCGCCGTCATCACCGCACCACCCGGAACACCAGGTGCGGCCACCATCATCACGCCCAATACCAGGATGAGCGGAATCATGGAACTAAAGCTGGGAGTGCGCCCGTGAGTCATGGTGACTACCGCAGAAGAACAGCACGTGATGGTGATCATGGAACCAGCCAAGTGGATGTTGGCGTTGAGGGGGATCGCAAAGTCTGCGATGCGCGGGTTCACCTCAGCTTCCTTCGCAGAGCGCAGCGTCACCGGAATAGTCGCCGCCGAAGACTGTGTGCCCAAGGCAGTGACGTAGGCGGGCATCATGTGGCCGAGTATCGAAAAGGGGTTTTTCCGGCTGGTTGCGCCCGCCAAACAGTACACCAGCGTCAGGAACACCCAGTGCAGGATGATAACCATGAGGAAGACCTTGCCGAACACCTTGAGAATGTGCTGAACCTGCCCCGCATAGGTCATGTTCGCGAACACCGAAAGGATGTAGATCGGCAGCAGCGGGATGATGATGTAGCTGAGGAACTTTTCGACGATGGAACGGAAGTCCTCGGCCAGGTCATACATGCGGGTGGAGGAAAGACCCGCCATGCCAAGGCCCAGCAGGAAGGCGAAGATAAGGGCGGTGGTGACGGGCATAAGCGGCGGCAACGTAAATGGCAACGATTCCACACCATTAGCGTCAACCGTCACCCCATAGGCCTTCACCAGGGATGCGGACGGGTCCGAAATAGCCGTCACCGTCGCCCCCTTGAGCATGTGCGGGTAGAGCGCCAACGTCACCAGCAGCGCCATCGTGCCGGCAAGAATAGTCGACGTGTAGGCCAGGGCTACCGCCTTGCCCAACAGTTTGCCGGCCCCGCGCCCAATAGAGCCAATACCAGGGGCAATAAAGCCAAGGATAATGAGGGGGATGGCGAAGCCCAGCAGTTGGCTGAAGACCATGCCGAAGGTCGCAAAAACGCGAACAGGTACATCGGTACCAGCACGCTGGCTTGCCCACCCCACCAGGATGCCCAGGAGGATAGCGACAAGGATCCATACCAGCAACGGAATCTTCCGGAGTATACGCATGGTACACACCCTACCTTAGGGGCAGGTATCCTATACTCCGTGGACCAGCTGACTTTCTTCGATACGGGACTTGTCCCCGTTACCGCCTCTGATCTGGGGGCGGTGCTTGTTGCTCAGGGACAATGCCAGCTGCTCTTTGGGGACGCCGACACCACCCGGGGGAAGCGCCGCAAACCCACCCCGCAATCTGCCCGTCTGTCCGTGCTGCTGCACAGTGAATGGAGGGCCCGCCAACTGCGCGACCTCGCCCAATTTGTGGACTGTGCGGTGACGGTGGACACCCCAGCTGAGCGTAGCTGGCTGGTCCGCATGGAGGGTCCAGTACTGTTGCCCGTCGCCCAGGCGTGGACGAAAGGTGCCGTGAAGACTGTGCCGGCCCGCTGGACACTTTCCGACCGGGCACTGCAGATTTGGGCGACAGTGGCGGGAACGCTGGAAGAGAACGGGATGCGGTTCGGGTTGGACCCCCATATTGCCAGCCATGAACTCCTCCGCGAGCGAGCTGCAGCAGCGCTGGCGCAGTTGGGTGCAGCGGCCTCCTATGTCGGCCCCCGAGCAGGTGGGCCGGCCTTACGGGTCACCGGCCAACGTCGTCTGGGGAACATCATGACCATTCTGGGCGAGCCGCCCGAGGATGGTTCTTGGGACGCCTAGTGGCTCCCACTTGGCCGATGCTGAGCCGGCCGGGTGCCAATCCTGTTGCAATTTTTTGTGCGTATATATGAGGTGTAGTTTCAGACCCCCATTTTTTCGCCTATGCTAGCGAAACATAGGGGTAGGTGGATCTCCCGCCCCACTCATCTTGAGGAAAGGTCGCGATTTAGTGGCAGCACAAGCAGCAGGCAAGCACCATCTGGTGATTGTCGAATCGGCAACGAAGGCCAAGAAGATCCAGAATTATCTGGGTAAAGGCTATGTTGTGACCGCATCCATCGGTCATATCCGCGACCTCCCTTCCGGCGCCGCCGATGTTCCCGCCAAGTTCAAGAAAGAAAAGTGGGCCCGCACCGGCGTCAATGTTGACGACGACTTCACTCCCCTCTACGTCATTAATCCCGACCGTAAGGCCAAAGTTCGGGAATTGAAGGACCTGCTGAAGGACGCCGACGAACTCATCCTTGCCACCGACCCCGACCGGGAAGGCGAGGCCATCGCCTGGCACCTACTGGAAGTCCTCAAACCCAAGGTGCCGGTCAAACGCATGGTGTTCCATGAGATCACCCCGGAGGCCATCAACGAAGCGATCGACAACACCCGCGACCTCGACTTTGACCTTGTGGAAGCGCAGGAAGCGCGCCGCATCGTGGACCGCCTCTACGGCTACGAAGTGTCCCCTGTCCTGTGGCGCAAGGTAATGCCGCGCCTCTCCGCCGGACGTGTCCAGTCCGTCGCCACCCGCATGGTGGTGGAGCGGGAACGCGAGCGCATGGCCTTCATCTCCGCCGGATACTGGGATCTCACCGCCCAGCTGTCCGTCGCCGACCGTGCTAGCGACAATACTGCCCCCACTCTCTTCCCCGCCAAGCTGGTGGAGGTGAAAGGGCAGCGTATCGCCCAGGGCCGCGATTTTACTGACAAGGGCGAGCTGAAGTCCGGGAAGTCTACCCAGAATGTCATGGTGTTGGATGAGGCCGGAGCACATAGTCTGGCAGAAGCCCTGCAAGGGGGTGCTGCGGGCGGTGACGGCTCCGCGGCTGGCCAGCGTCTGGCCGTTACCAGTGTGGAAGAAAAGCCCTACACTCGCCGCCCCTACCCACCGTTCATGACGTCGACGCTGCAGCAGGATGCTGCCAATAAGCTGCATTTCTCCTCCGACCGCACCATGCGTATCGCGCAGCGCCTCTACGAAAACGGATACATCACCTACATGCGTACCGACTCCACCACGTTGTCTGTGGCCGGCTTGAATGCGGCCCGCCAACAGGTGCAGGAGTTCTTTGGGGAGAAGTATCTTTACCCCAGCCCCCGCCAGTACAACCGCAAGGTGAAGAACGCGCAGGAAGCCCACGAGGCTATCCGCCCCGCCGGCGACCACTTCGCCTCGCCAGACTCCCTGCGCGGCGTTTTGGATGCGGAAGAATTTAAGCTCTACCAGCTTATTTGGCAGCGCACATTGGCATCTCAGATGGCCGATGTGAAGGGCACTACCATGACGGTGCGTTTGGAAGGGGACGCCCCCACCCACCCGGTGACTCCGGTGGCCTTGACCGCCTCGGGACGCACCATTACGTTCCCCGGTTTCCTCAAGGTGTACGGCGCTGGCTACGGGGACGAGCAGGACGGCGAGTCTTCCTCCGGGAAGGACACCCATCTGCCGCGGCTTGCCGAGGGGGACACCGCAACGGTGAACTCGGCCACGCCGGAAGGCCACACTACTAACCCGCCCGCTCGCTTCACCGAAGCGAGCCTAGTGAAGGCGATGGAAGAGTTGGGCATTGGCCGCCCTTCCACCTACGCCAGCATTATCCGCACCATTAATGACCGTGGCTATGTGGTGAAGCGTGGCTCCGCCCTTGTTCCCAGCTGGGTAGCCTTCGCGGTGGTGGGCCTGATGGAGCGCGGCTTTGACCGCCTGGTGGACTACAACTACACCTCCGATATGGAAGACGAACTGGATGCCATCGCGGAGGGGCGGGAAAACCGCAGCCGCTGGCTGAGCGCCTTCTACTTCGGTGACGGGGAAGCCTCTCTACAGAAGTCAGTGCCTGGCAAGGGCGGCTTGAAAGGGCTCATTGAGCAGAATTTGGAATCCCTGGATGCGCGAGAAATCAACTCGCTGCACCTTTTTGATGATGCCAATGGAGTTCCCGTGTACGTGCGGGTGGGACGGTACGGACCCTACCTGGAACGGACCATTGACTCTGACACCGCCGCCCCGACGGTGGAGCGAGCCAACATCCCCGATGCCGTCACCCCAGATGAGCTGACCCGCGAAAAGGCGGAGGAACTGTTTGCGGTGCCCACCGATGGGCGCGAGCTGGGCCGCCACCCGGAGACAGGCCGTGAGATTGTCGCCAAGGACGGTCGCTATGGTCCCTACGTGCAGGAAGTACTGCCGGAGGAGGACCCGGGGAAGCCGAAGACGGCATCGCTTTTTAAATCGATGGATCTGAAGACCGTCACCTTGGAGCAGGCAGTGCAGCTGTTGAGTTTGCCGCGCCTGCTGGGGACGGATGCCGATGGCGAGGAGATCGTTGCCCTCAATGGCCGTTATGGCCCATATGTAAAGAAGGGTAAGGAATCTCGCAGCCTGGAGAAGGAGGAGGACCTTTTCACGGTCACCCTTGAAGACGCCCAGAAGCTGTTGGCGGCACCGAAGTTGCGGCGCGGCCAGAAAGCCGCAGCGGGACCGCTGCGGACACTGGGTGAAGACCCCGCCACCGGTAAACCGATTGAGGTAAAGACCGGCCGCTTCGGTCCCTATGTGACCGATGGCGAAGTGAATGCCTCACTTCGGAAGGCCGACAGTGTCGAGACGATGACGGCGGAGCGCGCCAGCGAGCTGCTTTCCGACCGGCGTGCGCGGTTGGCGGCTGGCGGAGGTAAGAAGCCAGTCCGCAAGACCGCAGCGAAGAAAACGACGGCAAAGAAAACCACCGCCAAAAAGACCACTGCGGCCAAGAAAACCACCGCGGCCAAGAAAACCACCGCGAAAGCAGCGGCTGCACAGGAGACGGCTACTGCGCAGGAGTAGCCTCTTCCTGCTGTAGTCGGCGCACCATCCAGGTGAGGACACTTGTCCGGATCACCAGGAACAGTGTCATTGCTGCCAACACATAGATCCCCATCGCCTGCGACGATTCCATCACTCGCGTGGCGATAAGGATGATGGCGATAATAACAGCCAGGGTCCAGTAGACGCCGGTACCGATGTGGAGGGAGCGCCGTTCCCGCTGCAGGCGAGGATCAAATTCCCGCTCCTGCAAGAGCACTCGCTCGGGGAAGTAGGTGGACAGGCTCCACACCAGGAGTGCGGCCGCGCCCGCTACTATCAGCAGCAAGAGAGCAATGAGGAGCGGCTGCGCCCACACCACATCATGGGGCGACACCGTCCGGTGAACGACGAGGAGTGGGATGGGGGACAGGGCGAAGAGCGCCAAACTCATCCCCAACGCCAGAGTTTTGCGTTGCCGGTAGGTGCGACGCCAGTCTTCTACCACCGCGCACACTGCCTCCGTGGTGAACCGGTGGGTGGTGGCCAGTGTGTCGAAACGGTAGAGCCGCTGGGTGCCCACCATGAGGAGTGTTACACCCGCAATAATCATGAGGGTGGTGAGGATGCTGCCTACCACCGTCGAGATGCGGACGCTCGCCCCGAGCCCCTGCACCAGTGAGACTCCGAGGAATTGCGGGATGGCCGCACTGCACAGAAGCGCGACGCCACTGGAGAAGAGTGGTTGGGTGTCACGGGCACGCTGCAGATACCCCTCGGCTTCTGCCACAGTGAGGGTAGTGGGAGAGTTAAAGGTCGGGTCGCTGGGCTGCATCATCGTTCCTTCCACTAGCGGAACTGGTGGGGAGCGCTAGTTTCCGCTAGTGGACTTATCATAACCAGCAACAATGCTGTTACGCGCATTTTCTCCGAGAGCTCACAGCAGCGTGAGTAAACCAGCTAGGCTAGACCCGTGAGTGTTTTCGATCGTCTAGCCGGCCAAGAGGATGTGGTGGCGCAGTTGCAGGCAGCCGCCGCAGCAGCCCGTCAGATGGTGGCCGATACTGTCGAAAACACATCTTCACCTGCAGAAAGTGGTTCTTCTGGGGATGGTGACGAGGTTGCCCGCGCGAAGATGACGCACGCCTGGCTCTTCACTGGCCCACCGGGATCGGGGCGCTCAATCGCCGCCCGCTGTTTTGCTGCAGCGTTGCAATGTGAGTCTGCACAAGGCCCAGGGTGTGGGGAGTGCGAGGTGTGCCGGGCGGTCATGGAGGACCGTCATCCCGATGTGACGGTGGTGCGGCCGGAGGGGTTGACGATTTCCGTCAAGGAGATTCGCGGCATTGTGGCCCGCGCCAGTACTTTCCCTGCGACTGGCCAATGGCAGGTTGTCATTATTGAGGATGCGGATCGGTTGACGGAGCAGGCCGGTAACGCCCTGCTGAAAGCGGTGGAGGAACCGCCGTCACATACGGTGTTTATTCTCTGTGCACCCTCGGACGATCCGCAGGACATTATGCTGACGCTGCGTTCTCGGACGCGCCACATTTATGTGCGTATGCCCAGCACTGAGGCGGTGGCGCAGTTGTTAGAGCGGGATGGGGCGAGTGGGGAGCAGGCTCGCTGGTCGGCGGCGGTGTCGGGTGCTCATATTGGGCGGGCACGGGCGTTGCTGAATTCGGAGGATGCGCGCGATCGGCGGCGTCGGGTGCTGGAGTTGGGGCAGGCCACCGCCCAGCCGGGGCGTGGCTACGACCTGGCTGTGCAGATGGTGCAGGATGCGCGGGCAGCAGCTGCTGCCGCCAATAAAGTGTTGTCGGAGGGGGAGACGGAGGAGCTGCGGACGGCCTTGGGTGCGGGTGGTACCGGGAAGGGGGCGGCGGGGGCGCTGCGCGGTTCGGCGGGGGCGTTGAAGGAGTTGGCGGATGCACAGAAGCGGCGTGAAACCCGTATGGTGCGGGATTCGGTGGATTTGTCGCTGACGGATTTGGCTACCTTCTACCGGGATGCGTTGGTGCAGGCGACGGGGGCGCGGGTGCAGCCGGTGCATGTGGATGCGCGGCGGGTGACGGCGTCGATGGGGCGGAAGTTTTCCCCGGAGGCGCTGCTGCGGTGTATTGATGCGGTGATGGCTGCGCGGGTGGAGATCGGCCAGAATGTGAAGCCGGAAGTGGCGGTGGGCGGTATGGTGGCGCGCATTAGCATGGCGTTGGCGGCTAGCCTGCGTTAGCCTGGGCTAGCTTCTGTTGGGGTCGGGTTTTTCTTTACCTGGGGTTCTCCGCTAAAGTTAACGTGCACTCTTTGGTGAGTGCAGGCCGCTTTAGCTCAGTCGGTAGAGCGATTCACTCGTAATGAATAGGTCAGGAGTTCGATTCTCCTAAGCGGCTCATCACACACAACTCGTCGCATCGCAGGTACGCAAAACGCGAGCAGATAACAGTCCCCGCCGGAACGCAGCGGGGACTTTCTGTATCTTGGCGGTTGTGCGTCTGGTGCCAGCCCCTGGCCAGGAGCCGGGTATGCCGGCAGCACGTAGGCTGGCAGGTGGTGCGCGGCTGCCAGCAGTGTGCAGGCTGTTCAGCTAGCAGATGAGGGTTGTGATGGGTGGTGGATAGCCCCCATGTAGACCGGCACATCCGTTGTCTCGTCGCGGACGACTAAGAGGAATGGGTGGTCGCAGACCAGCGGCGGGCGTGGCGTGCGAGCACCACCATGTGCACAGGCCAGCATCACCATCTCCACGGTGGTGGCAGCTTTGGTTTCTCGCTCGTCCACTTCCAGCAGCACCTGCTGGACACAGTCGCTGATCCCGCTAACCTCCGGGGACATGGCGCTGAAGTCGGCATTGTCAAAGAGGCTTCCCAAGCCCATTCGGGTGAGGGCAGTGCGGAGACTCTCGGAGGAACTGGTGCTCACCTTGGGCAGTTTTACTTCGAGTGGCAGGCGGGAAGATTCCAGCATCTCCTGGAGCAACCCCAGGAGAAGCTCGGGGGTGGCATCGAGGGGGCTGGTGCCGTCGGGGGGAACGATAATATCGCAGGTGAGGCCGCCGTCGTAGGGGAGGGTGGTGGCACGCCACCCTTCGTATTCGCCGTAGGGGAGGTTTCGGGAGGTATACATCATGCGGCAGGGCTGGCGTTCCCCACTCATGAGGAAGAACTCGTCATCTTCCGTATCCTCGACGCGGAACGGCTCCGCCCAAGGGGCAACGAGTGCGAGCGCCGACTGTAGCACCATATCGATGGTGGGGGTGACGGTGATGCCAGAGCGGGGGATGAGCCCCTTGGTGTTGCGGTAGACCCAGTTATCCAATTTTTCCTGGGCTTTTGCAGTGTTGGTGAAGTCCAGCCGATGCATGGTGCCACCCAGGGTAGCCATGGTGGCGGCGAATCCACGCTCAAAGGTGAGGTCACGGCGGGCGACTGCGCGGCAGGCGGTGGAGACCAGGCGGGAGCCTACCGCAAGGGTGTCGGCGATCTCCCGTAGCTGTGACTTTTCCGTCATTCCGAGGACTTCCAGGAGGTCCTGGAGGGTCTGCCCGGCGGCTCCGGCGGCGGCAGTCGCAAGTGCCAGCTGTAGGCAGGTGGGGGAGGTGAGGAAATTGCGGCTCTCCGCCACCCGGTCGGCAATTGAACCGGGTTCGTGGGCGATGGACTGCAGGGTGCTGAGCCCCAGGCGGTAGGCCTTGGGGGCGAGGGCAGTGCGCAGCGGACCATTGCAGGCGGGGAGGGCGTTTCGATTCACTCCTCTACCCTACGTCCTTCGCCTCAATTTGCAGGGAAGGCGCCTGCGCTGCTGAGTAGAATGAAAGGCATGAATACACAGTCTGGAGTGTTTGCCTTCGGGGCAACAGAACACCTCTTTCTCACTTTCGATTTGACTGCCGGGGCCGATGTCCAGGAGGCATTGCAGATTCTCGCCCAGGCGGGTAATCCCGCTACTACCGACATGGTGAACGTGGTGGTGGGTGTACGCCCGAGCCTGTGGGCGGAGGTTGCGGACGCTGCGGATGTACCGTCTGATGTTCATGACTACACGGAGACCAAGGGCGAAGGCGTTACCGCCATGCCCGCTGAGCAGCACGACTTTTGGATCTGGATTAGCGCTGCCGGTATGGATGCTTGCTGGGACTGGGCTAAGCAGACCATCATTGCCTTCGGTTCGAATGCGGAGCTGACCTCTGAGCATCGCGGCTGGGGCTACCACGGCAACCAGGATCTGACGGGGTTCGTGGATGGTACCGAGAACCCGGGCCGGCTGGAGGCACCCCAGCATGTGGCTATCCCGGAGGGGAAGCCGGGTGCTGGCGCCTCCATTCTTCTCTTCCAGCCCTACGAGCACACCAAGTTCAACTGGTACGAAACCAGCATTGAGGAGCAGGAAAAAGCTATTGGCCGTACCAAGCTCGAGAATATTGAGTTTGATGATGATGTGAAGCCGCTGTCTGCCCATGTCGCTCGCACCAATATCGATACCGATGAGGTGGAGGTGAAGGTGTGGCGCCGCAATGTGGCCTACGGCGATATGCGCCGCCACGGCACACTGTTTGTGGGCTTCACCAATGAGCAGTGGAAGCTGGAGGACATGCTGGACCGTATGGCTGGCGTTGACGGTGTGCACGACTCCATCATGAACTTTATGAAGGTCACTGGTTCCGCCTGGTTTGTTATCCCCAGTGTGGAGGGCCTGCTGAAGTTTCCTCCCCGAGGACGATGACGAGGAGTAGTCGCGCACGTACTAGCGTTGCGCAGGCGCCGTCACCATCCTGACTGCAAACAACTGCCGCCCCGGACTGAAATCCGTGGGCGGCAGTTGGTTATGTGGGCAAATAATGGCGAGGGCGTACGAGGGCGGAGTATTAGCTCTGCATGACGCGTGCCACGAACGGGGTGGAGTCCTTGAGGGATCCGTTTACCGTCTGGCTGTGGTCATACTTGGGGTAGAGGTGGAATTCCACCGGTTCCCCACGCAGGTACATTTCCGTCACGAGGCTGATGGCGAAGGGTGCGGGGACGTCAACGTCCTTGAGGCCCTGGCCGACGAAGATTGGACGGTCGTAGCCGGAAGCCGGGGTTCCCATGTACTCCTGCAGAGCCTTATGGATGCCGGGGATGGAGAGCAGCGGCTTGGCGAAGAGGCTGCTCAGGGACACCTTCTGGTCGTCGAGTGCTTTGTGGAGGGAACCGTAGCAGAGGGTCTCGGACTGCTTGACCCACTTCAGGCCCTCCTTGTTGAGCACCTGGTTCACCTTCATGTCGGGGCGGGCATCCCGGAACCCGGCCAGTACGTAGAGGATGTAGCTGGTCATGCCCGCGCCCACGTCGAACGGCGGGAAGTGCGGGCCAGCAAACTGCAGCACATCTTCGATGTGGGCAGGGGTGCCGGTGGAGACGCCGCCGCGGTAATCCACGCCGGAGCCTTTACCGAATTCGGTAGCATAGCGGGCGGTGTTCATGGCCACGCCGCCACCCTGGGACTGGCCCACCACAACCCACTTCGGGGAGAACTTGGCGAGGGCGGAGCGCTGGGCGGCGATGACGGAGTCCACTACGTTATGTGCGGAGGTCTTGCCGTCTAGGTAGGCCATCAGGCCGGGAGTGCCGAGGCCGACATAGTCGGTGGCGACGACGGCGTAGCCCTGGTTCAGCCAGTGATCTAGGTACTTGACGTCGCGGAGGTAGCGGTCACCGGCGGAGGGGGTGCAGGCGTCACCGAGGCCCACGGTGCCGTGTGCCCACGCCACGATGCGGTAGCCGCCGGCTGGGGCAGGCTTCTTGGGGAGGAAGATGGCGCCGGTGGAGACGGCCATTTTGCCGTGGGAGTTCTGCGAGGTGTAGAGAATACGGCTGGCCTTCGCGGCGGCGGGGAGCCAGGCTCCCTTGTCGAGGGGGACTTCGCGGAGGAGGGTACCGTTCTTCTGGGGGATGGGTCCGCGGTAGTGGGAGACATCCATACCAGACCAGAGGGGGACGGGCTGTCCCGGCTTAATGGGGTCAGCTCCAGCGGCGCCCACACCACCAGCGAGGAGGGCGGCGGTTGTCACAAGGGCGGTTGCACTGGAAAATATACGGTTGCGAATGGACTTCTTCATAGTTACTAGACAATCACATAGCGCAGAAAAAATCCGACTTTAAACCACTCTGAACAGAGCTTTATAGGGAAAATGATCGATAACAAACTGGTCAAGTGTCAAAGAATTTAGGTTGCTAGCGGCTGCTGTGTTGGTAAATATTGGAGTAATCCCCGCTAGGCTTCGGTCTCGCTGGCAGCGAAAAGACTGACAAGCCCCTGTGGATTCCTTAGACTTGATGATGTAAGGACGAGCCTTGTGCTCGTAGCAAAGTCCTCCTTGTGAGGGTATACAAACGTACAAGTCCCTCCGGGGACTGATGAAAGGAATAGCTCATGGAGCTCGCATTCGGTTTCCTCGGTTGGATTATTTTCGGCGGCATTGCTGGCTGGCTCGCTTCTAAGGTCATGAAGACCGACGAGCAGATGGGTATCTGGGCCAACATTGGTGCTGGCGTTGCCGGTGGTCTTATCGGTGGTGCCATTCTCGGTTTCGTCCTCGGTGCGGACCACGCTGGCTTCTTCTGGAGCTTCGTCACTGCTTTTGTCGGCGCCTGCCTGGTGATCTGGGTCGTCAAGGCTGTGAAGGGCCGGAAGTAATCCACGCCCTGCGTCCCCCGACGCAACCCATACAGATACAGTGAATGCCCCCGCGGTTACGGGGGCATTCACTGTATCTGTATGGGCGTTGTGCGAGCAGAATGCTAGGGGGCGGTGTAGTCGGATTGGCCAGCGTCGCCGGCAAATCCGTTGTTTTCGCCCTTGTGGCTCTTACCGACCCACCCGTTGGGAACCTCCCACGGGGTGCTTGTGCAGTTAGCCGGCTGGTTGCGCAGTGCACGCAGAATAACCGGGCGCGCAATGGGATCCTCGATCATGCCCGAGTGCGTGATCTCGTGGTCCACGCGGCACACGTCCTGGATGACGACATTCTGCACGGTGGCACCAGGTCCGGATTTCATCATGCCGGTGGTATATGGGGTGGCGGTCTTGTCGTCCTTAGTCATCAGGCTGGCGTAGTGAACGCCGGGCATGGTGTCGGGAATAGACTTGGCATAGGCGATGGTGGGGGAGTCCCACAACTGGAATTCCGCCGGCGGAGATGCGAAGAACCCAATGGCTTCAGGAAGGATCGGGTACTTGTGGGGGCCAAATGCTCCTTTGCCGTCCATGTCGGTGCCCTTCAACGTGGGGGTGATGAGCACCGCATTGTTGACGTAGCGGTTGGCCTTGTACTTGTAGATCCACAGTTTGACGAGCAGACCGCCCTGGGAGTGGGCTGCAACATTCACCTTTTTGGCACCGGTCTTACGCATCACCATCTTGACGTAGGCGTCGATCTCTTTGAGGGAGGTGTCGACATCCTGGACGGCGTAGCGTTCGCGGTACTTTTCGAAGATGGCGTCCTCGTTGTAGCCGAAGTTTAGTGCCCACACGCACATGCCGTTCTGGCGTAGGTAGGGGGTTAGGTACTTCCACTTTTGGGCATTGGCCCACGTGCCGTGAATAAGAACGATAGGGTAGGGGTCTTTTTTGGTCAGAGTGCAGTGGGGGTCGCTAATTTCGGGGACGGTGTATCCCGGGCCAGGGAGGATAGCCGCCTGGGCCACCGGCGTGGTGGTGAGGCTAACACCGAGCACTGCAGTCAAGGCTGCAGACACGCATGCAACAGTCTTCTTCATAGCTCTCATTCTAGATTTACAGTGCCCACTGGGTGTCGGAACACGTCACCTTCTTATCCTGTAGTGCTCGCAGTACAAGCACTTGAACAGCCTGGTTCGTGGTGAGCTTGTTGTGGTCGAGCATCTCGCCGGGCTTGCAGACGTTTTCCACAGTGACATTGGTGACGGTGGCGCCGCGGACAGGCTTCAGGAAGGTTGCGTAGTAGGGGGTAGAGGTGGTGTCGTACTTGGTGGCCAGTGCGGTGTAGCGCACACCCGGCATGGTGTCAGGCAGCGAGTTGATGTACCGCACCATGGGGGAGCCAACTAGTTGCTGCATGGCGGCGCTGGAGAGGACGGCGGAGAGGCTGGTGGCGAGGGCGGGGTTGTCCCAGACGGGGAAAGTCGAAAACCCCATCATGGTGGTGCCGTGGTTTGTGCCTGCGAGGGTGATGGAGTGCTGGGTGCGCAGGTTTCCGCGGAAATCATGCATCCACAGGTGGAAGACCAGGCCGGCTTGGGAGTGTCCCACGAGGTCAACTTTCTTAGCGCCGGTGAGCTTCAGGACCTGGTTGACATAGTTGTTGAGCTCAATGGCGGAAGAATAGATGTTGTTGGTGGCGAACTTGCCGTCCTTGGGGTTGTTGTAAAGGCTGGAGCGGGCGTCGAACCCATAGTTCATGGCGAACACGCAGTAGCCGTGCTTCTGCAGGTAGGGTGCGAGCACATTCCACTTTTGGGCGTTGGCCCAGGTACCGTGTACGAGCACGACGGGGTTGGGGTGTTCTTTGGTGAGTGTGCATCCGGGGGTGCGGATTTCCGGGATGGCACGGTAGGCGCTGGCATCGGGGATCTCGAGGTTGAGGGTGGTGTCGTAGGGCCAGGGTTTGCCGGTGGTGACGCCGGCTGCTTTGCGGGCCTGGGTGAGGGTGGTGTCGGGGCCGTACTGTCCTTGGTGGACGGGGACGGTGGGGGCGGTGCGGAGGAAGCTGTCATCGGTGCCGGGAGTGGCGGTGAGGGGGGCTGCCTGAGCGGCGGTGATAGTGCTGGTGAGGATGGCGCAGCTGGCGAGAAGGCTGGCTGCTGCACGAATTGTGGTGTTATGCATAAGGAGATCCTGGTGACACGACCCTGCTGCGCGGTCTGGAAGGGCCAATTGATACATGGGTAATCGTTGACGGGCGTAGTGAATCGGTCAAGGAGTATTGCCGAGAGTGGCAATATGTGACGCGGGCGACAGTTGCTAGAGGGAGAGGATAGCGTTGCCCCTTGACGAAACGCACCAAAATGGTATCATTTTGATGTTAGGATATGCGTGCAGCCACAGGAGAAGTGATCGACATGAAGCGCACCCTCACCCCCATATCACCCAACGACGGCACCAACCCCGCATCCGCCACCCCACCACACGCAGAAGCCAACGTCGCCCTCGACGGCACCCCCGCAGCCACGTCAGCATCCGGAAAGTTCGGAGGCTTCGACATCGAAGAAAAACGCCTCCCCCACCTCACCGGCGGTCCCGCCGCCCTCATATTCCTTCTGATGATCGTGCTCTTTGCCGGCAGCATCGCAGTGATCGCAGCTACCGAAGACAGCGCCTCCCCCGCACTGACAGTAGTCGCCGTCATCGTCATGCTGCTCAGCATCATTGCCTGCACCGGATTCAGCATCATCCAGCCCGGACACACACTCGTCAGCCAATTCTTCGGCAAATACGTCGGCACTATCCGTGCCGACGGCTTCATCTTCACCTACCCCCTCACCACCCGAAAGAAACTCTCCGTCCGCGTCCGCAACTTCGAAACCAACGAACTGAAGATCAACGACGAAGACGGCAACCCCGTCACCACCGCCGCCATCGTCGTCTGGACCGTCGGCGACACCGCCCGCGCCAGCTTCGCCGTCAAAGACTACGAAGCCTTCATCGAAACCCAGGCCGAAGCAGCCCTCCGCCACGTCATCTCCACCCACCCCTACGACGAAGGCAACCGCACCAACGTCGTCAGCCTGCGCGGCTCCACCGATGACGTCAGCCAAGAACTCGCCGACGAAGTCGCTGCACGCGTCGCCTCCGCCGGCCTCACCATCATCGAAGCCCGCATTAGCTCCCTCGCCTACGCTCCCGAAATTGCCCAAGCCATGCTGCAACGCCAGCAAGCTGCCGCTGTCGTCGCCGCCCGCGAACGCATCGTCGAAGGCGCCGTCTCCATGGTGCAAGACGCCCTCCGACAGCTAGAAGAACACGACATCGTGGAACTTGACGACGAACGCCGTGCCGCCATGGTCTCCAACCTGCTCGTCGTCCTCTGCTCCGACAACCACGTATCCCCAGTAGTCAACACCGGAACTCTCTACAGCTAACGGTCCTGGCCCCCACATCCCACCACTCGAAAGAACCACCGCCATGGTAAACCGACGCGTCTCCGACACCGCCCGCAAAACACTCTCCCTGCGGCTCACCCCCGAAGTGTATGAAGGAATCGCTCGCTGGGCTTCGGATGATCTCCGCTCTATCAACGCCCAAATAGAAATGCTGCTCCGCGATAGCCTTCAGGAAGCAGGTCGACTCCCCACAAAAAAAGACCGCGCCCGGAGTGACACTTCGGCTGCTTAGGCAGAGCCGACAACGATGGCACATGGGAGAGTCCAGATCAACGACCTGGACTCTCCCACTTATTTGGAATAAGAACACCGCTCTAAATGCCGTCATACAGAACAAGAGCGACTGTGCATATTTGAGCACTCCCACAGGCTGGGTACGGCGGGGCAGCACGGAGTAAGCCGTCACCAGGGAGGGGGGTGGCGGTGATGGGGGCTACCTGTGCGACGGTGCTAGTGCTGGTTGAGCATGAGATGCTTTTCAGCTAGAAAAAATCTCTGTGGCCACAGTGCGATGTCTGTACGGAGGAACCTGTGATAAGAGGTGCGAGTCCGTAATAGTACGCGCGGGGGACTGTAACAGCCGGAGTAAGAATGTGCCCTGTAAAAGGAACACGAACGTAGACAGCGTTCGTTCCAGCGTTACACCATTTCTCGTAGAGAAGCTGATCATCGCTGGCTTGGGGGAGGATGCCGTCAACGGAACCATGTGTCAAAAACACAGGTACTGCGGGGTTCCCAGGGTAGTAGTAGCTGGACTGCTCTTTGGCAATCTGCAGTAGATTATGGAATGTTACAGACTTGTAGAAACCTGGCTTCAGCAGTAGCGGCATGGGGGATAGAGCGCCTACTATCGCACTTGCTGGTTGGCAGGCATCAGCATTAAGTGTCATCAGCTTCATGCCTTCGGGAGTGAGCCAATGCTTAATATTGGTGAGCTTATCGGGATATTCGCGGATAGCGCCGATAAGGAAGTTGATGGCAAGAGCAGCGTAGGGGGAGGGCAATTGAGAGAGTTTACCGTACACACCAAACTGTGCTGCCAGGCGGAGCAAATCGGGTGCACCTTCCTCAATGACAAACTGGTCGATGTATTTGGTGAGGTCAGGTGCATAGTAGGGTTGCTCAGCTGCCGTGTAACTTGTCACGAGGCCGCCGTGGCTGATACCTGCGACCACGAAGTGGGACTGCTGGAGATGAGGAAAGTGGTGAACGGCACGCATAGCGTCAAGAACGTAGTGGGAGGATCCGCGATTCATGGGATATGCGTGGTTAGGCCCTAGGACGTCTATCAAGAGAACGGGGCGTCCAGCATCCACGATGCCGAAAAGCATGCCTGTGCTGGACTGCCATGTCCGTTCATATTTGCCGTCGTGCAGCTCTGTTGTGGGGTCGCAATCGGCACCACTAGAGTTGGTGAACTGGACCCACGTGAAGACGGACGCGTTCTCTTTCATGCGCAAAGGAACGACAAGCGTCGCGGTCACTTCAACCGGGTAACCTCGGCTGTCAAGGGATTTCACCATGAACTGTGTGGCATGGCCAAAGCGAAATAAGACGTGGGCCACAACAGAGCTACGTGAGCGGATGATCTCCCCGGGGCGGTAGTTCTTTGCTCGAGAGTAGTGGGAACTGCGCCATTCATCGTTACCGCGGTGGGTAGCGAAGTATGGATCAGGGGTGAGCTGGGGGGTGTCTTTCTCGTGAACACGGAGTCTTACGGGGTCTAGCTGTCGGGCGAGGTGGGCGGCATCCTCATGGGTGAGGGTGGGGCCGCTTTCTCGTACGTCTAGAGGGTGCGGATCACTGTCAAACTGTTGTGCCTGTGCTGGAACACCAGACATTATCAGTGTGACAGCAAGCGTAACGCCGAGTACTCCTAGGGGGTTGTGTGTTTTCATGAGAGCCTTCTGCCTTACGTTGAGGGGAGAGCGCCTGTGACAGGCCACTGTGCAACTGAACGGTCGATGGTATAGCCGCATGCGCGATGACAGCCTAGATAACCGCGTTATTGATAACCGTGTTTACTAATGGACGGCTCGTGTCCGTGCGAGGACGGTAAAGCTCCAGCACTGCCTCGGAAATAAGTGGGCCAATAGAGACCGGTTGGGCAGAAATATGGTCTCTGGAGGGCACCATCGTCATAGAGACGTTTACACCGTGGTGGAGCCACTTGTAGTACTGATCCCAGACATCTTTCACGGGGACATCGACGTCGCCGTTACCGTGGTACAAGTAGAGGTGCTGGCCTGGAAATACGGTAGGCATTCCACTGATGTATTTCACTGACTCTTTGCGAAGATAACTATCCAGGACAGCATCATCCAGTAAGTTTCTGTCCACTATCTCGTTCATGGCCAACTGGTTGGCTTTAACATAGTCCACCATTTCACTGAGGCACATACTGTTGAAATCGTGGACGACTTCCCTACCATGGGGTGTCAAGTGCCTATACAGGTAATCATGGAGAGCAGGGTACTGCCGGGAGAGTCCGATTGCGACCGCCAAACCCATCCCAATCTGCTCGTTACCCTTCTGAACGAACGCTTCATTTTTATTCTTCCGGTATTTGGCGCTGATGCTAATCATGTCCATAGGGGTACCACCCATGAAAATGGCCTTAGTCCTTTTCAGCAAACTAGGTGCGTAGGTGGGCATGAGGGTTGCTGCTGCCGCTGATGCCATAGCACCGCCGGAAAAACCTTGCACAACAAAATCGGGGTCGTCGTATCCCATAGAAGGGGCATGTTGTAGGGCGCGCATAGCGTCGAGTATGAGCCTTCCGGAGGCAATATTGACTCCGTACGCCATATTGACTCCGAGCAAATCCGGGGTGAGGACACTGAGGCTACGGGCTTTTGGAGCTAAGTTGCTTGCTCCTTCGGCTGCTAGTAATCCTTCAATGACCTGTGGGCTCGTTGCGCCATCTCCCATCCAGAGTTTATATGTTTGGCTGGGTGTACAGCGCAGCGAGAGTCCGTTGATGTATTGTGCGTTGACCCAAATCTTATTTCCTGCAGCCAGGTATTTCGCTCCCTTGGCACGGTACGGCTGGGTGAGGAGTGCCGTGCCGATCACAGGTTTTCCGAGGGAATCTTCGGTGGTGAAAGCTATTTTGTAGGTGTCTTGCCACCACACGAAGGAGGGGTACTCGGCCACAAAGGGGTAGATGAGCTTCCAGTCAGCCTTTTCCACCGCTACCAGCCGGCCGGGAGGGGTGTTCCGCGGGTAGGGAGTGCGATAGATCGGATCGGTGATTGTCGCAGTAATCCCTGGGTTGTCCAGTGAGGGAGAGGATGAGCGACCATCGTTTGATGGCAGTGTTTGGGCACTAGCAGGAGGAGTGATTGCTGTAAAGCCGAGCAGCGCGGCACCACCGAGTACTAGGAGCGATTTTTTCATGGGAGTCAGCTTCTATTGCGCGAGGGATGAATAACGCATTAATAGGAACTTTAGTTCCCTAGCAGTGGTTTTTCAAAGTAAAAATATTTATATTTTAAAAAAAATTTTATGTGTCTTTAGGGTGGTACGAGGTGTGGTGAAGGAGTATCGTCGCCTGTCCAACTGGAGAATTCAGCATGACATTACGGCCGATTCTGGTAGGGGTATGTCGTATTACGCTCGGTTACTGATGACATCGTGGAAGACACCTTGTTGATAACGAAAAGACACCCATAGGAAACCTACGGGTGCCTTTTGTGTTACCGATTGGTAATGCTTTTTTAGGAGTGGATGAGGGCGATAAGGGGGAGCACGACAATGATGCCAACAATCTTGAGAACACGTCGGACGATCTTGCCGGCCTTGGCCTTATCGAACTCTTTCTTTTCCTTTTTTTCTTTTTCCATACGGTTATTTTATCCAACATATGTCTGGAGATGTGGATAGAAGGTGTGCGAAGTTGCCGTTATCCCTCTAACCGTATGGTGTATGAACTCTTTTTGCGGCAGTGACAGGGGTTAGCCCAGGTACCGTTCCTTGGCTTCTTCCAGAATCTTCTCGGCGGCGGCCTTGTCGCCCCATCCGGTGCCAGACACTTCCTTGTTGGGCTCCAGGTCCTTGTAGTGGACGAAGAAGTGCTCGATCTCGTTACGGAGATCCTGCGGCACGTCGTCGATGTCCTGGATGTGGTTCCAGCGCACATCGTCCAGCACGGCGATCAGCTTATCGTCGCCGCCGGCTTCGTCAGTCATGTTGAAGACGCCGACCACGCGGGCAGGCACAACACAGCCGGGGAACACGGGTTCGGGCAGAATGACGAGAACATCCAGTGGGTCGCCATCCTCACCCAGGGTGTGGTCAACGAAGCCATAGTCGGCCGGGTAGGCCATGGGGGTGAAGAGGTACCGGTCCAGGCATACGCGACCAGTCTCGTGGTCAACTTCGTACTTATTGCGGGAACCCTTGGGGATCTCAATGATGACGTCGAGGCTCATCAAGTAACCTACCTTTACAGCGGAAACTAACGGTTTCTTATAAGGATAGACCAGGCTCGCACCGAGCCGGCGATTCATGAAAGAATGAAGCAGCAATGACGCCCACTCACTTGGCAAAGGACCGTCTATGAAAGACCGTAAGCGTCTCACCATCGCCCTCTCCGTGTTGATGGTTATTCTGCTCGCGGTCGGTGGCGCGCTTGCCTTTTACGCCGTGCCACGGATGCGGGGTGTGAACGCCACCGACGCCTCCGCCTGGGTGAAAGGTGTTGCCCTGCCCCCCACCATGGAAGAACGCGACGACGTATTCCAGCCAGTATCCCAAGACGCCCCCATCCCCGACGCCGATATCCTCTCCGCTCGCCTGAACACGCTGCTTGGCGACCCCACCATGGCGAACCTCACCGGCTCGGTCCACGACGCCATGAGCGGGAAAACCCTGTGGGAACACCAGCCCAACAAAGCCCTGCAGTCGGCCAGTGTGATGAAGCTGCTCACCGCCCAGGCGGCCCTCCTGGTGCTGCCGGATGAGCAGCGGGTCAAAACGGAAACCCTCTTGCTCGGTAACGGCACCGTCGTGCTGCGCGGATACGGAGACGTCACCCTCTCCACTGCCGGCAAAGGCGAGGACAGCTTCTACCATGGTGCGGCACGCCTCTCGGAGTTAGCGAAGCGCACCAAAGCGGCCCTGAAGAAGCGTGGTATCACCGCCACCAAAGTGGTCGTTGATACCTCCCTCTACCGGGAATCCGCCATGGCTCAAGGCTGGAATTCCGCTGACATTGGCGGCGGGTTCATTGCCCCCATGTCTCCGGTGATGGTGGACGGTGCCCGACTCAACGCAGGCTGGGAAGATTCCCCTCGCGCAGAGAGCCCCGCCACCCAAGCGGGCAACGCCCTCGCCCACTACCTGGGAGTGGACACCGTTACCGTCACCAGTACCCGCACCAAGACCTCCACCGTGTTAGGCACGGTGTGGTCTGCGCCGCTCCTCACCCGCCTCCACGACGTCCTCATCCACTCCGACAATGTGCTGGCGGAGGCCATCGGCCGGGAAATCGCAGTGAAAGAAGGCCAGCCTGCCACCTTCCAGGGAGTCACCACCGCTATCCGGCACATCCTGGAGAAGAACGACATCAACACCTCCGGCCTCAAAATGTTCGACGCCTCGGGCCTGTCGCTGCGCAACCGAGTGTCTTCCCACACCCTCGTTGACGTGCTGCGACTGTCCGCAAAAAAGAGCCAAAGCCGGGCGCTGCTCGACGATCTGCCCGTCTCGGGTGGCTCCGGCACACTCTCCAATCGGTTCTATGACGGGTCCCTCGCACGCGGCTGGATCCGAGCCAAGACCGGCACGTTGAGTACCGCCAGCAGCCTGGCCGGCATCGCCGTCACCCAGAACGGCCGGGTACTGGTATTCGCGTTCATCATCAACGGGGAAGGTCCCTCGACCGCCCGCCCGGTCCTCGATGCCCTGGCCGCCACGCTCCAGGCTTGTGGGTGCCAGCCTAAGTAGCCCAGTAGCATGAGGGTATGCGCACACCCCACTCCCCGTTCCGCCACCGTTCCGCCACCGCAGGCCTCCTGGCAAGCCTGCTGCTGTGCGCCACCGCGGTAGCCTTTCCGGCTGACGCACAAGCCGCCCTCGCGCCCGCTGACAGCCTAGCGCCCACCGCAACTCTCCCAGTGGGCTCCCCGGAACCCGGACAAGCCGCCCTCCCCGCACAACCTGCTCCGGCCGGCCTCTGCGCCGTCACCATGCGGAAAGCCCTCACCTCGACCCTGCAGACCAGTGGCATCACCTCCTTCGGAGGTATGGTCTCCAGCAGCATCGAGCTGTGGCAGAGCGGCGCCAACCGCCCCCTCGCCCCCGCCTCCGTTACCAAACTCCTCACTGCATCCGCAGCCCTTCACGCCCTCAGCCCCAACCGGCGTCAAGAAACCGGCGTCTACCTCGCCATTGATGGCAGCCTGGTGGTACGTGGAACTGGCGACGTCACCCTCTCCCGGCGCGCCACCGGCCCAACCCTCTACCGCAACGCCGCCCGCCTCTCCGACCTAGCCCGGCAGGTCTCCGACAAAGTAAAGCTGCTGCCCATCAAACCCAAGCGGCTCATCGTCGACACCTCCTACTACACTGGCCCCACCATGGCCTACGGGTGGGACCGCTGGGATATTGGCGGTGGCAGCATCGCCCCCATGGCTCCCGCCATGCTGGACGGCGCGCGCATCTACGACACCGGCTGGTACAACTCCCGTACCGCCACCCCCTCCCTCCAACTGGGCGCCACTCTGGCCCAATACCTCAACGTCAGAGGCCTCACGGTAGAAGTAGCGGACAGTACCCCGCTGGCCCTCTTGCCCCTCGGCAAGGTCTATTCCGCCCCCCTCACCGACCGTGTGCACGACATGCTGCTGTACTCCGACAATGTGCTGGCAGAGTCAATCGGCCGGGAAGTGGCAAAAGCGAGAGCGAAACCCGCCAGCTTCCAGGGTGCAGCCTCCGCCGTCCTCGCCGCCGTGGCAGCCAACGGTATCCCCACCACCGGTGCAGTCCTGCACGACACCTCCGGTCTCTCCACCTACGACCGGCTGACCGCCAGTACTGTGGCTGAAACCCTGCGACCCCACACGCGTGTGGACAAAGCACAGGTAACGGACATCATCGCGGCCAACCTGCCAGTTGCAGGGCAGAGCGGTACCCTCCGCTACCGCTTCGGCGGGCAGAACGCCGCCGCCCGCGGCCACATCCGCGCCAAAACTGGCTCCCTCAACAACGTCAGCACCTTGGCAGGAATTGTCTACAGCGCCCGTACAAACACCCCCTACTACTTCGCCTTCCTCGTCAACAACACCGCCTACTGGCCCGCCACCAGCCTGGTCGATAACCTGGCCGCCGCTCTCTACCGCACAGGCTGCTAACCATGTCTAACTCCACCCACCCGCTACCCCACGCCGACACCTTCGGCGGCACTGGTGACCCCCACATGTGGGCAGTCACCACAGCTGTCCGCACATGGTGGGATGCCTACGGACGACCCGGTCGGATCTGCGTCGCACTTTCCGGTGGGGCGGATTCGCTCGCCCTCACCGCCGGGGCAATCCGCACAGGTGCACAGGTGACGGCACTCATCGTCGACCACCAGCTGCAGAAGGGGTCCACCCAGGTGGCCCACCACGCAGCCGACCAAGCCCGCCAACTCGGCTGCGCCGACGCCCTCGTCATCCCCATCATCGTCACCGATGAAGAAAGCGTAGGGATGGAAGCCGCCGCCCGTGAAGCCCGCTACGCCGCCCTCGACATGCTGCGCGCCGGACAGCCCGTACTGCTGGGACATACCCAGGATGACCAAGCAGAAACCCTACTTTTGGGCCTGCTCCGCGGCTCCGGCCCACGAGCCATCGCCGGCATGCTGCCCTGGGACGAACCGTGGGGACGCCCGCTGCTCAGTCTGCGCCGCACCGACACCCAGGCAGCCTGCGCCGAACACTCTATAGACGTGTGGGAGGACCCGCAGAACAGCGACCCCGCCTTCACCCGCGTGCGAGTGCGCCACGAACTGCTGCCGCTGCTGCGCGACATCAGAGGAGGGGACGTGGTACCTGGGCTAGCTCGCACCGCCCAGCTGGTGCGGGAGGACACGATACAGCTGGATGCACAGGCAGCTACCTTCCTCGACCGCCTCGCTGCAGAACAGCCCACGCCTGAATCAACCGGCCAGCCCCTGCCTGAATCCGGCAGCATTCGCATGCCTGAGCTCCCGCGTCTGCCCGTCACTGAGCTGTGTGACCTGCCCGACCCCACCCTCCGGCGGATACTCCGCCTCTGGCTACACCGAAGCGGACAAACCCAGGTGGGCTATTCGCACCTCACCGACATCGCCCGGCTTCTCACTGATTGGCATGGCCAAGGGCCCGTCACCCTCCCCGGAGGTGCCACCGTGCGACGCCACCACCAGCAGCTGAGCCTGCAAGTGCCCACCAGCGGAGGACACTGCTGCGAGCACCCTCACGCTCCGCACCCCATCGCACATTTTTAGGTGATTTGCCCCCCAAGAAACTATCCTCGAAGGAGAAGGACGCACCTCGTGCGGCCCGCCCACACCAACGGATCAGCCACGTCAGAGGACACCGATGAGTACTGTGCCGGAATCAGCAGCCTCCTATTATGCAGATGCGATCGAAGAGATTCTCATTGACGAAGAAACTCTCGCCCAGCGTGTGAAGGAGCTCGCCGAAGCAACAGCCGCCCGGCATGCCAACGACCCCGAAGACCTCATCCTCATCTGCGTCCTTAAAGGCGCCGTCATGTTCCTCACCGACTTCTCCCGCGCCCTCCCCATCCCCAGTCAGATGGAATTCATGGCCGTCTCCTCCTACGGAGCTGGCACCAGCTCCTCCGGCGTAGTGCGCATCCTCAAGGATCTTGAACGTGACATCACTGGCCGCGACGTCGTCATCGTCGAAGACATCCTTGACTCCGGTCTCACCCTCTCCTGGTTGATCCGCAATCTTTCCTCCCGTAACCCCCGCTCGCTTGAGGTCGTCACCCTCCTACGCAAGCCGGAAGCACGCCAAAGCATCAATGTGGAGTGCGCCGACGTGGGATTCGACATCGCTGACGAGTTCGTGGTGGGCTACGGCCTCGACTTCAATGAACAGTTCCGTTCCCTCCCCTTCGTCGCCAAGCTGAAGCCCGAAGTATTCCAGTAGCAGCTGGCTCCCCGCACCCCTTGCTTTCCTCCCCCAGACGTTCGCGAAGAGCGCTCTCGCCTGCATCGTTAGCGTCTAACCGGTAGTGTGTACGTAGACATAATAGAGAAGGGATGGGCCATTCCCCACGGCCCGCATGTGCATGGATCGTAAGAAGCTATTCCGCAACATCGGCATCATTGCCTTTATCGTGCTGCTGTTTGTCGGCCTGTCGTTCTTCGGAGCCAACAACTCCGTCGACTACCAGTCCGTCAACACCTCCGTTGCCCTCCAGCAAATCAAAGAGGGCAACGTACAAAAGGCGGTGCTGGAAGACCGTGAGCAGGTTCTCAAACTCACCCTCAAAAAGAAGGTGAAGGTCGAGCCCGCCGCTCCCCAGAAACAGAGCCTCTTCGCGCCCCCCAGCCAACCCGGCACCCCTACGGGAGATAAGAAGGCGAAGAAGGTCGAGGCAAAAGCCCTCACCGCGCAGTTCCCGGCTGCCTCCGCCGATGACATCTTCACCCTCCTGGAAAGCTCCAAGGTAGACGCCTTCACCACCGAGGTCCACCAGTCCAGCTGGTTCACCCAAGCCCTCATCTACCTAGGCCCCACTCTGCTCCTTATCCTCCTCATGGTGTGGTTCTTCGGGCGCATGCAGAAGAACGGCCCCATGGGCTTCGGTAAATCTACCGCCAGCGGCGTCAACAAAGACCGCCCCACCACCACGTTCAACGATGTGGCTGGCGAAGACGAAGCTGTGGAAGAACTCAACGAGATCAAAGACTTTCTCCAGCACCCGGACCGGTACGAGAAACTCGGTGCCAAGATCCCCCGCGGCGTGCTTCTCTACGGCCCGCCTGGCACCGGTAAAACCCTGCTGGCACGCGCCGTCGCAGGGGAAGCCGGCGTGCCCTTCTTCTCCATCTCCGGCTCCGACTTCGTCGAAATGTTTGCCGGTGTGGGAGCCTCCCGCGTCCGTGACCTCTTCGACCAAGCGAAGAAGAACAACCCCTGCATCATCTTCATTGACGAGATCGACGCAGTGGGCCGCCAGCGTGGCGCCGGCATTGGCGGTGGCCACGACGAACGCGAACAAACTCTCAACCAGCTTCTGGTCGAGATGGACGGCTTTGACGACCGCCAAGGCGTCATCCTTATCGCCGCCACCAACCGCGTCGACGTCCTCGACCCCGCCCTACTGCGCCCCGGCCGCTTCGACCGGCAGATCCCCGTCACCAACCCCGACCTTAAGGGGCGCCAAGCCATCCTTAAGGTGCACGCCAAAGGCAAGCCCTTCACCAAGGACTGCGACCTCGACGCATTGGCTAAGCGCACCGTCGGTTTCTCCGGCGCAGACCTGGCCAACGTCCTCAACGAGGCAGCACTGCTGACAGCCCGCCAAAACCAGAAAGCCATCACCCCCGATAACCTCGAAGAGGCCACCGACCGGGTGATCGGCGGCCCGCGCCGTACCGGCCGCATCATCTCCGAAAAGGAGAAGAAGGTGACGGCTTACCACGAGGCAGGCCACACCATCTGCGCCTGGGCAATGCCGCAAATGGACCCCGTCTACAAGGTCACCATCCTGCCGCGTGGCCGCACCGGCGGCTACTCCATGGTGGCTGGCGAGGATGACTCCGGCCTGCGCACCCGCACCCAACTGCTCAGCCAGATCGTTTTCGCTATGGGCGGCCGCACCGCCGAAGAGCTGGTGTTCGCAGAACCCACCACCGGAGCCTCCAACGACATTGAGCAGGCCACTAAGATCGCCCGTGCCATGGTGAGCGAATGGGGTATGAGCGCCAAACTCGGACCCGTCAAATATGGCGAAGAGGAAGGCGACCCGTTCCTGGGTCGTACCCTCGGCACCAAATCCACCTACTCGCACGAAGTCGCCCGCGACATCGACGAAGAAGTGCACCGCATCATTGATGCCTGCCACACTGAGGCCTGGGCTACCCTCTCGCAGTACCGGCACCTGCTGGACACACTGGCCTTCGCCCTCCTGGAGAAGGAAACCCTCCGCCGTCCTGAACTAGAGGAGATCCTGGGGAGTATCGATACCCGCCCGCGTATCACCGAGTTCGATGACTTCGGTGAGCGCACTCCGTCCAGCCTGCCACCGGTGAAGACCCCGGGCGAACTGGCTAAGGAGCGGGGAGAAGAGTGGCCCCCAAAGATGGAAAAACCCACCCTTCCGGAAATCAGCGAAGACGATATCGTCCACTACCCGAGTCCGGATAAGCCCGCCCAGCCGGGCCGCCCCAAGCCGGTATTCCGCCCGATCCCACACGGCCCCCGCTCCGGCAGCAAGCGTGGGGATGGTGTGGGGGACAACCAGGCCGGCAGTTCGGGCGGCTCCACCAGCGGCACCGGACAGAACAATGGCACCGGCAACGGGCGGGGTGACGGAAGCAGTGGCCGTAACGGCCTGGGTGGCCTCTTCGGCGGCTGGCGCCCCGGACAGCGCCGGCACTAGCCTCCGCCCGGGGTGCGTTAACCTCCACGGCGGCACTCGCCTCGACGCAGTGCCCAACTGACCCCTCACAGCACAAGAATCGACACCATCATGAGCTATGGAGAATACGACGCCGAGCGGGTAGAACACGCCATCCGCGAACTGCTCATCGGCATTGGCGAAGACCCCGACCGGGAAGGACTCCGCGACACCCCCAACCGGGTTGCCCGCGCCTACACCGAAATCTTCGGCGGCCTCCACTGTGAACCCGCAGACGTCCTCGCCACTTCCTTCGCCGAAGGCTACGACGAACTCGTCCTCGTCCGCGACATTCCGGTCTATAGCATGTGCGAGCACCACCTGCTGCCCTTCCACGGCGTCGCCCACATCGGCTACCTACCCAATAAGAAAACTGGCCGTATTACTGGGCTTTCCAAACTGGCCCGCCTGGTCGACCTCTACGCGAAACGCCCCCAAGTACAGGAGCGTCTTACCGGGCAGGTCGCCGATGCCATCATGGAGCGCCTGGATGCCCGCGGCGCCGTCGTTGTCATCGAATGCGAGCACTTGTGCATGGCAATGCGGGGGATCCGCAAACCCGGTTCTATCACTACCACCAGCGCGGTGCGGGGCAGCCTGCGCACCAACGCAACTTCTCGCGCCGAAGCGCTTGCCCTCATCCGTGACCCGCGTCGCTAATCGTCTCAAGGAGGAGTACCCCTATGCCCCACTCCACCACTCGCCTTACCCTCCCCACCTTGGGGGAGGGCAGTGACTTCGGTAGTACCCCCTGCCAGGTGATGGGTATCCTCAACATCACCCCGGATTCCTTCTCCGACGGTGGCCGCTGGAACACCCTGGACACTGCCCTCGCTCATGCCCGCGAGATGGTTGCCCAAGGCGCCCACATCATTGATATTGGTGGCGAATCCACCCGCCCCGGTGCCACCCGCGTTACCGCCGAAGAAGAGGCAGCCCGTGTCGTCCCCGTCGTCACCGCACTCCATGCGGAGGGAGTGACGGTCTCCGTCGACACCATGCGAGCCAGCGTTGCCGCCGCTGCAGTGGATGCGGGGGCCGATCTTATTAACGATGTTTCCGGTGGGGAGGCTGACCCGGATATGCGGCGCGTGATGGCCGACGCACATCTGCCCTACTGTGTGATGCACTGGCAGACCGACACCTTTGGCGATGCGGCCGGCGCCAGCTATAGCGACTCGGACATTATTGGCAAGGTTGTGGGCGATTTGCAGGTGCTGGTGGAGCGGGCGCTTGCCGTGGGGGTGGAGGAGCGCAATATTGTGCTCGATCCGGGGCTGGGGTTCGCCAAAACCCGCAATCAGGACTGGGAACTGTTGCGCGGCCTGCCTTACTTTGTCAACAGTGGTTTCCCGGTGCTGGTAGGGGCGAGCAGGAAACGGTTCCTGGGGGAGTTGTTGGCGCATGCCGACCCTCGCTATACCCCCGCCACCCCACCGGAACCCGTGGAGCGGGATCTGGCTACTGCGGTCGTTTCAGCGATCTGCGGCTACAACGGGGTGTGGTGTGTGCGAGTCCATGACGTCCCCAGTACTGTGCAGGCACTCGTGGTGCAACGGGCATGGCAGTTGGGCCACAATCCTTTTGGCAGGGAGCAGTAGACGATGGCAGGAATCGGTAGCTCTTTTTCAGAAACCGCTGAGGTGCTCGACCGCATTAGTCTGACGGGTCTCTCTGCGCACGGCTATCACGGTGTGGAAGATTTTGAAAAGAAAGCAGGGCAGCTGTTTTCCGTCGATGTCTCGTTTTGGCTCAATACCCGGCAGGCAGGAGCCACCGACAATCTCACCCACACCATCAACTATGCGGAGGTCGCTGCGGCCGTCCACCAGGAGGTGACGGGTCCCAGCCGCGATCTGGTGGAAACACTCGCCCAGCAGATCGCCCACCGTCTCCTCCACGACTACCCCCTGATGCAGCAAGTGGAGGTCACCGTGCATAAGCCGGAGGCGCCCATTCCGGTGCCCTTCCAGGACGTCACCGTCACCATCCGCCGTACTCGTGCCGATCTCAACCAGGAGCGCCCCCGCCGATGACCACTGCGCTGCTCTCCCTCGGCGCCAATATTGGCGACCCCCTCGCGCAACTACAGGATGCCGCCCGTAGCTTCGCATCGTGGGCCTACGCCCACGCCAGTATCTACCACACCGCCCCCTGGGGTGTTACCGACCAGCCAGAATTTCTCAACACTGCTTTGCTGGTACGCGACCCCACTGCCACCGCCGAGGATTGGCTCGCCCGCGCTCAGGCTGCCGAACACGCGGCTGGCCGTACCCGTGACCATCACTGGGGTCCTCGCACTCTCGATGTTGACATCATCGCCTGCTGGCAAGATGACGTCGCCAGCACCCCCATTGTTTCCACGGACCCACACCTGCTGCTCCCACATCCGCACGCCACCGAACGCAGTTTTGTGCTGGTGCCAGCGCTAGAAATGCTCTCCGCCCACCACCCAGATTTGCCTCTGACGAGAGAATTCCGGCGGGCTCTCGCCGCATTGTTGGCACGCGATCCGGCGGCGGCGACTAGCATTCAACGCGACGCCACCCTTCATCTCACCCCCGAAGGAGCGCTGTAATGGAGCACCACTCTCAGCCAGATTCCCCCCAGAAGGAAGCGGGGAAGCCGGACAACAAACTGCATCTCACCGCGGTCAGTTCCCTCCTCGTGTGGGCTGCCGTGGCCGCCTTCTGCGCCTGGCTGATGGTCTCCACCTTCTACTCCAACTTGGCAGACTTCACCGTTTGGGTCAGTATCCCCGTCATGCTCCTCGCTATTGTGGACGGCGCTCTGGCGATCTACATTCGCCGGGCCATTGATCGAAACCGGGTGGGCCAGGACCGCCACCAACTCCACCCGGTGCGGGCTGCCCGGGCATTTGTATTGGGACGGTCGTCTGCATTTGCCGGTGCGATCTTTTTCGGCGTGGGCGTCGGTTCCGGTATCTACGTGTGGCCGCGGGTCCATATTTTGGCGGCGGCGCAGGCAGATTCGCCCGGTGTCATCGTGTTCACAGTGGCAGGTTTCCTGCTGGCGGTAGCAGGGTTGGCGCTGGAGAGGGCCTGCCAGGTCCCACCAGATAAGATCGAAAAGGATGCGGCGGAAGCGCGCACCTAAGGACACTCCCGGGGGAGAGAAACTTCTTTGGTAATCCGCCGGCTAGGTACCGGCCATGCTCCAGTTCCTTTCCAAAAACCGGTATCCTCGACGGTATGAGTGCACCCATATCAGCAGACCCAGAAGAGCGTAACGGCGGCCGTGCGAACCGCCTCCCGCAAGCTCACAACACGTGGCCCACTGTGGCCCTCATCGTGTTGGTCGTTTTGGCTGCCTTCGCCACCATCGTCATGCTGGTGACGGACTCTAGCGTGTGGCTGCGGGTCGCTATCGGCGTTGCCCTGTGGGCAGCCGTGTTGGGTGCCTTTCTCATCATGTACTACCAGCGTCGCGCTAACCAGTTCACCTCCCGCAACGGTCTTCTCGCCGAGGACTATCAGCGGGCGCTACAGCGTGAACTGGACAAACACGATGAGCTGGAGAAGAAGCGTCGCGCAGAAAGTGAAGAGTCCGCGCGGGAAGAACTCGAGCAACTCCGTCAGGAACTCACGGCACTCCGCATCTCTCTGGCGCAGCTCTTCGGCCCCGACTTTGAAGACCAACTGGCCATTGGGGACGGCCAAGAGGGCTACTACTTCGACGGCTACTACGACTACCCGGACTACGGCTATGACGCCGACTTTGAATACGGGGACTACAACGACCGCGGGTACCGCGACGATGGGGTGACGGAAGCCGAGGTCGTTCACGATGCCCAGGTAGTGTCCGAAACGCGCGAAGCCGCCACCGACCCCGCCGCCAGCTCTGCCATGGTCCGCGAGCAGCAGCGGGATAGCCAGGCTGCCGCCGCAGCTGCCCGTGCTGCGGCGGAAGAACGCCGCGTTGAGCAACTCCGCCAGGAGGAAGAAGCCCGCATTGCGTCCGAAGCCCGCCGCGCAGAGGAAGCCCGTAAGGCGGAACAGGCCGAGGTTGCTCGCCGGGATGCGGAAGAACGGCGGCGGGAAGCCGAGCGGAAAGCCGCCGAGGAGCAGAAGGCCGCCGAGGCCCGCCGCGCAGAGGAAGCCCGCCTGGCAGCCGAGAAGCGTCGGGCGGAAGAGGCCCGTAAGGCCGAGGAAGCCCGCCAGGCTGCGGAACTGCGTCGCCGACAGGAAGAGGAGCGCCTCGCCGCTGCCCGCCAAGCCGAAGAGGCCAAGCAGGCGGCAGAACGTGCCGCCGTGGAAAAGGCGGCGGCCGCTCGTCGTGCCCAAGCTGCCGAGGCTGCCCGCCGGGCGGAGGAAGAGCAGCGTGCATTGGCTGCCCGCCAGGCGGAGGAAGAACGCCGTCAGGCCCTCTACCGGGAGCGTGCCGAGCAGGCCTTCCGGGCTAGTGGCACTGCCGCCTCATACCCCAGTGGTGGCTCCTCCCATACTGCCGCTTCCTCCCATGCTGCGGCCAGCTCTCGGGATGCGAATACCAGCACTACCGAATACACCCCGCGCCGGGCGCGCCGGGCAGCCGAGGAATCCTCCTCAAATGCTGTCTTCCCCAGCTTCGGGCTGGGTGCTACTGGTGGCGCAGCTGCCGCTGCTGCCTCTACGGGCACCGGCTCCCACAGCTCCCACAGCAGTGACTCCCACACCCCCCGCCGGTTGGCCGGCAACGCCTCCTATACGCCTCCCACAACGCGTAGTAGCCATGCGGCGGAGAGTGGCGCAGCCTCCACTGGTCTCACGTCCAGCCGGGCTGCCTCTGGTCGCCGCGCTGCCGACGCCGCCACTCCAGCCGCTGCCGCCCCAGCAACTGAATCGGCTCAGCCCGCCCGCCGGAAGCGCGATGGGTGGCCGGACTTCTCCACCCAATTCGAAGCCCCGGAAGCTCCAGATATCGACTGGTCTGCTTTGACGGTGGATCCCTTCGCCGCGAAGCAAACCAGTGCCACCAGCAACACCGGCGCACAGAGTTCTGCCGGGCACACCTCCGCCGGGCAGGGGACGCGTACGTCCGGGCATTCCGCCCCCACTGCTGGCGGTGGCCGCCGTGCCACCGAAGAGCAGGGGTCGCACACCTCGGGCCTCAGCTTGGCAGATATTATGAAACGACTGGAGCAGAACAAGTAGATGCGCTCTAACCCCGGATACCACCCAGGCTCCGTCACCCGCCACACCAGCCCCGACACCATTGCCCAGGTGGCCCGGGCGCTCCACGCCACCAGCCGTCAGCTCATCCTCGTCCCCACCCGTGGAGGACTACACCGCGGGCATATCGGCATCATTGATACGGCTGCCCGCGTCCCCGGAAGCATCCTCGTCGTCACCTCCGTATGCTCGGACAACAGCCACTTGGGCCAGATCGAGCACGATGGAGAGGTGCTGCAGAATCTTCCTGGCTGCCCGGCACCCCTCTTCTTTGCTCCTGCCTGGGAAGCCCTCTTTCCACACGGCCTCCGCACTCTCGTCACCCCCCAGGATCCGACGGTGACAGTACCCGCCCCACCCGGGCTGGCGGAGTCCCTCACTGTGCACGCAGCGCTCCTCTCCTTGCTGCGGCCAGCTCGCATGTTTGTGGGGGAGCGGGACTTCTACCAGCTGGTCACCCTCCGCCATCTTGTCAAAGACCTCTCCCTCCCCACCGCCGTCACCGGTGTCAATACGCTGCGCGACAGCAACGGCATGGCGATCAGCCGCGAGAATAAAGACCCGCGGATGGCCCCGGCCCTGGCCCTCTCTGCCGCACTAGTGGCTGGCGCTCATGCGGTGCGGGAGGGGACAGCCGGCGTGCTGGCAGCGGCTGAAGCCGTGTTGGCGGCCGAACCTGGGTTGTCTCATCCGCAGGTGGCGCTCACGGACTACGATCTTGGCCCGGCTCCCGCCGAAGGGGACGCCCGGCTGCTGGTGTCTGCCTATCTGGCGGATGGTACCTTCTGTCATGACAATATTGGTCTCTTACTCGCCACTTCACAGGAGTAACGACTCACAGGAGTAACGACAATGACGACGCCTTCTCCCCGGCTGCTGAGCGGCACACTAGCAGCACTGTTGCTCGCCTCTGGTGTCCTTATCCCCTCTGCAGTGCCGTCTGCTACTGCAGTGGAGCATGAGCCGAATGGCTCAGTGAACGAACCCTACCCGAAAGTGCCCGTGGGGGTGCCGTTGGTGGGGAACCAGTACACCGCTCACCGCAGCTACCTCCGCCCCGGCTGCCGTTGGGATGTGTTCGGCCGTGGCCTGCAGCACTGCCAGGTGTATTCGCGGGCGATGAAACAGTCGATCCCGGTGGAGATTCTTCCCGCCAAGACGGCCGGTAACCCGCGCATCATCATGGCGTTGGATGGGCTGAATGACAATAACAAACACAATGGCTTTGTTTTCGCCGGCAATATGCAGGCCCGCTTGGTGAACTACGACGTCACCTTGGTTGCCCCGATCTCGGGGGATTATGCGGCGGGAACCTACTACACGGATTATGTGGCACCGATGGATAGCGGAAAGAACCTCCGCTGGGAGACCTTCCTGGTGCGAGAACTACCCGCCTACCTGGAGTGGAACTTCCAGGTTCCAAACCGGCGTAAGTCGACGGCACTGGTAGGGCTGTCGATGGGGTCGGTGGGAATTTTGAACCTTGCCCAGCGGTTCCCGCAGCGCTACACCGCGGTGAATGCCATGAGTGGCTTCTATACCTTGTCGCGGCCTTTGCGGGCGGGGGTGCTGGCGGTTGGCAGCCAGATGGTGGGCTACCAGCCGCGCCGCATGTGGGGTCCCTGGCCCACTGGCCAGTGGAGGGCGCACGACCCGTCTCTTAACATCACGAGGTACACCATGCCCGTGCGTGCGTCGTGCGGTAATGGCACGTCTCTGACGGGGGTGGAGCCACCACCTTTCGCAGTGGTCGCCGAGGTAGCCTCGCACGTGGATACAGAGGACTTCCAGAAGATGGTGGCGTTTGCGCCGAACCGGAAGAACTTCACTTTCCGTATTGCAAACAAAGGGGCCCACAACTGGGCGTTCTGGGAGGATGACCTGTACCACCACGGTGGTTTTACGTTCCTGCTGCGGAGTTTGGGGCTGCTCCGATAGTCGTCACTAACACTAAAAGCGGCCTGCCATCAGCAAGGGTGGGGCAGGCCGCCTTTAGTGTGGTGTTTGACGGTCTGAGCAGGTGCTCAGTTCTGTAGTGTTACAGGTTGCTCGGCGGGGTGCCGAGGTCTTCGGTAGCAGCCTCGAGCTTGGCGGCACGGGCCGCGTCACGCTTGGCATGGGAGTTAGCCAGAATGACCTTCTCCTTACGGTGCACCAGCGCCAACAGGACAATGGACAGCACTGCACAAACCACCAGGAACACGAAGGCGGCGTGCCAGCCGAGGTGCTGGGCGATGGCGCCAACACCGGTGGAGGCCATGGTAGCACCCAGCACGTAGCCGAAGAGGCCGGTGAAGCCTGCGGCGGTGCCGGCAATGTGAGTGGGGGAAAGATCCAGTGCCTGCAGACCAATCAGCATGACGGGGCCGTAGATGAGGCCGCCGGCGAGAGCCAGGGCGGTCCAGGAGACCCACATTGGGGTGTCGGTGGGGGGCAGCCAGTACAACAGGACAGCGAGGATAACGCCGGCCATGAAGACAATGCCAGTGATGGAGCGGTGACCCTTGAAGACGCGGTCGGAGACCCAACCACAGATCAGGGTGCCCACGATGCCAGCGATCTCGAAGATGGAGAAGCCGGCGATGCCTTCACCCACGGAGCCGCCGCGCACTTGCACGAGGTAGAGCGGCGCCCAGGAGACGATGCCGTAGCGGAGTGTGTAGACGAAAACGTTCGCTAGCGCCAGGAACACCATGGTGGGGTTGCGAAGGATGTGGCGGCGGATCGTTTGCCAGGTGGACTCGGAACGGTCAGTCTCGTCGATCTCCACCGGGGCGGGGTCGTTGTGGTACTCCTCAATGGAGGGGAGGCCCATTGACTGCGGGTTGTCGCGCACCAGGAAGAAGGTGATGATGGCGAGCACAAAGCAGATGACGGCGGGGAACCAGAAGGCGGATGCCCAGTTGTTATGACCGAAGTGGTCGAGGGCGAAGGCTACAAGCACACCGGAGAGGGCGCCACCAACGTTGTGGGCTACATTCCAAATTGCCATCTTTCCACCACGCTCGGAGGTGGAGAACCAGTGGACCATGACGCGGCCGGAAGGCGGCCAGCCCATGCCCTGGAAGATGCCGTTCACTGTCATGAGAATGGCGAAGATACTCACCGAGATGGTGGCACCAGCGGAGAGGCTGATGAGAACGTTGGTGAGGCCCGACAGGATGAGGCCGAGCGGCATGAAGTAGCGAGCGTTCGCGCGGTCACTGATGGTGGCGGCGAAGAACTTGGAAAGACCGTAGGCCACGAGGAGGCAGTTGGCGATAATGCCGATATCGGTCTTGGAGAGGCCATTCTCGTACAGAATGTTGGAGACGAGGCTGACGTTGTTGCGGATCAGATAGAAGGAGGCGTAGCCAATGAAGATACCGATGAACACTTGGAAGCGCAGGCGCGGGTAGAGTTTATCGATTTCTTCCTTGGGTAGCAGCTGCTTGGGCTGGGGTGCCCGCAGCCAGCGTGGGAGCCGGGACTTGGGCTCACCTTTCATTTCGGCTGCGGTGGAATCCACGGCAGCATTCTTATCACATTCGGAAGTAGTCACCCCTTATGTCTACCGTATGAGCACCATCTTTCTATAACCCTATTAACAGGAATTGCCTAAGCTTTTGTACAGGTTATACAGGCGGTAACCACCGCAGCATCTCCAGATTCGTCTAGCTGCAAAAAGGCACTATTCTAGAGAACGTGACTGATCTCAAGAAAACCTCGCAGGGCGCAACCGCCGCTGCTGCAGCCTCCTCCGCTTCCGATGACGACAAGTCCCCCGAACAAGTCCGCATCCGCAAGGACAAGCGGCTGCGTTTGTTGGAAGAGGCCGCCCAGGGTCATGAGGACCGCCACCCCTACCCAGTAGTGGTGCCGCGGACCCACACGCTGCGCGAGATCATCGACAATACTGACTATGACACCCTCGGTAATGGTGACGAGTCCACTGATATCGTCACGATCGCGGGTCGAGTGCTCTTTGTTCGCAATACTGGCAAGCTGTGCTTTGCCCGCCTGCAGGAAGGTGTCACGAACGACACCGCCGCCACCACTGCGCTGGGAGAGGCTGCCCAGTTGCAGGTGATGCTGTCACTGTCTGAGGTGGGGGAGGATGCACTGGCCGCGTGGAAGGCCGATGTGGACTTGGGCGATTTCGTCTATGTGACGGGTCGTGTCTGCCGCTCGAAACGTGGCGAGCTTTCTGTGATGGCCACTCATTGGGCGATGGCGTCGAAGGCACTGCGCCCGCTGCCGGTGGCGCACAAGGAGATGAGTGAGGACACCCGGATTCGTCACCGGTATACCGACCTCATCATGCGCGAAGAGGCCCGGAAGAACGCCATCGTGCGTATTAAGGTGGTGCGTGCGCTGCGGCACGCACTGGAGCGTCGCGGCTTCCTGGAGGTGGAGACTCCGATGCTGCAGACGCTGCATGGTGGTGCTGCCGCCCGCCCGTTCGTCACCCACTCCAATGCACTGGACATTGACCTTTACCTGCGTATTGCTCCGGAACTGTATCTGAAGCGCTGTATTGTGGGCGGTTTGGACCGGGTGTTTGAGATCAACCGTAACTTCCGTAATGAGGGCGTGGACTCCTCGCACAGTCCCGAGTTCGCCATGCTGGAGACCTACCAGGCCTACGGCACTTATGACGATGCCGCTGTGATGATGCGAGAAATGATCCAGGAGATTGCCCTGGAGGTGTTTGGCTCCACCACCGTCACCCTGGCAGATGGCAGTGAGTACGACTTTGGCGGCGACAGCTGGAAGACCATCGAGATGTACCCGTCTCTTAACGAGGCGCTGCACCGCAAATTCCCGGAGACGATCGGGCTGGAGGTGACGGTGGATACGTCCGTGGAGGAGCTGCAAGACATTGCCAGCGTCATCGGCCTAGAAGTACCCCAGGATGCTGGCTGGCTGCACGGCAAGCTGGTAGAAGAGATTTGGGAGAACCTTTGTGAGGACCAGCTGGAGGGCCCCATTTTTGTGCGGGACTTCCCGGTGGAAACCTCCCCGCTGACCCGCGACCACCGCTCCAAGCGGGGTGTGACGGAGAAGTGGGATCTCTACGTGCGCGGCTTCGAGCTGGCCACCGCCTACTCCGAGCTGGTGGACCCGGTGATTCAGCGGCAGCGTTTCGAGGATCAGGCGCGTTTGGCCGCCGCCGGTGACGACGAGGCCATGGTGCTCGATGAGGACTTCCTGGAGGCTATGGAGCAGGGTATGCCCCCGGCCTGTGGTACCGGTATGGGTATTGACCGCCTGCTGATGGCACTTACCGGCCTGGGTATCCGCGAGACGGTGCTCTATCCGATGGTGAAGCCCCAGCAGTCCAAGTAGACTCGGTAGCTTCCGCAGCCATGCTCAGCCGTTTTACGGGCAGCTGTATTAGAGGGCACGTCCCAGGCGTTCCGCCGCCTGTACTGCTTCCATGACGCGGCCGGGTTTCACTGCGTCCGCGATGACATTCACTTCGGGAATGCGGTGGGCGCGCTGGAGATCCGCGAAGAGCTGGTGGTCTGCTGCCAAGCCGGAGGCGAAGACGATAAGGTCTCCCGGAAGTTCCTGAATCTCATTCTGCTCCTTGATTTTTGGTGCGAGTGGGTTCTCGATGTTAGCTGGCAGAATGGGATGCCATGTCTCATACGGATTGGGGACGGAGGGGTGCAGATTGCGCTCTACCCGCAGCCCGCGGGGCGTGATCTCCACAGCCTTGGTGCAGTTGAGCAGCGGTACACCTGCCCGGCCCAGATAGTGGATGAGCATGCCCCGGTTGGAGGTGACGGTGTGCCCCATAAAACGCGGCTCCATCTCGATCACCGTCACCTCTTTCGCATGTTCCATGCGTAGCCAGTAGGCCACTTCGCAGCCCACATCGCCGCCACCCACCACGATGACGCGCTGCACGCCCGCTAGTTCTTCGGGGTGGACGAGAAGATCGGTGGCCAGCATGGTGCGGTTGGTGTTCTGCCCGGGGATGGGCAGGGTTACGGGGTTACTACCGACAGCGACCACGACGGAGTCGGGCTGCTGGGCGAGTACCCACTCGCTGGTGGCAGTGGTGTTCATGATTACGGTGAGGTTGTTGTCGCGTTCTGCCTCGGCGACTTTGCGACGCAGCCAGTCCAGGTAGAGCTGGATGTCGAACTTAATCGCGGGTTGGCAACCGGGCACAATTTGGCCACCCAGCTGGTCGGTTTTTTCTACCAGAGTGACGTGGTGGCCGCGTTTCGCAGCGGTGATAGCGGTGAGACAGCCGGCGGGGCCACCCCCAATCACGTACACGTTCTTGGGCTGTTCTGCGGGGATGGGGTCCTTTGGCATGTCGTATTCGAAGGCGGTGCGCGCGTTGACGGCACAGAGCGGGTGGCCACCTGCCACAAACTCGTGCACGCAGCCTTCTTGGCAGCCGATGCAGGGTCGGATGTCGTCGACGTCTCCCCGGTAGGCTTTGTTGGCCCATTCTGCGTCGGCCAGCAGCGGGCGGCCGAGCATCACCATGTCGGCGGAGCCGTCCCGCAGCACTTGTTCGGCGGTGTCGGGGTAGTTCAGTTTTCCGACTTCCACAATGGGGACGGGCATCCCCGCGTTGGAGAGTACGCCGTCGCGGGCGAAGGCCTCTTTAACGTAGCGGGAGACGGCGGCGAAGCAGGCGGGTGGCATGGCGTTCGGCATGTGGGCGAGCCACCAGTTGTCGTAGCAGCCCAGGTCCACGTCGAACATGTCGACGCCGGCTTTCACCAGGTTCTTCATGTAGTCGAGGGTTTGTTCCACGGTACGGCCGTTGACAAACTTTTTCATGTCCGTCTCGAACATGGTCTGCCCGTAGGTTTCGTTGAGGGCATGGGAGAGGTCGATGCGGTACATGATGGGGTACTTGGGCCCCACTCTGCGTCGAATTTCTTTGATGAGATCTAGCCCGAAGCGCTGTGGATCGCGGTATCGGCCGAGTTTGCGGCGGTTCCAGGCGCCGCTGGTGAGCTGGTCCAGCAGATAGCCTTCGTGGCCGTGGAGGTAGACGCCGTCCAGTCCACACTCTTGCGCGTTGGCGGCGGCCTGCCCGCCCAGTTTCACCATCTTTCTTATTTCGTGATTGGTGAGGCGACGGCAGGGGACGGTGCCCATGTAGAAGTTGGGGTTCCAGGAGGCGGAGACGGGCAGTTTGTGGTCATTGAGGAGGCATTGGGGGTTGCCGACGCGTCCGAGCCCTGCCGTCAGCTGAATGAACACTTTGGAGCCGTAGGCGTGGACTCCTTGGGCGAGGTCGCGCCACCCGGCGAAGTTGGTGCGGGAGTTGTCGATGCGGGGGAAGTAGGTGAGGTCTCCGGGTTCGATGAGAGAGGGGTCGACGCCGAAGGTGAAGGGGATGAGGCCGGTGGTGATGAGTCCCACTCCGCCTTTTGCGCGCTCAACGAGGTAGTCCACCATCTGTTCGTTGGGCCGGCCGGATTCATCGCACATGGTGATGTTGCCCATGGGGGCCATGACGATGCGATTTTTGATAAAAACGGAGTTCACCTGGATGGGGGTGAAGAGGTGGGTGTAGGGCCACAGGTCGCGTGTCATCTCTCCGGAGTAGGGCCATTTTCCGGGCAGGAACCAGTCGGCGAAACTATCGACGAGTTCTTGGATGAGAGGATCTTTGTGCAGTGCGGGCATGGCGCGCTCCTTGTGTCAGTACGTGCCTTTTACGCTAGTAGCGTAGGCGTCTCAATTCGTGGAATTGACGAGGTGGTATGCCGCAAAAACTAGGTATGATCAGGAATTTCTAAGGTGGTTTGTGACGCATTTCTCAGCCCCGTAGGCTGTGGAGTGAGCATTTAAAAAGCACCCTGATGCGGATGCAACAATTTAGCCTGCTCGCGCGTTCTATAGAATGAGAATGTAGAGACAAGTAGGGAGACCAATGTTCGAACGGTTTACGGATCGCGCTCGCCGCGTGGTTGTGCTGGCTCAAGAAGAGGCTCGCATGCTCAACCACAATTACATCGGAACTGAGCACATCCTGCTAGGACTTATCCATGAGGGCGAAGGCGTTGCCGCCAAGGCCCTTGAGGCCATGGACATCTCCCTCGAATCTGTGCGCGAGCAGGTCGAGGAGATCATCGGGCAGGGCACGCAAGCCCCTTCCGGCCATATTCCTTTCACCCCTCGCGCCAAGAAGGTTCTGGAGTATTCCCTCCGCGAGGCACTGCAGCTGGGCCACAATTACATCGGGACTGAGCACATCCTGCTCGGCCTCATCCGCGAGGGTGAGGGCGTCGCCGCCCAGGTGCTCACCAACCTCGGTGCGGATCTGCCGCGCGTGCGCCAGCAAGTCATTCAGCTGCTCAACGGCTACCAGGGAGGCTCTAGCTCCCCGGAGGGAACCCCGGAACCGGCAGCTGCCGCCGCAGTACCCTCCTCCTCCCCGTCCCGTGGCCGCGGAGGCACCCCCTCTACGTCCCTGGTGCTCGACCAGTTCGGCCGTAACCTCACGGCGGCTGCCCGCGAAGGCAAGCTTGACCCCGTCATTGGGCGTGAGAAGGAAATCGAACGCATCATGCAGGTGCTGTGCCGCCGCACCAAGAACAACCCCTGCCTTATTGGCGAGCCGGGTGTTGGTAAGACTGCCGTGGTGGAAGGTCTCGCACTGGCTATCGCCCACGACGACGTGCCAGACATCCTCGCCAACAAGCAGCTCTATAGCCTTGACCTCTCCAGCATGGTGGCGGGCTCCCGCTACCGTGGTGACTTCGAAGAGCGCATGAAGAAGGTGCTGAAGGAGATCACCCAGCGCGGTGACATCATCATCTTCATTGACGAAATCCACACCCTGGTGGGTGCGGGTGCCGCCGAGGGTTCCATTGACGCCGCCAACATTCTGAAGCCGCGCCTATCCCGTGGCGAGATTCAGTGCATTGGCGCCACCACCATGGACGAGTACCACAAGCACATCGAGAAGGACGCCGCCCTGGAGCGCCGCTTCCAGCCCATTCAGGTGCCAGAGCCGATTCAGGAAATGGCCATCGACATCCTCAAGGGCCTGCGCGACCGCTACGAGCAGCACCACAAGGTCACCATCACTGATGCTGCTATCACCAGTGCCGTGGACTTGTCCGCCCGCTACATCACCGACCGCTACCTGCCGGATAAGGCCATTGACCTCATCGACGAGGCCGGTGCCCGCCTACGTATTAAGCGCATGACCGCCCCGCCGGACCTACGTGAGTTCGACGACAAGATCGCCGAGGTACGCGGTCGCAAAGAATCCGCCATCGACAACCAGGACTTCGAGAAGGCCGCCGCGCTGCGCGACGACGAGAAGAAGCTCATTGCCGAACGGAAGGTGCGAGAGCAGCAGTGGCGGGACGGTGAATCCGCCTCCGATGCGATCGTGGACGACGACAACATTGCCGAGGTGCTGGCCAACTGGACCGGTATCCCCGTCGCCAAACTCACCGAGTCCGAATCCAACCGTCTACTGCACATGGAAGATGAGCTGCACAAGCGCATCATTGGCCAGAATGAGGCAGTACAGGCCGTGTCCCGCGCCATCCGTCGCACTCGTGCCGGCCTGAAGGACCCGAAGCGTCCTGCCGGTACCTTCATCTTCGCCGGCCCCTCCGGTGTGGGTAAGACTGAGCTGTCGAAGGCGTTGGCCGAGTTCCTCTTTGGTGACGACGACGCCCTCATTACGGTGGATATGGGCGAATACCACGATGCCTATCAAGTGTCCCGCCTCTTCGGTTCCTCGCCCGGATACGTGGGCTACGAAGAGGGTGGCCAGCTCACCGAGAAGGTGCGCCGCAAGCCGTTCTCCGTGGTTCTCTTCGACGAGATCGAAAAGGCCCACCAGCGTATCTACGACTCCCTCATGCAGGTCCTCGACGAGGGCCGCATGACGGACGGACAGGGCCGCGAGGTGGACTTCCGCAACACCGTCATCATCTTCACCTCCAATATTGGTACCCAGGATATTTCCAAGCCGGTCGGCATGGGCTTCCAGGATTCCTCCAATGCGAACGAGGGCAATTACCAGCGGATGCAGAACAAGGTGCGCGAGGGCATGAAGAAGCACTTCCGCCCCGAGTTCCTCAACCGTATCGATGACGTCATCGTCTTCCGCCAGCTCACCGAGGACGAGATCCTGGAGATGGTCGACCTCATGTTGGGTAGCGTGCAGAAGCAGTTGCGCCACCAGGATCTCACCCTGGAGGTCACCGAGCTAGCCAAGCGCCTGCTGGCCAAGCGTGGTTTCGACCCGGTGCTGGGCGCCCGCCCGCTGCGCCGCACCATTCAGCGCTATGTGGAGGACGAACTGTCCGAGAAGATCATCTTCGGTGACTTCGCGCCGGGCGACACCATCCAGGTGGGCGTCGACGGCTGGGACGGCGAAGGCTCCCACGACAACGCCCTCTTCACCTTCACCGATGTGAAGCCGGAGGCGCCCCGCGATGTGGTGGATGCTGGTGATGGGGCCGCTGCTGGTGCCAATACCCCCGAGCCGGCGGCGGAGCCGGAGCAGATTGTGCCCCTCGCCTCCCATAATGATGAACCAACTTCCGCGGGCGGTGCTGCTGCCGCCGAATCGGAAGATGAGGAGTTCCTCAGCTGAGTGTAGGGACATGCCAGTACGTGAAGAGGTCCCCGCTTCCCAAAGGAAGCGGGGACCTCTCGTCTGTTGGCTGGTGTCTGTCGGCCCTCGTGGGGCTAGTGTTTGTTGACCACAGTGTGTGCGCCCAATGCTGAGCCAGATGGGGCCATTGTGTTGCTGTCTTAACTAAGCGGTATGAACCCGCCAAGGTAGAACGGCACCACCCCGCGCGGCATTGCCCACGTTATGCGCGGGTCGAGGGCATGCACCACCTCGTAGAGCGCATACGGGTCGTAGGGCAGTGCGAAGTGGTCGGCGAAGTCCAGCGGGTATTTGCTCTGCAACGTGATATTCGTGACGTTCGGGGCTTTCGGCAGGTAACTGGACCACTGCGGCACCACCGCATCCTCGTAGAGGGTGGCGATGGAGGTGTAGTGCACCGCCGGGTGCGTGGGTGTGCCACTGCGCCACAGTTCTCTGACAAAGTCTGAGGTGGGCAGCATTTGGTTGAGGGCGGGGCCTCGCTCTATGCCGACGAACGTGGCGGCGGCGGAGGTGAACGTGCCCTTGTTGGCGGGGGCTAGGGCGACAAAGTTGTGGACGTATTTCCACCCACCTAGTTTGGTGAGGTACCAGTGTGGCATGAGGCCGCCCTGTGAGTGGCCAACTAGGTCTACCTGGCGGGCGCCGGTGAGAGCACGGACCTTGTCCACCTCGGCAGCAAGTTCTTTGGCAGAGTCGCGCATGTCTCCGATGCCGCCTGCAGTGGATTGCGCGCTCATCCGGCCGTAGTTGAAGGTGAAAACGTTGAATCCGGCATTACGGAGGAGGGGCGCCAGGGCAATCCAACTGGAGCTGGAGTTTTCGTAGGTGCCGTGCACAAGGATGATGGGTCGCGGGTGACGGGCGGCGAGGGCGGGGTCAAAGTAGTTGGCGCCGGCAGGTGTGGCGTTTTTGTCTTTCAGCCCAGCCTGCTGTGCTTTGAGCTTGTTCATCACTACCGGATGTGGTCCGTAAAAAGCTTTGGGCAGAATCTGCTTGGGGGTGGTTGTGGCAGTGGCTGTGCCTTGTTGGGGGAATGGGACGTAGCCGCCAATGTAGGGGAAGGAGACACCGCAGGGGACGGTGCCGTGGTAGCGGTGGTCGAGGGCACGGAGGACCGTATTGAGGGTGGTGGGGTCGAAGATATTGGCGTGGTGGTCTGTTAAGTCGGTGGAGCAGAGGTCTTGGACCACAATGTTTTTCACATTCTTGGCAGGAGGTAAGAACTGGGAGGTGTAGGGGGTGACGACATCGTCATAACGGGTGGTGATGACGGTGTAGTCCACACTTGGGTGGGTGAGCGGGCGCGAATGCAGCTTGCGGAGAAACGCAGAGCCCTTCATCTGGTCCTGCTGCGAAGGGGAAATGAGATCGCCGCCCAGAGCCGTCACCCGATCTGTCGCAGCCTGGTTCTTGAGAAGGCCGAAGGCGTCGGTGCCGCGCAGGGAGGGGGAGATGGCCACCATACGGTTGACCTTCTTATACCCGTCGAGGAAGTTCATGTAGAAGAAGGGCATCATGCCACCCTGCGAGTGACCCACAATATCGACCTTCGCGGCACGGGTTTTGGCAAGCACTAGTTCCACCCAGGCTTTTAGCTGCAGAGCGGAATTTTCGACCTTGTCCATGGCGCCGTCCCCATTACCGCCCGGGACAAGGCCATAGCTGGGGGCGAAGATACAATAGCCCGCGTTTTTGAGAAGTGGAGCGAGAGCATTCCAAGCGTACACGGGGCGATCGCTTGTGCCGTGGACGAGGATGACAGGGTTGGGGTGCTCTTTGCTGGGATGGCAATTCCAATCGCCAGCTCCCGGGGGTGCTGCGTTGGGATTGTGGACTTGCAGGGTTTTCGCATGCGGGGCCGACACGTCGATCTTCCGTGGTCCGCGGAAGGGGGCAGGCATACCCGCAACGTCATTGACATACCAGGGGGTGGTGGGGAGCACCTTGTAGACGGGGCTGGGGCCGGCCTGCGCGGTGCCCGCCAGGAGCCCGGTGGTGAGGGCGAGGGCGGTGGTGGCGGCGGCGGTGCTGCGGAGAACCCGGCGCCTGGTGGCGCCGTGGTGGTTAACGATAGTCACAGGTGTTGTCCTCACAATTAGACGGAGGGGATGGCTTCATCCTACTCGGGGAGGGGAACGGGCAGTCGGGTAGAATGGGGCCAGCTGTTTCGTCATCAGATCTGCTGCCCTTGTCTTTTCTCCGGCACAGGTTGTCTATTCGGGAGGTTCACATGTTGGACGAGTCCATCCGCGATCGGGCTTTGGGCGCCGTGCTGGGAGCTGCGGTGGGTGACGCTCTGGGGGCCTCCTATGAATTCCTGTCTGCCGCAGAGATCGCTCACCAGGGCGAAATTGAGATGCGCGCCGGGGCAACGCACCTACAGCGGGACAAAGGCGAGTGGACGGACGATACCGCCATGAGCACTGTCATTTTGCAGGCGGCTGCTACCTACCATGAGCTGCTCTCCGCTACCGCGCTGGATAGTGTCGCCACAGGCTTCCAGGAGTGGGCGGAGAGTAATCCGCCGGCTATCGGTGCGCAGACGAAGCGGGTGTTGGGGGCGAGTGGCGCCCGCACTGCCGAGGCACTATTGCGGGATTCCAAGCATCTGCCGGGCACGCATAAAGGGGGCAATGGGTCGTTGATGCGGACCGCCCCGGTAGCACTCCCGTATCTGGGCGAGGGGAAAGGTGGCGAGGCCGTGGAGGCGGCGGGGGTGATCTCTGACTTGACCCACTACGATCTGCGCGCCCGCCAGGCCTGCCGAATGTGGACGAACGCCATTCGCCACGCCATTCTCGTGGGGACGGTACAGGGCGTACCGGCCTACCTGCAAAATTACGCGGATACCGAGGAGCAGCGTTTCTGGGTGAAGCAATTTCAGGCGGCAGAACAATCCGATGTATCCGCCCATGTGGAGACGAACGGCTGGGTTGTGGATGCACTGGTGTGCGCATGGCATGCCATTGCGACGACGCCGGGCAGGGGTGGCGAACACTTCCAGAAGGCTCTGCGGAAGGCGGTTGCCTTGGGCCATGACACGGATACGGTGGCGAGCATCGCCGGCGCCCTCTTGGGGGCATGCTGGGGCGCTTCCGCTATTCCTGCGGAGTGGACAGCGTGCTTGCATGGCTATCCGGGGTGGACGGTCTCCGATCTGGGGCGTCTGGTTGATGAGATTCTCGCCGCCCAATAGTCTCGCTGCTGCACCGGGTGGACTAAGCCCCCACTACCGGCTCTACCAGTATTGTCCAGGGGAGAACGATGGTCTTCACCCGGTCGGGGTGAAGGCTCCTGCCCAGCCGGCAGTGGCACCTTCCACCGACGCCTATCCCCTTCTCCTCATCCATGGGCTGATGGGCCGCGCCCGCACCTGGCTCGACCATCTGGACTGGTTCGCTGCGGCAGCCAACCGTGCCGGTCTCGGGCAGGTCTATCTTTACGACCAGCCCTACCACACCGGTGGCCCCTACCCACCGGAGCTCCCCGCGGAGGCCGTCGTCGGTCAGCCCCGCATCTTCCTCGACACCCTCCCCGATGTCTCTACCCTCTTCTTTACCCAACAACTGGGGCGGGCAATCCGCGAGGTCCTCGCCCACAGCGGAGCCCGGCGGGTCGTCCTGGTCGGCCACTCCATGGGGAGCCTCCACGCTTGGTGTGCGGCAGCCCACTGGCCAGAGCTGGTGGCGGGGGTTGTAGTGGAGGATATGTCTCCAGATTTCCGCGGGCTGTCCACGGTGCTTTACGACGACTACTACAATTCGTGGCCGGTGACATTCGACGCGGATACCTTCGGGGAGATGTTCGGTGAGGTTGCGGGGCGTTATTTCCGGCGGAGTTTCGACCGCCACCTCTCGTCTAGCCGTGCCTCCACTGTGTGGACTCTGCATGGCTACATGGAGGTGTACACCGCCATCGCCAACTACTGGGGAGACCACCCCACCTGGGCGGAGTGGAACGCCGTCGCCTGCCCCACGTTGCTCCTCAAAGCACAGGATGGGGTGACGCAAGACGGCACGATGGAACAGATGGAGCAGCGCAACAGCCCGGCACTTCCCTTGGTGTATGCCACCACTCCCGGGCATATTATTCACGATGTCGAACCGGCACTCTATCGCCGGCACGTGGGCGCGTTCTTACAGCAGCTAACTTAGCTCTCCCGCCAGACCATAGCGGCCCGCCGCGGAGCACTCCATCAGCCCATCCGTCAGCAGAGACTGCAGTGCCCGCTCGCGTTGAAGCGCATCCGGCCACACCACATCCAGCGCCGTTTTCTCCACCCCACCGGGCTGCTCCCGCACCACATCCAGCAACAGACCCCGCACCTGCCGGTCAGTGCCCGTAAATTTTTGTGGAGCAGGGCGTCGGCCATGCGTGTCGTCATCCCACACGGGCTTTCCGGCCGCCACCCAGGCACAGGCATCCGCCAGCACACACTCCGCGCAGCGGGGCGCCCGCGCGGTACACACCAGCGCCCCGAATTCCATCAGCGCGGCCGAGAACTGGGCTCCGGTGGTGGGGTCTTCCGGCAGCAGTGCCTCCACTTCTGCCAGGTCCGCTTTCTCGCGGGGTTTCCCTTGGTCTGGTTTGCCGTGCTCGACCCGGGCGACGACGCGCCGCACATTGGTGTCAACGACAGGCACATTATCGCCGTAAGCGAAACAGGCCACTGCGCGCGCGGTATATGAGCCCACCCCGGGAAGGGAGAGTAGTGTCTTTACGTCTCGCGGCACTGTGTCCTGATACTTGGCTGCCACCACTTGGGCGCATTCCCGGAGGCGGAGGGCACGACGCGGGTAGCCGAGTTTTCCCCATGCGCGGACGACCTCCGCAACAGGCTCTTTGCCCAGGTCACTGGGGTGGGGCCAGCGTTCCATCCAGTCCCGCCAAATGGGCTCAACGCGGGTCATGGGGGTTTGTTGGCTCATGACTTCCGAGACCAGCACTCCCCAGGCACTGGTGTGGGGATCCCGCCAGGGAAAGGGGCGGCGTGCTTCCGCGAACCAGCTGAGGATACGCTGGTGGGCGGCGGGGGTGGAGAGATAGCTGGTCGTCACGTGGTCAGTCTAAGACACGGGACGGCAATGAGCAGCCGGCACCCCCAATTTTGGTTATCGTGAAGGTGTGAGCATGGAACACCGCGATTACCGCGATCAACAAGGTCAGTTGCCGCCCGAGATTTACCGGCGTCGCCGTATAGTGGCGGTTGCTGTCATCGTTGTCGTGCTAGCTCTCATCGTGTGGGGTATCGTGGCAGCCGTCAACAAGGGGGGAAAGAAAAACTCGTCTACCGCTGGTTCTTCGACGGTGACGGTGTCCTCTACCGCAACGGTGACAGAGAAGCCCTCTAACGCCCCTGATTGTGCCGCGGGTGCCCTCAAGATTGAGGCCCAGGTGGGTCGTCCTAATGTGGCGCAGGGTAATAACCTGCCGCTCATTATGAAGATCACCAACACGTCTAAGAAGGCGTGTAAGGCTGAATTGGGTGCCGCCCACCAGCGTTACGAGGTCTACACCATGAAGGCGAACCGTCCGGTGTGGAAGTCGGAGATCTGCTACACTTCCGCCGAGAACCGCAAAGAGGTACTGGATCCGGGGGAGACCCGCCGCTTCACTGTGAATTGGGAGGGCACCCGCCAGAATGCCGACGGTAACTGCTCGGCGCAGGCTGCCCCGGCTGGTCCAGGTGCTTATAAGCTCTACACTCTGCTGAATGCACAGATGGGTGAGCCAGCTACCTTCAATGTGGTTCCCGCGGGCGAGGATGATACTGCGGTAGCGGAGAACGACGAGGACACCGCCACCACCCCGTCTACGTCTGCCACGACGAAGAAGAGTACGCAGAAGCGCACCACGCAGAAGTCTACCCGCGGCTCTCAGCCGGCCCACTAGCAAGCAGCCCTGCTCCGGGTAGCGACGTCACTCCTTTTCGTTTTCCGCTAGAAGTCTACCGATGTATTAAAAGCGCAGGTCAGGCACGTGGTAGAATGGGACGGTTGAAAGGGGAATACACCACATGGAATTTAACGTCGGAGACGTCGTCGTCTACCCCCACCACGGGGCAGCCCAAATCGTCGAAATCGAAACTCGCACTCTTAAGGGAGAGCCCACCGAGTACCTGGTACTTCATATCCAGCAATCCGATCTCGTCGTTCGCGTCCCGCGCAAGAACGTAGAAGAGGTTGGCGTTCGGGACGTCGTTGATGCGGATGGCCTAGAGCGGGTCTTCGAGGTGTTGCGTACCCCCCATGTGGAAGAGCCCACCAACTGGTCACGACGGTACAAGGCTAACCAGGAAAAGCTGGCCTCTGGTGACGTCAATAAGGTGGCTGAAGTGGTCCGTGACCTCTGGCGGCGCGAGCAGGATCGCGGGCTGTCCGCGGGCGAAAAACGCATGCTGTCGAAGGCCCGCCAAGTCCTGGTCGGTGAACTTGCACTAGCGGCAGGCTCGGAAGACGCCGATCGTGACGAACAGATCAACGCCATCCTGGCCGAGGGCGAGCGTGCCCGTCAGGCCGTTGCTGACGCCGAAAAGGAAGCAGCAGAGAAGAAGTAATAGGTAGGAGAATGACGGGTCTGGAATGTGTACCGATACCGGGCGCGTCGCTGGCTCCTCTGATCACATCCACTGCATAACTTACACTGCATAACTTGATACCCCATTTCGCTACCGACTGTTCCTAAGGAGCCCCTCGTTTAGAGGAGAGTAAACTTTATGGTTGAATCTGCATCAAGCCGGAAAGATGGGAAGGTTGTCGCCATTGTTGCTGCCGCTGGCGCAGGACATCGGCTTGGTGCTGACCTTCCCAAAGCCTTCGTCCGCGTAGGCGACTACACCTTGCTGCAGCATACGCTGCGGCGTATAGACGCCAGTAGCGTCGTTGACGAAATCATCATCATGGCCGCCTTTGAGATGTGCGCTACCGCCCAAGAACAGGCACGCGAGCTGTCCCTATCCACTCCTGTGCGAGTTTTTCCCGGAGGCGTACTCCGCTCTGACTCCATCTATGAGGGCCTCAGATACGTTATGCGTGACGATGCCGAAGAGACCGTCGGGGTTGTCCTCATTCACGACGCCGCCCGCTGCTTCGCCCCCACCGAGCTGTTCACAGAGGTGGCAGAAAAGGTTCGTGCTCTCATGGCGGAGGACGCCGCCGCTGGTGTCATCCCCGTCTTACCCATGGTCGACACTGTGAAAATGGTGGATAGTGCAGACAACGTCCTGGGAACCCCGGACCGTACGCGCCTCCGCCGAGTGCAAACACCGCAGGGCTTCGACGCTAAACTCTTGTGGACAGTCCACCAGGCTGCCAAGAAGGAAGAGCTCACTACCACCGATGATGCCACCCTGTTGGAGAAGTACCAACTGGGGGTCACCACTGTGCCGGGGAGCGAAAAGGCCTTCAAAATCACCACTCCCACCGATCTACGCCTCGCCCAGCTGCTGCTAGAAGAGGATTGCGAAGGATAACTCTCTATGGAGAATGCGAACTGGCGCAACTTCTTTCCCCGTGTCGGAGTAGGCACCGACGCCCACCAAGTGGAACCGGGGCGAGCCTGCTGGATGGCCGGCTTGCACTTCCCCGACGATGATGGATGCGCCGGGCACTCGGACGCCGACGTAGTCGTCCATGCGCTCATCGACGCTCTCCTCTCCGCCGCCGGCATCGGGGATCTCGGCACCATCTTCGGTGTTGGGCGTCCCGAATACGACGATGTCACCGGGGAGCGGCTCCTCACCGAAACCCGTGAACTCCTCGCCGACAATGGCTGGGTGGTGCTCAACGCTACAGTTCAGATGGTGGGTAACCGCCCCAAGATGGGCCCACGCCGGCTGGAAGCAGAACAGGTGCTTACCGACATCCTCGGTGCTCCCGTCTCTGTCCTTGCCACCTCCACCGACAAGCTCGGCTTCGCCGGTCGTGGAGAAGGTGTGGGGGCCGTCGCCACCGCACTCGTGATGCCTAGCGAGTATGCCCAGGCGGTCTCCCACGTTATCGCCGACAATCTGGGAGTGGAGTTAGATGACGGCGTTGATGCCGCACTCGATGAGTAAGCTCACCCCACGGTAAACACCCCAGAAAGTGTCTTTACGCGGCGGATTCCTCTAAAATTAACCGCGTGACCTTGCGACTTTATGACACTGCTAGCCGAACCGTCCGAGATTTCGAGCCCATCACACCCGGGCACGTCTCCATCTACTTGTGTGGAGCGACGCCACAAACCTACCCGCACATTGGCCATGTGCGCTCTGGTGTAGCATTCGACATTCTCCGTCGCTGGTTCCTCGCAAAAGGCAACGACGTCGCCTTTGTTCGCAATATCACCGACATTGACGACAAGATCCTCACCAAGGCCGCCGAAAACGGCCGTCCGTGGTGGGAATGGGTGTCTACCTTTGAGCGCGAGTTCACCAAGGCCTACAACATGCTGGGTGTACTACCCCCCTCCGTCGAGCCGCGCGCTACTGGACACGTTACCCAAATGGTGGAGTACATCCAGCGCATTATTGACGAAGGCTACGCATACGCCGCTGACGGTAACGTCTACTTTGACCTTGCCAAGTGGTCCAGGGACCCGAAGGGCGACTACGGTTGTCTGTCCGGCCAGAAGATTGATGACATGGAAGAGGGCGACTCTGCCGGCACCGGCAAACGCTCCCATCTCGACTTTGCTCTCTGGAAGGCAGCCAAACCCGGCGAGCCTAGCTGGCCCACCCCGTGGGGGCCGGGACGTCCCGGCTGGCACATCGAGTGCTCCGTCATGTCCACCACCTACCTTGGCGCCGAATTCGACATTCACTGTGGTGGACTGGATCTACAGTTCCCCCACCACGAGAACGAGATCGCCCAAGCGCACGGTGCGGGCGACGGCTTCGCCCACTATTGGCTCCACAATGGGTGGGTCACCATGTCCGGGGAAAAGATGAGTAAGTCCCTCGGCAACACCCTCTCCATTCCCAACATGTTGGAGAAGGTGCGCCCGGTGGAACTGCGCTACTACTTGGGCTCCGCCAACTACCGCAGCATGCTTGAATACTCGGAGGAGGCGCTGCAGGAAGCCGCCGTCGGCTACCGCCGTATTGAAGCGTTCCTCCAGCGGGTAGTCAGTCGCACCGGCAGCGAACCCCAGATAACCACCTGGACTGCCGCATTCGAGCGGGCACTCGACGATGATCTTGGCGTGCCTGCCGCCCTCGCCGAAATCCACACCCAGGTGCGGGCCGGAAACGCCGCCCTGGAAGCTGGGGACCAGCAGCGTGCCCACGAGGTCGCTGGTACCGTCCGTGCTATGGCAGATGTGCTGGGTATTGACCCGTTGTCAGAGCAGTGGCGGGATAGCAGCACGTCCGCCAGCGCTCGCGCCATGGAGGCGTTGGATGTGCTGGTGGGCGCAGAACTTGACCGACGTGCCGCCGCCCGCGCAGAGAAGAATTGGGCGGTCGCCGATGAGGTGCGTGATCGCCTCAACGAGGCCGGCATTGTCATCACCGATACGGCAGCTGGGCCCGAATGGTCCCTGCAGGAGGAGAAGTAAATGGCAGGCAACTCTGGGCGCCGTGGCGCCGTCCGCCGCGCCGGCACTAAAAAAGGCCAGGTCAAGGGGTCTGGCGGGAAGGGGCGCCGAGCTCTGCAGGGCCGGGGTGCCACCCCCAAGGCACAGGATCGGCACTGGTACGCCGATAAGCAGCAACGGGTCGCCCGCAAGCGACAGGTCGGGCAGCGTCGCCGCAACGTCAATGTGCGAGACCTGCCGGAAATGGTGCTAGGCCGCAACCCGGTGTTGGAGTGCCTGCGGGCAGAAGTCCCTGCCACTGCCCTGTACATAGCACAGGGCACCAGCAACGATGATCGCCTCACTGAGGCCATCAACACCGCCAAGACGCTGGGTCTGCCCATTCAGGAAGTGTCTCGCAAGGAACTCGACCGCCTCTCCGAGAACGGCATGCACCAGGGCATTGCTCTGGAGATTCCGCCCTACGAGTATGCTGACCCCGCCGAGCTTATCGACATTGCCCGCGAGAAGGGGGAAGCACCGCTCATTGTGGTGCTCGACAACATCACTGACCCGCGTAACCTGGGCGCGGCTGTCCGTTCCACTGCTGCTTTCGGTGGGCACGGGGTGGTGATCCCGGAGCGCCGGAGTGCCTCCATGACGGCCGTGGCTTGGCGCACCTCCGCCGGTACCGCCGCCCGCCTACCCGTGGCACGTGCGACCAACCTCACCCGTACAGTGCAGGCCTTTGCCAAGGCAGGCTGCCAGATTGTGGGGCTGGATGCAGGTGGTGACGCGTCCCTGGACACCTACGATGGCACCGGTCCCGTGGTGGTGGTGGTTGGCTCCGAGGGGAAGGGGATTTCCCGCCTCGTGTCGGAGAACTGCGACTCCATTATGTCCATTCCGATGGCCAGTAATGTGGAGAGTTTGAATGCCTCCGTGGCCTGTGGTGTGGTGCTGTCGGAGTTTGCCAGGCAGCGGCGTCTACAAACCCCGACCAGCTAACCCAGACCACGGCCGCCGCGCAACGGTGGCGCTGCCGCTACGCTTTGTTCGGAATAGCTCGGCAAATGAGGTAGATGAGGAAGCTTAGGAAGGTCACAAAGACCGACATGGGCACACCCGGGGCGAGTGACAAGAGAATGCCGCCCACTGCCGAAATCTCGGCGAAAACTACCGACAGCAGCACCGCCATTCCGGGCCGCTTCGTTACCTGGAGAGCCGCTGCGCCTGGTGTTACCAGCAGGTTGAGCACCAGCAGGGCACCCACAATCTGCACCCCTTCTGCGGCGACCAACCCCACCAGCACCGCAAACACTCCGTTCACCAGCCGTACTGGTACGCCCCGGGATTCGGCCACATAGTCGTCCACAGACGAGAACAGCAGCGGCCGACCAATCACCAACAGCGTCACCACCACGACGACAGTCACCGCCACGAGAGTGGTCAGGTGACTCTCGGAGACACTCACAATTTGGCCGGTGAGCAGCGAGAACTGGCTTCCCGTTCGGCCAGGGTAGAGGTGAAGGAAGAGGACGGCCAGACCTAGCCCAAAGGACAGTACCACCCCAATGGTGCTATCGCGCTCATGCGCCTTCTTCCCCATAATGCCGAAAATCAGGGCGGCGATCACCGAGCCCACAATGGCACCCACCCCGACGGATGCACCAATGAGGAGTGCTGCCGCCGCGCCGGTTAGGGCCAGTTCGGAGGTGCCATGGACGGAGAAGGACATCTGCCGCATCACAATGAATGGGCCGATAAGTCCAGAGATGAGGCCCAACAGTACCGCTGCGATGAGGGCATGCTGGACGAAATCGTAGGCGAGGAGGTGACTCGTCACCGACCAGTTGACAAAGCCGGAAAAGAAGGTGCTCAACTCATTCATGGGTCGCCTCCTCGGTACCCACAACCACAATCTGGCCCGCCACGCGCGCCACAGTGATGGGGGAACGGTAGAGCGCGGTGAGCGTCTCCGACGTCATCACCTCGTCGACCGGGCCACTACGATGCCCGGCATCCGTCAAGTAGAGCACTCGATCCACATAGGGAAGGATCGGGTTGATTTCGTGGGTGACGAAGAGGACCGCTGTGTGGTGTTCGCGAGCCTGCCGCACGATCAGTTCGACTACCCGTTTCTGCTGGGTGAGGTCCAGGCTCAACAGTGGCTCGTCACACAGTAGTACTGACGGGTTGGAAACAAGTGCTTGGGCTGCCCGGATACGCTGCTGCTCGCCGCCGGACAGTGTACCCACTGCCCGGTCCGCGAACGCTTCTGCACCCACTTCGGCAATGGCCTGGTCCACGAGATCGCGGTTGCGGCGCCGCGCGAAGAGCCCTGCCCACCCCCACTTGTGGCCATCGATACCCATCTGAATGAGATCTCGACCCCGCATGGGTAGGTCGACATCCAAGGTTCGTTGCTGCGGAATGTATCCGACGGAGGGCAACCCTCGCCGTATCGGTTCGCCGTTGACGAAAGCGGCTCCGCGGGTGAGAGAGGTGAGACCCAGGATGGCGCGCAGGAGGGTAGTTTTTCCGGAGCCGTTGGGGCCTAAGATGGCAATGAATTCGCCGGGTTGGACCTCCAAGTCGAGGTTCGTCCAGAGGGTGCGGGTGTGCGCGTCGCCGGGGCCGGGGTGACGCAGTGGGACGTCAAGGCCGGCCCCGCGCAGAGTAAGGGCAGGGGGTTGGGTCATAGGGCAGTTGCAGGAGGAGTGGGGCGTAGGGTGGGCAGAGTGCTGGCGGGTGTTTACTTCACGTCAAGGGCAGTGGCGAGAGCTTCCGCATTGTCGAGCATCCAGGTGGTGTAGTCCTTCTTCTCGGGCAGTGTCTCGGTGAGGTCGACGACGGGGACACCGCTCTTTTCTGCCAGTTTCCGCATCTCCTGGGTGGTGGAGTTAGCGTTTTGCGTATTGAAGAGGAAGACGTCCGCCTTCTTTCCTGTGATGGCATCGCGCATTTCGGCTACCTGTAGGGAGGACACGTCAGCGCCTTCCTCGATGGCTTCGGCGAAGCCGTGGGGGGTGACGTCCAGCATGTCAGCCAGGTCCACAAGGTGGGTGGCGAGAGGTTCAGTCTGTAGGAAGCGAGCGTGGTTACGCTGCTTCTCGATCTTCTCCAGGACTGCCTTTACCTCGCCGATACGCTGGGCGAAGTGTTCTTCATTGTCCTGGTAGGTGGTCTGGTTGGCGGGGTCAAGTTCGCTCAGTTTTTGGGTGAGGTCGGATGCGACATCCTTGGCGACGTCCACGTCGTAGAACACGTGTTCGTTGGGGGCGCCAGGAACATGGTGGTGATGGTGTCCGGCGTGCTCGTCCCCATGAGAGTGTTCGTCGGCATGCTGCTCAACGTGGTCGGCCTCGTTCTCAATGAGCTCATTGTCGCGGTCCGGTTCGCCGTCGACTTTGATATCGCCTTCCAGGAAACTGTAGGCGTTGATGATCTTCTTCTGGTCCTGGTCGGCAAGGGCCTTGACGGCGAACTCGTCGTAGCCACCACCGTTCACGATGGCGATGTCAGCATCTTTTAAGGTGGCGATATCTGTGGGGCTTGCTTCGTAGGAGTGTGGGTCTGCGGAGGGGTCCTTGATGATGGAGTGGATGGTCGCATGTTCTCCGGCAATGGCCTGGGCGATGGAACCGTACACATTGGTGCTGGCAACAATACTGATGCCGTCGGGCTCTGTGGAAGAAGCACTATCGCAGGCGGTGAGACCACCCATGCCCACGGCGGTGGTGAGGGCGAGAAGGCCGGTGGTGAGGCGACGGCGGAAGCGGGGGAGATGACCGGGCATGTCGTTCCTTTCCAAGAAAGTCTGCACTTCAATGGTAGGTTCCGGAAACATCCCCCACTAATGCGTATCGGCTTATATCTGCTGTTTTGGGTGGCTTTACAGCGGAAAAACCGCCCGTTATCTGGCAACAATTGCGAGGTGGGGCAGGGTCGGTACCGTGTATGCCGACAATAATGAGGACATCTCAGCGTTGCGTATTGTGATGGAGCTCCCCGTCTCTGTGCTGTGAGTTACTCGCCTGTTGCCACTCCGTGGGAACAATCGCTTCGTGGTTGAAATCTGCTCCTAGAATCGATTTAGTCGAGGAATTATTTTAGGGATACTGTAACCATGCCGAAGTCCAAGTCGAAGCGTGCGACCCTCGCCTCTCTCGCTGAGGAATTGAACGTTTCTCGCACTACCGTCTCCAATGCCTACAACCGGCCCGACCAACTGTCGGAAGAACTCCGCATGCGTGTCCTTGAGACAGCTAAACGTCTGGGCTATCCGGGCCCAGATCCGGTTGCCCGATCGCTGCGTACCCGCAAAGCAGGAGCCATCGGTCTGCTCCTCACCGAGGAGCTTGCGTTTGCCGTACGGGACCCCGCCGCCGCCCAGTTCCTCTCCGGCCTTGCCGAAGCTTGTGGGGCACAGGAAAGCGGCCTCACCCTCATTCCTGCCTCCGAAGTAGGCGACCCCAGCCGTGCCGCCAATGTCGTCCATCAGGCGAGCGTCGACGGCTTCGTCATTTACTCGGTGGCAGAAGAAGACCCCTACCTGGAAGCTGTTGTTGCCCGCAATATGCCCATGGTGGTGGTGGATCAGCCGGCGGACCTGGAAGGCATCCCTACTGTCTCCATCGATGACTATGTCGCCATGAAAATGCTGGCGGACCATATCTTCGATCTCGGGCACAAACGGTTAGCGATCCTCAGTATTCGTCTTAACCCGGTACGCCACAATGGCACAGTGTCTGCAGAGGATGCTCGCGCTGCGCGAATGCATGTGCAGGCTTCCCGTATTAGCGCGGTGCTTGACTCTGCTGCCGAACATGGAATCGATGCGGACGATGTGGTGATCTTCGAAAGCTTCGAAAACAACTACGCCTCGGGTGGCCTTGCCGCAGAGGAAGTGCTGAAGGCACATCCGGAGATTACGGCGTTGCTGTGCACCTCTGATGTACTGGCAATGGGGGCCATGCAATACGCCCATAATGAGGGTATTTCCGTGCCCGCAGAGCTCACCATTACTGGCTTTGACGGTATTCCGGAGGCTATCGAGCGGAAGTTCACCACTGTTGTGCAGCCATCAGAGCGGAAGGGCCTGCGTGCGGGTGAACTGCTGTTCGCCAGTGAGCATGGACCGGTGGAATCAGAACGCCTGGAGTGTCGTTTCCAGGTTGGAGAAACGTCGGCTCCTCCACGTATCTAGTGAGTAGTGTCCTCACACCTAATGGCCTATATAGGCAGAAAATCCCGCAGCCAGAGGGCCGCGGGGTTTTCTTTGTTGTGTGAGTTTCTTTTTCTCTACCGTCCGGGGACGGTAGCAACGATGCGCTTCACAGTGCGGTTACGCACATTCTTGCGATGCTGCTTCCGGTCTTTCTTGGTGAAGTGCTCGTCGGCGAAGCGGTCGCGCTCCTCGCAGAGGTAGTCGATGGCCGCTGCGGCAATGAGCTCATTGTCCACCCGGTACTGTGCTGCTGTCTCGCCCTCACCCACTTTGACTGTGATGATCTCGGTGGTTGGGGAGGCGAGGCGGGCAGGCAGGCCAGTGAAGATGTGCTCGTCGGTGATGTCATCGCCCAGGTAGAGAACAGCGTCCGCGCCATTTTCCCAACGCTTCGTGATGGATTCCAGTGCCGCATCTTTTGTGGCGTTGATGACAGCGAATTCGGATACCATCTTGCCGTGAGTCAGGGTAACGCCGGGGATGGCTGCCAGTTGGTCTTCTAAGGCAGCAACCTGCTCGGCAGCTTTTGCAGGTTTGATAGCTGTGCGCGTATGGAGGGCTACAGCGTACTTCTTCTCCTCGACATGGGAGCCGTGGATGAGCTTGGATGCCTGCTTCACTTCCTCGGTGAGGCGTTTGAGGAGTTCTTCCTGTTCCTTGCTGAGATCGCTCTCTTCATCGGAGATTTCCGCACCGTGCGAACCTACCAGGGTGACTTCGCGACTTACCGGAGCCACCTTGCGGAGGCTGGCAAGGTCTCGACCACTGACAATGGCGGCCTTGGTGTGGGGAACATCTGCGAGAATTTCCAGGGCTTCCAGCACGCCCGGGATGGGGGTGGACTTCTTCGGGTTGCTCACCAGTGGGGCGAGAGTGCCGTCGAAGTCGGTGGCGACGAGCAGGTGTCGACGGGTGGCTGCCTGGTCGAGGGCGGTCATCAGCGGAATCGGAATGGATTGCTTGGCGTTGTTGAGGGCTTCTTCATCCCTTTGAGACTTCACGGTGTGGAAACCGGGGGCCCAGAAGGCGAGGATGATCGCGGTGACGATCTGGATGATGGCAAGCACGATAGCAGCCCACATTTGGCCATCGACAAAGGCGGTTTGCGCGTCGTTCACCAGTTTTCCAGCGAGCTGCTGCGTCATTGGGTTGTGGGAAAGCTGTTCGGCGACGGATTGGGCGCCGGCAAGACCGCCGGTGATGGCGTCGTGCGCTTTGGCGCCGCTACCCGGTTGCCCTGCCCCCATCTGTGCTGCCATGTTGAGCGAGTCACGCACCTTGTTGGCGATGCTCGTCACCTGGTCGCTGTAGAAGGTGGTGAGGAGTGAGCCGGTGAGGGCAATGCCGAGGGCGGCGCCGATCTCGCGGGCGGCGTCGTTGACGGCGGAGGCCACACCATACTTCTTCTCAGGGGTTTGCAGCATGATGGCGGTGGTGGCCGGCGCAGCGGTAAGGCCGAGGCCCGTCGCGAAGATGAGCATGTGGGCGGTGATGTACCAGTACCCGGTTTCACGCGTGACACCGATCATCATGAGAAGAGCAGCTGCCAGGATAAGGTGTCCGAAGACGAGTAGCCACTTTTGGCCGATCTTGCGGGTGGCCCAGATGGAGAGGAGGGCGAAGATGATGCAGGGCGGAACCAGCGGTGCCATGGAGAACGCAGATTTGATGGGGCTGTACCCCTGGACGAGCTGCATGAACTGGACCAGTAGGTAGAAGACGCCGAAGGTGGCGGCGAACTGCACGAGGAGGGATAGGGAGCCGGAGCCAAATCCGCGGTTGGCGAAGAGCCGGACGTCCAATAGTGGGTGGTCACACTTCAACTGCCAGGCGATGAAGCCACCGATGAAGGCGATGGCAGCAATGAAGCAGACGATAATGCCGGGGTGGCCCCAGCCTGCTGTCGGGGCTTCGATAAGTCCCAGTACCAGCAGCGCAATGCCGATGGCGGAGAGGACAGCGCCCAGCGGGTCAAAGCGTGGCGGGTTTTTTTCTCTGCTTTCTTCGATGGTGAAGGAGCAGATAGCCATGAGTGCGGCGAAGGCAGCGAGGGCGACGAAGATACCCTTCCATTCAAACTTCAGCAGGATGACGCCGGAGCTCACGAGGCCGAGGACGGCGCCGATGCCGGCGCTAGCACCCCAGATGGCGATGGCGAGGGGACGCCGGCGACTGGGTACGCGGGAGGCCAGGATGGAGAGGGTGGAGGGCATGACGAAGGCGGCGCCCAGGCCAGAGACGGCGCGGGCAGCGATAAGCGCGTTGGCGGTGTCCCACCAGATAGGGATAAGACAGCCGATGGTAAAGACGATGAGGCCGCCGATAAAGACGCCTTTGCGGCCGAATCGGTCGCCGATTGCACCTGCTGGCAGGAGGAGTCCGGCGAGGGCCAGAGTGTAGGCGTCGACAATCCAGGTGAGCTGAGATTGGCTGGCCTTGGCGTCCATGGCGATATCGGGGAGGACGGTATTGAGAGAGGCCATTGCGGCCATGACGAGGACGACACCAAAACATGACACAACGAAAAGCCAGATGTCATCACTAGTGAACTTATCGGGGTTCCCGATCCGGTAGAGCTCGCGGAGCTCCTCGCGGTTTTTAAACTGGAGCTTCTTCGCGACAGCCTTCTCGCGCTTCGCCTCGAGCGCGATAGCTTTTTCTGGAGTTTGAGATCGCTTCATAGTCGTTTTCTATCGGTGTTATAGTATGGATATTTTCCAGTCGCTTCCAGGTTAACGAAGTGCGTAAGACCTGGCCACGAATTGCTGTCTAGATCGCTGGACCAGGTAATTGTCCGGAAACTTTCATGGTCGCGGGGCACTCTGTGCCCGTCACGTAGGTAGCGTAGGTACCCCTTCCGTTGGGACCGAGTTCCACCCAGGTGCGCACGCAGGTGTTGGGGTGGTCGGCGCTAAACGTGGAGGATCCGGCAAGTACACCGCCCATGGCTGCCACGGGGTCCCCGAGGAGGGGGACGGCAGAGCCGGCTTGGGCAATCTTTTCACCAACCTGTTTTTCGTGTAGTTGCAGGGTTTGTTCGCGGGTCAAGCTAACCACGATGATGAAGGGCTTGATGGGGCCGGGGGGACTCATGATAGGCACGCCGAGCGGGGCGTATTTGCTGTCGAGGTTGGTTTGGGGCAGGACGCTGCCAGGTTGGATGGGAGCGGGGTAGGTAACAATGGGGGTAGTGGGAGTGTCTTTGGGAGGAGTGGTGGGACCGGCTGTCTGACTACTGTTGGGGGCGGTCCTGGGCGTGATGCTGGTGCTACTGGAGGGACTGGAGAGGGTGTCGTCTGAGGCGTTGGGAGTAGTGACAGGAGCGGCACCGTCACCGTACTGTCGGTTAGTAGTGGAGGTGACGGTGGAGGATTCCTGGGGGGTGGGGGAGTCGGTGGAGTCGTCGCAGCCACATCCACTCAGCAGGGTGGTGCCGACCAGGGCGGTGGCAACCAGTGCGGTGAGGGGTGCGTGGAAGTGTCGTTGGAGTCGGCCTCCAGAGGTGGGGTGCACGTGGGGGGCGGAGCTCAACGGCTTGCGGCGATTGTGAAACATGGGACTCCTGAGAATTGGTTGTTAGACCTAATGCTACTGGAGGGGGCGGGTCTCTATGCGCTGTCTGCCCGTTATTTAGCTCTTAAAAATGGGGTCCCGCAGGTGAACTGCAGGACCCCATGCTGAAAAGTTATTTAGACGACGTTGGTGAACGCTTTGGGAAGGAATTGCACACAACTGGTGCCATCCTCTCGGCTGACTGCCTTGCAGTCGTCTAGGCTGTGTCCCGTTCCCTCGACAACGCCGCGCAGAACACCGGCGTGAATCTCGGAGAGCAGGTTACAGCGGATTTTCTCCTCCAGTCCCAGTGGGCAGCTGCCCAGCGTCAGGGTGTTGGTGGAACTGTGCCAGGCCGCGTCGAAGCCCCAGTCTTGGGCGAGCCGCAGGAGCTCGAGGTAGAGCGGGCGTTCCGAGTTGAGGGTGGTTGCCAAGTAACGTCCCATCTCCTCTCCCATTCGGCGGGCCTCCACTTCGGGGATGGGGGAGGTCTCGTCGAGGTGATCGAGCAGCATCACGATAAGGGCGTTGGAGGTGCGACGATCCGGAGTGTCGGCGTCACCCGGAGGCGTCATGTAGGCAATTGCCGGCCGGCCACGCCCAGCATGCGGCACGGTTTTACGGATCAGCAGGCCTGCCTCAACCAGTGCGGCGAGGTGATCTCTGACGGTATTGAGATGAAGATGGAGTTCGTTGGCGATTTCCCGCGGTTGCAGCGGTGCATCTGCCTCTCGGATTGTGTCGAGAATCAGTTTGCGGCGCGGCGGGAGATCATTTTCAGCAGGGTTTGCAGGGTGGAAGGGGTATCCCGGACTCTGCACTGCGCCAAGCTTGGCCATTACCTATTCCTTTAATTGGGTATTCACTTTAGGCGTCGAGTTCTCTGGGAGAGCATCTAAGAACGAACGAGCCCACCGGTTAACATCGTGAGTGAGAACCTGGCGACGGAGCGCCCGCATACGGCGGCGACGATCTTCGTCGGGGTCCGTGAGCGCACTCATAATCGCATCTTTTACACCTTCGATGTCGTAAGGATTACACAAGTATGCGGATCGTAATTCACGAGCTGCACCCGCGAACTCGGATAGTACCAGAGCTCCGTTACCGTTGGTGGTAGCCGCTACATATTCTTTGCATACAAGATTCATGCCGTCTTTCAGCGGAGTCACGAGCATGACATCCGCACTGCGGTACAGTGCCAGCAGCTCTTCAAATCCAGCTGATTGATGCAGGTAAGATACCACGGGTTTGCCGACGGCACCGAACTCGCCGTTAATGCGAGCTACCTTCTCCTCCACTCGGGAACGCAACTCCCGGTAGGCGTCTACACGCTCGCGGCTGGGGGTGGCCATTTGCACGAAGACGAACTTGTCAGGATCAATCCGGCCTTCTTTGAGAAGTTGATGAATTGCTTCCAGCCGTACCTCAATGCCTTTGGTGTAGTCCAGGCGGTCTATACCCAACGCGAGTTTTTCGGGGTTGCCGAGGCTGCGGCGCAGTTCCAGACCACGGCGGCGGATGGTCTGTTGGCGGGCAGCGGAGTTGAAACTGGGGGAGTCGATGGAAATAGGGAAAGCGCCGACACGGACGGAGCGGAGTCCGCCTTCACCATCGGGGACGGCTACTTCACCATAGTGGCCTGGAGTGTTGATTTGGCCGCGGGTGATGGCGTGCTTGCGGCGGACAAAGGTGAGCCGCTGGAAGTTGACGGCGTCGTGGGGTAGGTGGAAGCCCACCAGGTCCGCACCGAGTAGGCCGTCGATGATGTCGTCACGCCATGGCAGCTGGTCGAAGAGTTCTAGCGGTGGGAAGGGGATGTGGAGGAAGAAGCCGATGCGGACGTCGGGGCGGAGTTCCCGCAGCATTTGGGGAACTAGCTGCAGTTGGTAGTCGTTCACCCAGACCATGCCGTTGGGGGCGGCGACTTCGGCGGCTCGTTCGGCGAAGCGTCGGTTCACTTTCTGGTAGCTCTGCCACCAGTCTTCCCGGTAGGTCGGGGGGACGATGCAGTTGTGGTAGAGGGGCCACAGGGTGTCGTTGGAGAAGCCTTCGTAATAGTTCTGGACTTCGTCGGTACTGAGCGCGAGGGGGACGACGGTGCTGCCGTTCTGTTCGAAGGGTTCGGGGGCTGCGTCGGGGACGCCTGGCCAGCCGATCCAGGCACCGTGGTTTTTGCGGAGGATGGGTTCGAGGGCGGTGACGAGTCCACCGGGGCTGCGCTTCCACTCTTGGGAGCCGTCCTCATTGGTGACGAGGTCGGTGGGGAGCCGGTTGGCAACGACGAGGAAGTCGGCGCACTTTGTGGCGTCGACGTGCTTGACGTCAGCGACGTCGACGGTGTTTAGGGAGCTTTCTACGGTTTCGTTCTGCTCGTTAGTGTCCGTCATAGTTACTCCTCTGAGTCGGACAGTCCCACTCCAAGCATGTTCATGAGTTCGAGGCTTTCCTCGGGGTTCTCCGCGTAGCCGGCGACGACGCGGCGAGCACGACGAGCTGTTTCCTCTTCCAGAGGGCCATAGTTGTCGTGATTGGTACGCGTGATATCGCTAGTCTTCGGAGGCATAACACTTTCCTTAGATGAGTGTGTAATTAATTACATGGTAGGTGAGCGACTTGCTTTTTCCCAGCGGGGAGAAAGAGTTCGTGAAATTCCTGTCTCACGGGTTTTATCCATTAAGATGGGGAAAGCCTTGCTAGAGTGGCGCAATTGGTAGCGCACCCGACTTGTAATCGGAAGGTTGCGGGTTCAAGTCCCGTCTCTAGCTCCACAAATAATAACGCTGTGGGGCGCTCCTTCTCGTGGAGCGCCCCACAGTCGTGTGGCCACTGTGATGCTGTCTGGAGCGTGTCGGCTTAGGCGGCGGGTGTGCCGGGAGTGGTGTTGGTGGCTTCCGCGGTGTCAGAGGCGGATCCGGTGGATGTACCCGTCGTGGTGGGCTGCGGCGACTGTTGTACAAGGAGCTGCTTGCACTCGGAGAGATTTTCGATGCGCTCGCGGGTCTTCTTGTCGCCCATGCCGATGGCGGAGGTGGCTTTGGAGACAGCCTTGGAGTAGCGATCGTAGACGCTCTTCAGTGCGGCTGCCAGCTCATCCATTTCGGCCTGGGTGCGGATGGGGTGAGCCCGCAATTGTTTGGCGCGCTCGGTAAAGACCTTGTCGCCTTCGCGCAGCACATCCACCAAATTCTGCAAATCCTTCTTCTGTTTTTCGGAACCGTTCATCATCACCGAGCTGGCGCTGAGTTGCAGGGCAGCGTCACGGAAGTCGGCTGCTTGCCGTTCTAGGGTGGAGCGCAGCCGGTCGAGATACTTCTCGGTGCTTTCCCCTTTTTGAATGCTGATGGCGTCGGCGTCCGCCACGATGGTGTTGTGGGCAGGGCAGAAGCTGGTCCAGAATCCGAGGATGGAGTTGGACGGCAGAGCCTCGGGGGTCTCCCGGTTGCCTGGACGGTTATCGACGAAGGTGGTGATCGCCAGGATGAGGATGATGACGAGTCCGAAGGAGAGACCAGCGAAGATCTTCTTGCGCCGGGCGGAGCGGTATTCGGAAGATTCTTCCTTCGGTGCCGCGTCTTGTGCCGGGGCAGGGGAGGGGGCAGCGGGCCGTTCGGTGGGCTTGTCCTGCTGTGGGCCGTTCGGCTGGACGGGGGGCTGTGCTGGAGTTGTCATGATTCCTCGGTGATCGTGGGTACACAGTAGTGGGGGATGATGGTGTCCGCTGTCCTTAGCTTAGAGGAAAGGACGGCATTCGGACAGCGCACGGATTCGCTTAGTGGCGGCAGGTGAGCCTGTCCCCAGGCGGGTGAGCCCCACCGTCAATTGATCCCCATAAATAAGATAAATGTTTTTTAGTTGGTGAGTTGATACGTAGAGGTCAGGCATGCGATGGGCCTGTTGGGCGCTGGGGATAGGGGCGGCGGAGATAGCTTGGATGGCTTGGCGGTGGGCTTCCAGAATCTCCTCGCGACCATGTCGTTGGTGCAGAGTGGGGTGTTGGAAGGGGAGTGCTTCCAGGGCATTTTCCGCGTTCCGAAGTTGTGTTTGGTTCTGCTGGTAGAGGGTGACGAGGGCTTCATTATCAAGGTCGACGATGGCGGCACCGCGAGCGGGGCGCTGGGCGACGGCATTGTCGATTACGCGTTGGTAGCCGCGGCAACTGGTGGCCCACCACTGGTAGAGCTCTGCATCGCTGAGGCCGTCCCCATCCATGGTGACAACTACCCCCGCGCCGATGATGAGCGTGACGAGAGAAACGCCCAGGAAGATGCGCCGGCAGGGCCGCCGCCGGCTCCGCGAGGAGCGGGTGCCGTTGCGCCGGGCTCGGCACCCGCTATCTGGGAGGGAAGGTGGAGTGTTGCTGCGGGACACGTTTTTAGCCTAGGCCTTGTGTGTGGTGGAGCAAAGGAGAGAAATAAAGGGGGGGCAGCTCTCGGGTGAGAGCTGCCCCCCCCTGTGGAGGTTGTGTCAGCGCGGGTGACCTGCTACTTCAGGATGGCGCGCGGGCCGTAGACTCGCGGTGGGTTGACGCAAGAGCGAAGGCCTTCGGATAGCGGGCAGAAGCGCAGCGGTGACTTTAGCTGGTAGTTCTGAGGAACACCACCATTCTTGGTGATCTGGCGGAAGGCGGCCGGGCCGTCGGTGGGCTTGCGCTTGAGGGCGGGGTCCTTCAGCACGTCGACGGTGTAGAGGCCGAAGCGGGAGTCATACTGGCCCCACTCGTAGTTGTCGGTGATGGACCAGTAGTTGTAGCCGACTACGGGGTAGCCGTCAGCAACTGCACGCTGGATCCAAAAGACGGTGTCGTTTAGCCAGTCGCCCTTGGTAAAGCCGTCGGGGCGGTGTCCGTTGTAGCTGGGGATACCGTTTTCCACGATGTAGACCGGTTTGTCGGGGAAGGCTTCGGAGAAGTGCTGGATGGCGAAGTAGATGCCTTCCGGTTGAGGATCGATCTTGTCGAATTGGGAGGTAGCACCGTAGATGGCGGAGAGGTTCGAGAGTGCGACGGTGTAGTAGTAATCGATACCGACGAAGTCGAGTTCCTTTTCCACTGGCTTGAAGAAGAATTGGTCTGCAGCGGAGGTGACGAAGGGCAGGTAGGCTTCGTTGGAGCCGATGCGGGCGCGTTTGTCGTACTTCTTGATGGTGTTGTACGCGATCTTGTGGGCTGCCTGCACGTTCTTCATGAAGGGGGCCATGTCGGCACGGGTGATGTTACCAATCTCCACTTCGTGGCCGAAGAACACGAGCGGTTCATTGAAGGTGATCCACATGGTGCCGTTGCCGGAGTAGCGTTTGGCGAGGAAGTTCACGAAGCGCTGGTAATCCTGCAGGGTTGTCTTGTTCATAAAGCCGCCCTGGTCCTGTACCCAGCCGGGATACACATAGTGCACGGTGGTGATCATCGGAGTCATGCCGTGCTTGCGCATGGTCTTGATGACATCGTCGTAGTAGTGGATCTCTTTCCAGTTCCACTGACTCTTCTTCGGCTCGATACGCGACCATTCCATGGAGATACGGAAGGTGTTGAGTCCCATCCAAGCGGCGTTGCCGAGGTCTTCCTTGTAGCGATGGCGGAAGTCCGTGGCGTTCTTCACCGGGTTGACCTTCGTGGGGTCTTTCTTGGATTCGCGGTTGATGTAGCGCAGCCAGTTGCTGTCGTAGTTGCTACCTTCCACCTGGAAGCCGGCAGTGGCGGAACCCCAGTAGAACTTGTCCCAACCCTTAGTGGCGCCCTTCTGGACGGCCGCGGCGGGCGCGGCGGTAGCGAGAGGGGTAGTGGCGAGGGGGACAGCCAGCAAGGCTACGGTAGCGACGGCGGTGACGATCTTCGTGGAAAGCGAGTGCAGCTTCATATCCGTTCCTTTGGATGGTGGTGTCAGTGGTGTGACAGTGTCGCCGCTGGGTAGTGGAAGGGGTGGGGCGGGGATGCCCCTCCCCGCTCTGCGACGGTGGGAGTGCAGCACTACTGGTGCCGGGTAGCGGGGCGGAAGTGGCAGGCTGCTGCCCCGAGAATGTGGCACGGTAGCTCCGACTTTAACGTTAAAGAATTGGTGACGTGCGGTTGTTTCCATGGATTGCCAGCTTGAGAGGTATCCAGCGAATTCTCAGCGATGTCCTAGAAAGTGTGCAGGTGCAGTCGGCACAATGAATACATGACTGCTGCAGACAATGGTGGTTTCCCCGACTACACCGGTACCAAGATCCTCGTCGTCGACGATGAACCCTCCATCGTCGAACTCCTCATGGTGAGCTTGAAGTACCAGGGTTTCGACGTGGCCACGGCATCTTCGGGCGAAGATGCCATGGCTGTAGCTCGCCGTTTCCGCCCCGATGCCTTCATCCTCGATATCATGATGCCGGGCATGGACGGATTCCGGCTGCTTTCGCGTCTGCGAGAAGACGGCCACGATGGCCCCGTCCTCTTCCTCACCGCCAAAGACGGAGTGGAGGACCGTGTCCGCGGCCTCACGCTGGGAGCCGACGACTACGTCACCAAACCCTTCAGCCTCGAAGAGGTCATCGCCCGCCTTCGCACCATCCTGCGGCGCAGCGACCGCAGTTCCCTCGGACAGGTCAGCAATCACCTCACCTTTGCCGATATCGAACTCAACGACGAAACCCATGAAGTGTGGAAAGCTGGCCAGCTGGTGGAGCTCACCCCTACCGAATTCGCCCTCTTGCGCTACTTTATGGTCAATGCCGGCGTGGTGCTCTCCAAAGCCCGCATCCTCGACAACGTCTGGGACTATGACTTCAACGGAGATGCGAATGTCGTGGAGTCCTACATCTCCTACCTGCGCAAAAAGATCGATACTGGAGATGTGAAATACCTGCATACGCTGCGCGGAGTTGGCTATGTCCTACGCGAACCACGCAAGTAACCTCTACGACACTGCAGCCTACCCACAGCACGAACGCGTACCGCTCGTCGCGCGCCTCCCGCTCCGTGTCTCCCTCACTATCGGCTGTCTCATCTTGCTGTTCATCGGCATTGTCGCCTCCAATGTTTTCGTGGCGACAGCCCAATGGAACACCAGCATGAACGCGCTCGCCACCGACCTCAAAGATGCCCGCTACGGGTGGGCCGCCCACCCCGGTGCACTGGCGCTCGCACAGTACGGTTACGGCGACAACGTGCACGACCCCCGGAATCGACACCACCACGATGACGCCGACGATGCCGACAACGCCGACGACACTGACGACGTCGACGAATTAGCAACCACCCCACCGTCACACTTTTTCCTCTCCCTCACCTTCCCGGATGGCGCCACCGAGATCTACAACGACAACCGTGCTCTCCCTGATGTCAGTAGTCTCCCCGTAGACGACACCATTCACGAAGTGACGTCCGAGGGCCCTGGGCCCACGTGGCGAGCAATCCGCTACCCCGTGGACCTCATCGTCGGCTGGGACAGCCCGGCCGGGCCCCACATCGTCCCCGGCGTCGCTACCCTAGCCCTCCCCATGGACGCCGCCCGCAACTCGCTGCAACGTCTCATCACCCTGCAGGTGTTGGTGGGACTCATCATCCTTACCCTGGCGGGAGGTCTCAGCTGGCTACTCGTTAATAGTGCCCTTGCCCCCCTCCAAAAAGTCGAAGATGCCGCCGCCGACATTGCCACTGGAGACTATTCGCGCCGCGTCCCACTCACCGGCTACAACACCGAGGTGGAATCTCTTGGCTACGCCTTCAACCGGATGGCCTCGCAAGTACAAAACACCTTTGCGGAGAGGGCGGCTTCCGAGAATCGAGCGCGCCTCAACGAAAGCAGTATGCGGCGCTTTGTGGGAGACGCCTCACATGAGCTCCGCACCCCACTGACCGCCGTCCGCGGCTTTGCAGACGCCGCCCAAATGGGAGCCATCGACACAGCTACGGCACTGGACCGCATTAGCGAAGAAAGCAGCCGCATGCAGGTGCTGGTGGAGGATCTTCTGCTGCTGGCACGGATCGACAACGACCGGCCCTTCGATCTGTCGGACATTACCGAAGTGGACCTGGGAACACTGCTCACCAACGCCGTCGATGCGGCACGCGTGTCCTGGCCCGACCGTGAAATCTCACTCCTGCTCCCCGAAGACGGCATTGTCGTGGGCGATGAGACACGCCTCCGACAGGTAGTGGACAACCTCATCACTAATGCACTGCGCCATGCGGGGGCGGATGCCCAAGTGCGGGTGGGATTGCGCATCGACCACGACCACGACAATGCCCTCATTATGGTCTCCGACAATGGCGTCGGGATGGATGCCGAGACCACCGCCCATGTGTTTGACCGCTTCTTCCGCGGGGACAATTCGCGCGCCAGGGACACCGGGGACCGTACCGGTGGGCGCGGCTCCGGGCTGGGGCTCTCCATTGTGAAGTCGTTGGTGGAGTCGCATCGCGGCACCGTCACCGTGGCAAGCAGCCCGGGTGCCGGGACACAATTCGTGGTGACGCTGCCCCTCGCTGTAGAAAGTGACGACTAGGCGTCCCTACCGCACAGACAGGACGGGAAACATTCTGCAGCGCACCGCCGCGCAGCGCACTAATCACTTATGTCCAGTGCACCCGTTAAAGCGCAGAACCGTCTTCCCAGTTCACGCCCAATTCAGCGAGAGCTGCCCGAATTTTTTCGGCCGCCTCGTCCATGTCGGCAGCGGGAACATCGTGGGCGGCCTGAGAGAAGTCATAGTCGGACATCTGCCAGGCGGGGAAAATATGGACGTGAGTATGCGGCACGTCAAAACCTGCAATAATGTTGCCAGCACGCGGTGCATCCCATGCCCGGCAGACCGCCTGACCGAGTAGCTGCGAGACTTCCGCCACATGTGCCCACACGTCGGCCGGCAGCTCGGTCCACTTGTCTACTTCCTGGCGCGGCACCACCAAAGTGTGTCCCGGGTTAAGTGGTTCAATCGACAAAAAGGCCACGACCTGCTCGTCCTTATAGACAAACCGGCCAGGCAGGTCGCCATTGATAATCATGCTGAAAACAGAAGCCATGTCCCCACCATACCCAGAAAGGGGTGGGGGCGGTGCTCGCCCAGCCTAATTACACAGTTGGGAACTAGGTATCGTGGGCATTCACCCATTAGGGTTAGGGGCATGCGAGTACTTCTAATCGGCTCTGGAGCCCGTGAACATGCCCTCCTCCTTGGTCTAGCCCGGGACCCGGAGGTTACCGAAATCCACATTGCTAACGGCAATGCGGGAACTGACTCGGCGCCCGCCGGCTCCCCGGCCACGGTCACTCGCCACTCGGTGGTGGAAACCTCCCGCAGTGGCTGTGTGGCACTCGCCCAGGAAATCCAACCCGACCTCGTTGTTATCGGGCCGGAAGCGCCGTTGGTACGCGGTGTCGCCGACGCTCTCCGCAACGCCGGATTCAATGTTTTCGGCCCCAACAAGGACGCTGCCCGCATCGAAGGTTCCAAGGCCTTCGCCAAGGACGTCATGAAGGCTGCCGGGGTGCGCACCGCCCACGCGGAGATCATTTCCGCCGACTCGGAAGGCGTGGCAGCCCCCTCGGATGCCGTCATCGACGAAGCCCTCGACCACTTTGGCCCCATCTGGGTAGTGAAGGATGACGGGCTCGCTGCTGGCAAAGGCGTTGTCGTCACCGACGATCGCAAGAAAGCTCTTGCACATGTCAACGAAGTTTTGGATGCCGGCAACCCGGTGCTCTTGGAAAGTTACTTGGACGGCCCCGAAATTTCCCTCTTCTGCCTAGTTGACGGTGAAACTGTGGTGCCGTTGTTGCCCGCTCAGGACCACAAGCGCGCCTATGACAATGACGAAGGCCCCAACACCGGCGGTATGGGCGCCTACTGTCCGCTGCCGTGGCTTCCAGAAGGTGGTGTCGAGCGCATCGTGAAGGAGGTGTGCGAACCCGTCGCCAAGGAAATGGTGAAGCGTGGATGCCCCTACTCTGGCCTCCTCTACGCTGGCCTTGCCTGGGGTAAAGAAGGCCCCGCCGTGGTGGAATTCAATTGCCGCTTCGGCGACCCGGAAACGCAGGCAGTGCTTTCCCTTCTCAAGACCCCGCTGGGCCAGCTGCTCTACGCGGTGGCCACTGGTACGCTGGCTGACCAACCGCCACTCGAGTGGGAAGACGGCTACGCGGTGGTGGTTGTGCTGGCAGCGGAAAATTACCCGGCGGAACCCCGCAAGGGAGACATCATTAAGGGCGTTGAGAAACTCGAGAAAAAGCACCCTGAAGCAGTGCTGCATGCCGGCACAGCCCGCGATGACGATAACAACTATGTGTCAAACGGTGGACGTATCCTTGGCGTGGTAGGCAAAGGCGCTGACCTCGCCGCAGCGCGTGCCCAAGCCTACAAGTACCTGGATCGAATCGACCTCGACGGAGGCTTCAGCCGCCGGGATATTGGGCAAAAAGCTGAAGAGCGAAAGATCTTCATTCCTAAGTAAGCGAACGTTTATTGGGCGACTGCATATTATGGTGGTAACGCCTGTCCCTGTGTGGGCAGGCTAACTAGCCATGGAACGCCAGGAGCGTTCCAGGACAGAACAGGACCCACTATGACAACTTCTCTGCTGCGTCGTGGCGCAACTTTGGCACTCACCGTGCCGCTGGTACTCGGCCTCGCCGCATGCTCCGATAACTCTGGTGACAAGAAGGACTCCACGGCGACCGTGACCTCCACCACTACTACCGCTGCCAACCACGTAAAGGGGCTCCCGGACGGCTTCGACCTGCAGGCCCACCGCGGTGGCCGAGGAGAGAACACCGAAGAATCCGCACAGGCCTTCCGTCATGCGCTGGAGCTGGGTGTCACTACTCTCGAATTCGACATCGTGATGTCCAAGGATGGGGTGCCCGTCGTCTGGCACGATCCTGAGGTACAGGCCGAGAAGTGCAGCGACACCGCCCCCGCCACCCCCGGAGACCACTTCTACCCCTACGTGGGTAAGCTGCTCCACCAGCTCACCTGGGCACAGCTGCAAACCCTCCGCTGCGACAAGAAGCTTGCCAAGTTCCCCGCCCAACAGGTGGCTGAGGGTAACCGCATGCTGCAGTTGAAGGATGTCTTTGCCCTTGCGAAGAAGTACGGCGCCACCAAGGATATCTACTACAACATCGAAACCAAGGTGGAAGGCGACCACCGTGACTGGTCTGCAGAACCCTCCGTCTTCGTTAACGCCATTCTTTCGGCGGTGGAGGACGCCGGCGTGCAAGACCACGTCATGATTCAGTCCTTCGACTGGCGGACCTTCCCACTGGTGAAGGCTGCTGCCCCGAACATCCCGCTGGTGATGCTGTGGGATGAAACCACCTGGATGAAGGGATCCCCCTGGACCGGTGACGTGCGCTACGAGGACGTCAACGGTGACATCCTCAAAGCCGCTAAGAAGCTGGGTGTGCAGGTACTGTCTCCCGGCTACACCAACCCCTATGGTCTTCTCCCAGGCCAGCGGGAATACAAGCTTGTTGCGGACAAGGAGTTCGTGCAGGCTGCCCACCAGGATGGCTTCCGAGTCGTCCCGTGGACGATCAACAACAAGGATATCCTCGCGCAGCAGATCGAGGCCGGTGTTGACGGTATTATCACCGACTACCCGACCATGCTTCGCAAGGTCATGGAAGATAAGGGCATGCCGCTCCCCAAGTCCTTCACCGTAAAGAAGGAGCTGAAGGAAGCCACCAAAAAGGACTAGCCCCGTTACGGGCTGCTCCTGGGGCTTACCTCCAGATGGAAACGAGTAACCGCATGAAGAAAGCATTTCTTGCTGTCCTCTGCGCAGCTGCCATGATTCCGGCATCTGTGGCACCCGCGATGGCTACCCCCAACCCGGCACGTCACCTCCCCCAAGGGTTCGATCTGCAGGCTCACCGTGGTGGCAAGGCGGAGACCACCGAAAGTTCTCTCGCCGCCTACGAACACGCCCTCACCTTGGGCGTCACTACCTTGGAGCTGGATATTTCTCTCTCCAAGGACGGCAAGCCGATGATTTGGCACGACATGACCATTCAGAAAAAGAAGTGCCGGGATACCGCCCCTGCCTTCCCGAATGATCCCGCCTACCCCTATGTGGGAAAGTTCATCACCGAGTTGACATTCCAGCAGCTCCGCACCGTCCGCTGCGATAAGTTCCAGGAAGAGTACAAGGACACCCTCCACCGGGTGCCCGGTGCCACCATCTACACTTTGGACGAGCTGTTCACCATGGTGAACAAGAAGGCCACCTACCCGGTGTACTTCAACATCGAGACCAAGGTTGTGCCCGTTAAGGAAAGCGATGCCAAGGCCTACCGGACCATGAAGACCATTGTCGATACGGCCCGCCGGCACAAGGTGTTGAACCGTGTCATGCTGCAATCCTTCGACTGGCGGACGCTTGCTATGGTGCGCAAGTATGCTCCCAGCGTGCCCACCGTCATGCTCTTCGGGCGCATCCACTGGGTGCCTTTTACCCCGATGAGTGGCCCGGTGAGCTACCTCGAGGTCGGCGGTGACATCATCAAGGCCGCCAAGCAGCTGAATGCGCAAGTGTTGAGCCCCGACTACGGCAGTGCCAATGATCTCTATGCCAACGCCGCATTCTGTACCCGTGCGCACAAGGCCGGCTTGAAAGTTGTGCCCTACACGGTGGATTCAGAAGAGGCTATGCGCAATCAGATCAAGGCGGGTGCCGATGGCATCATCACCAACTACCCGTCTCGCGGGATGAAGGTGGCCCGCGAAATGAAGAAGCTCTAGACGGTTTCTTAGTACGTTGTCGTGGCGTCGGTGCTCTGTGCATCGGCGCCACGATGCATCTGTGAGTAGCGAGTGCTGAACCATCCCGAGGACTCTGTATTTTCGCCCACAGCAGGCATAATAGAAACCGTGGAAAAGAAGCAGAAGCCGCGAATCGCGAATGTCCTAGCCAATCGCTACGCCTCCCCCGAAATGGTGGAGCTGTGGAGCGCCGAACACAAGATCATCATGGAGCGCGAGCTCTGGATAGCCGTGCTGCGCGCCCAAACTGAACTGGGTGTCGGCGATCCCCAGGTCGCCGAGGAAGCCCTCACCGCCTACGAATCCGTCAAGAACCGGGTGGACCTGGACTCCATCGCCCGCCGCGAAGCCGTCACCCGCCACGATGTGAAAGCCCGCATCGAAGAGTTCTGTGACTTGGCAGGGTTCGAACAAATCCATAAGGGCATGACGAGCCGCGACCTCACCGAAAATGTGGAACAGCTGCAGATCAAGCGTTCCCTTGAGCTGCTGCGGGGCCGTGCTATCGCAGTGGTCACCCAGCTCGCAGAAATGGCCACCACCTACAGTGATGTTGTCATGACGGGCCGCAGCCACAATGTGGCAGCCCAGGCAACCACCCTCGGCAAGCGTTTTGCTTCGGCAGCGGACGAAATGCTCGTCGCCATCGAACGCGTCGATCACCTCATTGAGACTTTCCCGCTGCGCGGCATCAAGGGTCCCATGGGTACCAGCCAGGATATGCTTGACCTGCTAGACGGCAATGAGGCTAAGCTGCGCGACTTGGAAATGGGCATTGCCGCTCATTTGGGCTTCTCCCAGGTACTCGACTCGGTAGGCCAGATCTACCCCCGTTCCCTGGACTACGACGTGCTCAGTGCGCTCGTCCAGCTGGGTTCCGCTCCCTCCAGCCTGGCCACCACCATCCGTCTCATGGCGGGACAGGAGCTCGTCACCGAAGGCTTCAAGCCCGGCCAAGTGGGTTCCTCGGCCATGCCGCACAAGATGAATGCCCGTTCCTGTGAGCGTGTTTGCGGTTTTCAGGTAATTCTCCGTGGCTACTCGGTGATGGTCGCCGACATGGCTGGCAATCAGTGGAACGAGGGTGACGTGTCCTGCTCCGTCATCCGCCGTGTTGCCCTCCCGGACGCCTTCTTCGCGCTGGATGGCATGTTCGAGACCTTCCTCACCGTGCTGCAAGAGTTCGGCGCCTACCCTGCCGTCATCAATAATGAACTGCAGCGCTACCTGCCCTTCTTGGCAACTACCAAGGTGCTCATGGCGTGTGTGCGCCGAGGTGTGGGACGCGAACAAGCCCACGAAGCCATTAAGGAAAACGCAGTGGCGGTTGCCCTGAACATGCGTGAGAACGGCGGCGACCAGGACCTGCTGGACCGCCTTGCTGACGATGAGCGCATCCCGCTCACCAAAGAAGAGCTGGAAGAAACTTTGGAAGACAAAGAATCCTTCATTGGTGCTGCCCCCAGCCAGGTGCAGCGTGTTATCGCCAAGGTTGACGCGTGGGTGAGCCGCTTCCCCACGGAAGCCACCTACCAACCTGGCGAGATCCTCTAACCCCTTTCTGCCCCCGTATCCCGAAGACTAGGCTGACACTATGCGTCCTCAACTTTCCGATTACAAGCATCTTTCCGCAGGTAAAGTCCGCGAGCTCTACGAAATCGATAGCGACACTCTGCTGATGGTCGCCACCGACCGCATCTCCGCCTACGACTGGATCCTCAGCACTCCAGTTCCCGATAAGGGTCGGGTGCTCACCGCCATGAGCTTCCACTTCTTCGACATGCTCGACTTTCCCAACCACCTGGCCGGTGGCCCGGAAGATGAGCGCATCCCCGAAGAGGTGCTCGGCCGCGCTATGGTCTGCAAGAAACTGGACATGGTGCCCGTGGAATGTGTGGCACGTGGCTATCTGACGGGCTCTGGCCTTATCGACTACAACGCCACGCAGCATGTGTGTGGTGTGCCGCTGCCCGCCGGACTCGTGGAGTCTAGCCAGCTGCCCGCCCCCATCTTCACCCCTGCCGCCAAGGCAGAGCTGGGCCAGCATGACGAAAACGTCACCCTGGAGCAGGTAGCCGGCATGGTGGGAGAGGAGCTGGCTGAACAGCTCAAGGACGCCACCCTGCAGATCTACACCCAGGCCGCCACAGCTGCCAAGGAGCGCGGCATTATCCTGGCCGATACCAAGTTCGAGTTCGGCCATGATAAGGACGGCACACTAGTTATTGGTGACGAGGTACTCACCCCGGACTCGTCACGCTACTGGCCCGCAGAGAGCTACCAAGAAGGCCAGGTGCAGCCGAGTTTCGACAAGCAGTATGTGCGTGACTGGCTGACTAGCCCCGCTTCCGGATGGCATCGGGCCAGCGATACTCAGCCCCCAGCACTGCCGGAGGACGTCATTGCCGCTACCCGCGCCCGTTATATCGAAGCCTACGAGAAGATTTCCGGCAAGAGCTTCGCTGATTGGCCTGGTAGCGCCTTCTAAGTCGTTGGTACCCTTCCATTTTCCACAAGTGCGGAGTGTCATTGGACGCTCCGCCTAGCCTCCCAGCCGGTCTGCCCCATGCGGGACGGGCCGGCTGGCGTGCACTCATCCTCCTTGAAAGACCACTGTGAGCACTCCTCAAACTCTCACCGCCTCGCTAACCCCTCCTCGCGCTGCCCGACATCCTCAGGTACGGGAGGTGCATGGTCGTCGCTTCGTCGACGATTACGAATGGTTGCGGGACAAGGATAACCCCGAGACAATCCGCTATCTGGAGGCGGAAAACGCCTATACCGAACAGCAGACTGCTCACCTGAAACCCTTGCAGGAAAAGATCTTCCAAGAAATTCGGGGGCGTATCAAGGAGACTGATCTGTCGGTTCCCACTCGGCACAAAGGCTGGTGGCACTACGCCCGCACCCAGGAGGGCAAGGCCTACAGTGTGGTGTGCCGTCTCCCAGCGGGTCCCGTCGATACCTCCGATGCGTGGGAGCCTCCACAGCTCACCCCAGGCCAGCCAGTGGAGGGAGAAGAAGTCCTCCTCGACTGTAATGAGTTGGCGGAGGGCACCGACTTTTTCGCCCTGGGAGGTGCCAGCGTCACTTTGGATGGACGCTATCTTGCTTACCTGACCGATACGGTGGGCGACGAACGGTACAACCTCTACCTGCGCGATTTGGTGACGGGTGAGCATCTCCCCGAGGTCATCACCAATATTGCCCCCGGAGCAGAGTGGTCGAATGACGGCACCTACCTCTTCTACCAGCGCGTCGACGAGGCCTGGCGGCCTGATTCGGTGTGGCGTCACAGGCGCGGTACTGACCCGGCCGAGGATGTGCGGATCTTCCACGAGCCGGATGAACGCTACTGGGTGGGAATGGGCTTTACCCGCGACGAACAGTACTTCACCATTGCAGTCTCCTCGAAGATTACCACTGAACTGTGGTTCCTTGACGCTGCCACCCCTGCCGGCGACTTCCAGTGTGTGCGCCCACGAGAAGAAGGAGTGGAGTATGGGCTGGACCACTTCACTCTTCCTGCCACCGACACCCAGCCCGCACGAGACGGTTTTGTAGTGGTCCATAATGCCAGCGGTCCAAACTCCTGCGTGGCCCTCTCCGACACCTGGCAGCTGAGTGAGCTGGCGTCCCTCAACGACCTGCCGCAGCTTCTTCCCCATGATGATGCCGTGCGCATTGAGGACGTGGACGCCTTCACAGGCTACCTGGCAGTCTCCTACCGTAGGGACGCGCTGCCGCGCCTCGGCCTCATCTTCTTTGATCGCACCAAGGAGACGAGCAGTCAGACGAGCCTGCTCGACCTCTGCAGGGAAATGCAGGATATCGAGGTGGGGGAGGAACTTCCCAACATCGGTATCCATGCCAACCCGGAGCCGGCAGCCCCACTGCTGCGCCTCTCCTATGGCTCCTTCATCACTCCGCCGACGGTAGCCGATTATCGGCTTGCCGATGGTGCCCTCATTATCCGCAAGCAGGCAGAAGTACAGGGAGGATATGACGCTTCTCAGTATGAGCAAAAACGACTGTGGGCCACTGCTTCTGATGGTGAGCGGATCCCCATTTCGCTGATCTCCAAGAAGGGCACGCACGGTACGGATCCGTACCATCCCGCACCAGCCCCGCTGCTGCTCTACGGATATGGCTCCTATGAGGATTCCCGAGACCCGGGGTTCTCGGTGTCGCGCCTCAGCTACCTGGACCGCGGGATGGCCTTGGCCATCGCCCATGTGCGCGGTGGGGGAGAAATGGGGCGGCGCTGGTATGACGACGGCAAACTGGATAAGAAAGTCAACACCTTTACTGACTTCATCGCCTGCGCGGATCACCTCATTGCGAAGGGCTACACCACGCCCCAGCAGATGGTGGCCAATGGTGGATCCGCTGGTGGCTTGTTAATGGGTGCCGTCGCGAATATGGCGCCAGATCGTTTTGTCGCCATCGAAGCAGATGTCCCCTTCGTTGACCCTCTCACCAGCATGTTGATGCCGGAGCTACCGCTCACCGTCATCGAGTGGGATGAGTGGGGAGATCCACTGCACGACCCCGCTATCTACGACCTGATGGCCAGCTATTCCCCCTACGAGAACGTCACCGCCCAGCAGTATCCGGCGATTCTCGCCACCACCAGCCTCAACGACACTCGCGTGCTGTACGTAGAACCCGCCAAATGGGTGGCACGACTGCGGGCGGTAGCGGGCTCCGTCACCAAACAAGAAATTCTCTTAAAGACAGAAATGAATGCGGGACACGGTGGCGTCTCCGGGCGCTATGCGCGATGGCAGCAGACGGCCTTTGAGCTGGCCTGGATGCTCTCACAAACAGGCCTCTGAGCATTATAGAAACGAGCTCCTGCAAGGTAGACTGTGGGTGAAATCCTTGTATTTTTCAAGGTTCCACCGTGACGCCCATGTAAGAGGAGAAGAGCGTGGCTCGCGTAGTAGTCGATGTGACGATCAAGCCGGTAATCCTGGACCCCCAGGGTAAAGCCATTTTGGGTGCAATTAAGCGCCTGGGATACGAAGGCTTTGACGATGTTCGCCAGGGCAAGCACTTTGAGCTGGAAGTGGCCGATAGTGTCACCGACGCTCAGCTCGAGGAGATTGCCGAGAGCCTGCTCACCAACACGGTGATTGAAGAGTACGTCGTCCGTCGCGTGGAGAACGAGGCGGAATAACCTATGGCGACCCGAGTTGGTGTAATTACTTTCCCGGGCACCCTCGACGATGTCGATGCTGCCCGTGCCGTGGAGTACGCCGGAGCTGAAGCTGTGTCCCTGTGGCACGCCGACTCCGACCTCAAGAACGTTGAAGCAGTAGTCGTCCCCGGAGGCTTCTCCTACGGCGACTACCTGCGCTGTGGCGCCATCGCCTCCCACGCCCCCGTCATGCGGGAAGTGGTTGAAGCCGCCAAGAAAGGTATGCCCGTCCTGGGTATCTGCAACGGCTTCCAGATTCTCACCGAATCTGGTCTACTGCCCGGTGCCCTCACCCGCAACCAGGACCGCCGCTTCATCTGCCGCGTGCAGCCCCTCAAAGTGTGCAATGCCGAAACCGCCTGGACCAGCCGTTTCAACCAGGGCGACATTATGACCGTCATCCTGAAGTCCGGAGAAGGCCGCTACGTCGCCGAACCCGACACCCTGAAGATGCTGGAGGAGGAAGGCCGCGTGGTCTTCCGCTACGCCGACGAAACCCTCAACGGCTCCGCCAACGACATCGCCGGTGTGTGCTCCGAGAATGGTCGCGTCGTCGGCCTCATGCCGCACCCCGAGCACGCCATCGACACGATGACCGGCCCCACCACGGACGGCCTCATCATGTTTAAGTCCGCCCTCGACGCCGTCCTTTCGGTCTAGCGTCCCCACCGGAAAGGATTGATGAGAGATGTCTGAACAGCAGCTTGATACCGTTGCCTACGCGGCAGTCACCCCCGACCTGGAACAGCCCTGGAAGGAACTCGGCCTCAAAGAAGACGAGTACCTGCGCATCCGCGAAATCCTCGGCCGTCGCCCCACCGACGCAGAACTCGCCATGTACTCCATCATGTGGTCCGAGCACTGCTCCTACAAGTCCTCCAAGGTACACCTGGGCTACTTCGGTGAAACCATGACCGACGAGATGCGCCAGAACCTTCTCGCCGGTATCGGCGAAAACGCTGGCGTCGTCTCCATCGGCGACGACTGGGCCGTCACCTTTAAGGTCGAATCCCACAACCACCCCTCCTACGTGGAGCCCTACCAGGGTGCCGCCACCGGTGTCGGCGGTATCGTCCGCGACATCATGGCCATGGGTGCCCGCCCGGTTGCCGTCATGGACCAGCTCCGCTTCGGCCCCTCTGACGCCACCGACACTAAGCGTGTCCTCCCCGGCGTGGTGGCCGGCGTGGGCGGCTACGGCAATTGCCTGGGCCTCCCCAACATCGGCGGCGAAACTGTCTTCGACGACACCTACGCCGGTAACCCGCTCGTCAACGCCCTCTGTGTGGGCACCATGCGAGTAGACGATCTACACCTTGCCTTTGCCTCCGGCAAGGGCAACAAGGTCATCCTCTTCGGATCCTCCACCGGCCTCGACGGTATCGGCGGCGTCTCGGTACTGGCCTCCGAAACCTTCGACGACACCCCCGACGAGACCGGCGCTAAGCCGCACAAGAAGCTCCCGTCGGTACAGGTGGGCGATCCCTTCGCCGAGAAGGTCCTCATCGAATGCTGCCTCGACCTCTACCACGCCGGTGTGGTTGTCGGTATCCAGGACCTGGGCGGCGCCGGCCTCTCCTGCGCCACCTCCGAGCTCGCTGCCGCCGGTGACGGCGGTATGCATGTGGACCTCGACAAGGTTCCCATGCGTGCCAAGGGTATGACCCCAGCAGAGGTGCTCTCCTCCGAATCCCAGGAACGCATGTGTGCCGTCGTCACCCCCGCAAACGTCAATGCCTTCATGGACATCTGCAAGAAGTGGGACGTCCAAGCCACCGTCATCGGTGAAGTGACCGACGGTGACCACCTTGTCATCGACTGGTACGGCGAAACAGTGGTCGACGCCGTCGCCCACACCATCGCCCACGAAGGTCCGGTCTACAACCGCCCGATCGAATACCCCGAGTGGCAGGACTCCCTCAAGACCGACACCACCGCCCACCTCGCCCGCCCCGCGGGCGCTGAGGAACTACGCGACACCCTCTACCAGATGCTGGCCTGCGAGGACCTCTGCTCGCGTCGCTTCGTGGTGGAACAGTACGACCGCTATGTGCGTGGTAACACCATCGAGGCAGAAAACGCCGACGCTGGCGTGCTCCGCATCGACGAAAACACCGGCCGCGGCATCGCCCTGGCCACCGACGCCTCCGGTCGCTACACCTACCTGGACCCCTACGCTGGCGCGCAGCTGGCCTTCGCCGAGGCATACCGCAACGTCGCCGCCACTGGTGCCCGCCCCGTCGCCGTCACCAACTGCCTCAACTTCGGCAACCCCGAAGAACCCGCCATCATGTGGCAGTTCAAGGAAGCCGTACACGGCCTCGCCGACGCTTGCGCCTACTGCTCCGTCCCCGTCACCGGTGGCAACGTTTCCTTCTACAACAAGACCGGCGACACCTCCATCCTGCCGACCCCGCTGGCCGGCGTGCTGGGTGTCATCGACAATGTTGACGACGCCATCTGTACCGCCTTCGGCTCCGCCCCCATGGAAAGCATCTTCCTGCTGGGCGAAACCAAGGATGAATTCGACGGCTCCATCTGGGCAAAGACCGTGCACCAGCACCTCGGTGGAGTGCCGCCGCAGGTCGATCTCGCCCACGAGAAGAAGCTCGCCGAGTTCATGGTGGAAGCCGCTAAGGCTGGCACCGTCTCCGCCGCCCACGACCTCTCCGAAGGCGGCCTCGCGCAGGCCGTCGTCGAGTCGGCACTCAGCGGCAACGTCGGTGTCACCATCACCCTGCCGGAGGGTTCCGACCCGTTCGTCCAGCTGTTCTCCGAATCCGCAGGCCGTATCCTCGTCGCCGTCCCGCGCGACCAGGAAGCTGCCTTCACTGCCCAGGTGGAGAAGTACGGTCTGCCCTGTACCCGCATCGGCGTGGTGGAAGAATCCGCCACCGTTACCGTCCAGGGCCAGTTCGCAGAGAAGTTGGAAGACCTGCGCCAGGCCTGGGAGGGCACCCTCCCCGCCCTGTTCGCGCGCGCCTAACCCGTAGCGTGCCCCGCACTGCACCGTCCCCGACGGACTTGCGCGCCGTCATCCTCAGTATCCTGTCCTGGATCGAGGATGACGGCGCGGCTGTGCCTCCACGTACCGACCCCCGTTACAGCACGATAGCCGAGGCGGTGCGCGGATCCGCCCGTACTCTCGCCGAGCTAGCTCCCGGCCAGAGTGTGGAAGTCCGTATCCCGCCTTTCGTCGCGGTGCAATGCGTGGAAGGGCCGCGGCACACCCGCGGTACCCCACCCAATGTGGTGCAAACCGACCCCCACACCTGGCTGCGCCTCGTTACCGGCCAGGAACGGTGGGCGGACGTTGCCCCACCCCGACTGAGCGCCTCCGGAAGTCGCGCCGGGGAGATCGCCCACTGGCTGCCCATAGTGCCAGCGAACTAACTAACGAGACGACTACCAAGAAAGGTACGATGAGTACCATGACCAGCCCTTTGGACGACCTAGGAGAGCAGAAGCCCCGCGAGGAATGTGGCGTCTTCGCAGTCTGGGCTCCCGAGGAAGATGTCGCAAAGCTGACCTTCTACGGCCTGTTTGCACTGCAGCACCGTGGTCAGGAAGCTGCCGGTATCGCCGTCGGTGACGGCCACCAAACAATCGTCTTTAAAGACTTGGGTCTAGTAAACCAGGTCTTCGACGAGCAAACTCTCCAGGCCATGCGTGGCAACGTTGCCATCGGCCATACCCGTTACTCCACTACCGGCGCCACCACTTGGGAGAACGCCCAGCCGATGTTTCGGTCCATCGGCGAAGACACCGGAGTGGCGCTGGCCCACAACGGCAATCTCGTCAACACCACCGCCCTCAAGCGGCGAGCCGTTCAACTCGGCATCATGCCGGAAAACGAACTGGCCGGTTGTGCCTCCGATACCGACGTGGTGGCCTCACTACTGGCCCACACCGCAGTCAACGGGGGGCTGGAAGAAGCAGCCTTGCATCTTCTCCCCAAGGTCGAGGGTGCTTTCTGCTTCGTCATGTGCGACACCGACACCATCTACGCTGCACGCGACCCATACGGGGTGCGTCCTCTCAGCCTCGGTAGGCTGGACCGTGGCTGGGTAGTCGCCTCCGAAACCTGTGCCCTCGATATCGTGGGTGCCTCTTACGTGCGTGATATTGAACCAGGCGAGTTTGTCACTATCAATGCCACCGGCGTGCACTCGCGCCGCTTTGCCGAGCCGCGCCATGCCCGCTGCGTTTTCGAACACGTCTACCTGGCCCGCCCTGACTCCTTCCTGAACGGTCGCTCGGTCAACGCGGCTCGGGTGGAGATCGGCCGCAGTCTCGCCCGCGAGCACCCCTGCGATGGCGATCTTGTCATCCCGGTTCCCGAGTCCGGTACCCCCGCCGCGGTGGGGTATGCGCAAGAATCTGGTATTCCCTTCGCCCAGGGCCTCACTAAGAATTCCTATGTTGGTCGCACCTTCATTCAGCCCTCCCAGACCATCCGTCAGCTGGGCATCCGCCTGAAGCTCAACCCGCTGCGCGAAGTGATCCGCGGAAAGCGACTGGTGGTCGTGGATGATTCCATTGTGCGCGGTAATACCCAGCGTGCCCTGGTGAGTATGCTGCGTGAAGCTGGTGCCGCGGAGGTCCATGTCCGTATTGCCTCCCCGCCGGTGAAGTGGCCCTGCTTCTATGGCATCGACTTCGCCTCCCCGGCAGAGCTTATTGCTAACGGTGTCGATGATGCCGATGACATGCTGGAAGGCGTGCGGCGGGCGATCGGTGCCGACTCGCTGGGATTCGTTTCCCAGGAGGCGATGGTGAACTCCACCTGCCAGCCGGCCAACGAAATGTGCTGTGCCTGCTTTGATGGCCAGTACCCCATTAAACTTCCCCCGGAAAATCCACTGGTGAAGCCCCTTCTGCACATGAAGGGTGCCAACTGCGTGGTGGCTTCCGACACCGAGGTGCCAGACGATCTGCTGGACCTGGTAGAAGCTGAAGAACAGATCACCAACACCCCGCAGTAAAGAAGTGAGTGTCTCATGAGTGTGGAAAACCCCCAGTCGCAAGGGATGTCCTACGCCCAAGCCGGTGTCGATATTGAAGCAGGCGATAAAGCCGTTGAACTTTTCGCGCCGCTCGCCAAGAAAGCCACCCGGCCCGAGGTACGCGGCGGGCTAGGCGGCTTTGCCGGCCTTTTCGCTCTCGGCACCCACTACAAGGAGCCGCTGCTGGCAGCTTCCTCTGATGGTGTTGGTACCAAGATTGATATTGCCCGCCAGATGGAGATCTACCACACGGTGGGTCTTGACCTTGTCGCCATGGTCGTGGACGATCTGGTGGTGTGCGGTGCGGAACCACTCTTCCTACAGGACTACATCTCCATTGGCCATGTGGTGCCGGAGAAGGTCGCCAAGCTGGTAGAGGGTATTGCTGAAGGCTGTGTGCGGTGCGGCTGCGCCCTGCTGGGTGGGGAAACCGCCGAGCATCCCGGCCTGATGGCTCCCGATGAGTTCGACCTCGCGGCTACTGGCGTGGGTGTGGTGGAAGCCGCTGACGTGCTGGGGCCGGAGCGGGTAAAGGCCGGCGACGTCTGCATCGCCATGGCGTCCTCGGGTCTGCACTCGAATGGCTACTCGCTGGCCCGCAAGGTGCTGCTGGATATGGCCGGCCTGCCCCTGGACGCCCAGGTTGAAGAGTTTGGCCGTACGGTGGGTGAAGAGCTGTTGGAGCCCACCCACATTTATGCCAAGGACTGCCTGGCGGTGATGGCGGAAGCTCAGGTTCACACGTTCTGCCACGTCACTGGAGGCGGTCTGGCCGGTAACCTGGCGCGCGTCATCCCGGATGGCCTCACTGTCGATCTGGACCGCGCCACCTGGAACCCGGGTGCGGTATTCCGTGTCATCCAGAAGGAAGGCCGGGTGGAGCGCGCAGACATGGAGCAGACCTTTAATATGGGTGTGGGCATGGTTGCTGTGGTGGCGCCGGAGGATGTGGACAGGGCAATGGCCGTGCTGACTGCCCGCCATATTGATTCGTGGGTGCTGGGCGAGGTCCGTGTGGCTGAGGATGCCAGTGCGCCGCGCGCCACTCTGCGCGGTAACCATCCGCGTTTCTAGGTGTACTTGCCGCCGGCTACTTGTCATCGAGGAGTGTGACGGGTTCGGTTGGACTGCGGCGAGCACTCCTAGGAACCGCCGGTAACCGTGCGAGAAACAAACGTGAAGGAGCTCCGTCTGTAAGGGCGGAGCTCCTTTGTTGTGGTCTGTAGGAGTAGGAGGGAGCGGGTGTGCCGCTGACAAAGGGTAGGGGGTACCGTCATCGGTCTAAGGAAGTGAGGTTATGGTGAGGCTACTCATCACCGAAGAAGGATGGAGTGGAAAAACATTCAGCGCGTGGGCTGGTCACTGCCAATCTGCGTATTTCTTGTACTGATCGTCGTCACCGTCATCGGTATCGTCGTCGTACTCGTCCGCCCACTTATCGACGTAGCGATCGTCATCCCCAGAGGAGCCTGACAGCTCACGCTGAAGGCTTTCAAAATCTGTCTCAGGAGAGTTGTACTTCAACTGGCGAGCAACTTTTGCCTGCTTCGCCTTGGCACGGCCGCGGCCCATGGCCTGACCCCCTTGAAATGTGGATGGCTCTCACTGATGTGAGTCACCGAATGCTTTAAGTATGTTCCTGGCAACTAGGATACCGGTTTTCCCTCCAAAATTCCTTTTTCGCGTTACAAGTTCCTATTCCGTGCCGAAGATCGGAAGTTTTTTACCGCGTCTCGGCCTGCGCGGTGCTCGACGGGATGAACCGAAAGCTCGCCGACGATTGCGGCACTACCTGCGCCTTCATCTGTTTTCCAGGTGAGCTCAGTGGTGTCGTCCACCGTGCGGCGGACAAGTGCCAACGCCATGGGGCCGTATTCCCAGTGATCCACCACCGTGCCAATGCGCCCGGTAACCTTCTTCTGCTCGGGATCTGCGTAGAGGGCTGTGCCGGGGGTTGGGCGTAGTTCGGAGGACCCATCGAGGAGGAGGACCACCTGGCGTCGGGGTGGAAGGCCCACATTGTGGATCTTGGCGACAGTTTCTTGCCCGCGGTAGCACCCTTTGGTGACGGAGGCAGCGGCACCGGTGGCCGGATCGCCGACGGAGTCATATTCGTGGGGGAGGGAACGCTCATCCACATCAGTGGTGATTTCTGGCAGTCCGGCGGCGCAGCGGAGCGCATCCCAGGTCCAGCTGCCGGTGGCAGTGAGCCCAGTGGCCAATAGTGCGTCAATTGTCTGCGGAAGGTCCGCGGTGGGAGGGATGAAGAGCAGCGTGAGGGGGAGTCCGCGGGGAGAGCCGCCCGCTGCCACAAGGTGGTTGTGGTCGATAATCTCGGCAACTGGTGTGGAGAGGGGAGGACGGGGTGTTGCGGGGAAGTTCTCTGTTGTGTCCGCAGTGTCCGTAGCCTCTGTTGTGTGTTCTGCTGTGAAGGGGCCGAGGATGGCGGCGACGGTGTGGTCGGTGGCAGTGACGGAGACGCGCGACCAGAACACCATACTGGTGAGGTAGTCGAGGAGGCTGTGTTGGTGGCTGCGGGGGGTGGCGAGGAGGTAACCGTCACTGGTGCGAGCTACCCAGCATTCTTCAAGGATGTGTCCGTGGGCGTCGAGGACGTGCGCGCGGCGCAATTCACTGCGAGTGGTGGAGTCGGCGGGCATGTCGAGGACTTTTTGAGAGAGGAGGGAGTGTAGCCAGCTGGGGGAGTCTTCTCCGCTGATGCTGAGAACGGCGAGGTGACGGAAGTCGACAAGGGCACCGTTGTGTTGGGCGGCGCGTTGCTCGGTGAAGGGGTCTCTGCAGTGCCAGGTTGGGTTCTGTGCGGGAGCGGGGGCAGAAACCGCGTGGGGGAACTGGTAGCTGGTAGTCATAGGGAAAGTGTAGCGAGACTGTCGGTGTGTGTCAGGAGGGCGTATTGTGCACCGCCAAAAGCCAAGGAATTCAGGATAAATCCGGGATAAAAACAGGAGCACCCCCGTTTGGGGGTAAAGCATTCCGTCTGTAATAGTGTCAAAAAATACGATTAGCCTGAGTTATCAATTGTGACGTACGCCACTATAAATGCCGGTCACGAAAGTGCTACAGCGATTCGGAAAAAGAAATCCGTTTCAAAACGAACACTTAATGACAAATAATGAGACAGTCTGTCGCATTCAGGTTCATTTCAGCTGGCAGGCCTGTTAAGTTTAGCCTAGGCCCGAAATGTTTCGGGATCGCCGCAATGGCTTAAACGCCTAGCAAACGGAGTCGCTTCAATGGATGTATTAGACCTTTCCCGGTGGCAATTCGGGATCACCACGGTCTATCACTTCATCTTCGTGCCATTGACGCTGGGCCTCACGGTCCTCGTTGCCATCATGCAGTCCATGTGGATGGGTACGAAGAAGGAGGGGTGGTACCGCGCTACCAAGTTCTTCGGCAAGTTGATGATCATCAACTTTGCCCTCGGTGTCGCAACCGGCATCGTGCAGGAGTTCCAGTTCGGTATGAACTGGTCCGGATACTCCGCCTACGTCGGTGACGTATTCGGCGCACCGCTCGCCTTCGAAGGCCTCATGGCCTTCTTCCTCGAGTCCACCTTCCTCGGGCTCTGGATCTTCGGCTGGGGCCGTCTGCCCCGCAAGGCCCACCTCGCATCTGCCTGGGCCTTCGCACTAGCAACCAACATCTCCGCCTTCTGGATCATCACCGCTAACGGATTCATGCAGCACCCCGTCGGTGCCAAGTTCAATCCAGAAACGGGCCGTGCAGAACTCGTTGACTTTGGTGCCTTGCTCGGCAACCCCGCCAGTCTGCTGGCCTTCAGCCACGTCATCTCCGCCTCTTTCCTCCTCTCCGCCACGTTCATCGCCGGCATCGCCGGCTGGTGGATGTCCCGCATCGTGCGCAACCGCACCCTGCCGGCTGAATTCGAGAAGGAAGATATCGGCGAGCACACTGTGGACGATGCTGAAAACGTCTTCCGTCCGGTCTTCCGCCTCGGCCTCCTGGTGATGATCATCTCCGGCCTGCTCGTTATGGTCACTGGCCACGTGCAGATGCAGTGGGTCTTCAGCGATCAGCCGATGAAGGGCGCTGCCGCCGAGCTGGTCTGCAAGACCGAGATGGACCCGAACTTCTCCGTCATCACCTCAGCCCCGGACAACAAGTGTGACAATGCCAAGGAAGTCCTTGGTGCCCCGCACGTACTGTCCCTGCTTCTCGAATGGAAGCCGACCGGCGTCAAGGTGGAAGGTGTAGAAAACCTTCAGAAGCAGTACGAAGACATCTACGGTCCCGGTAATTACCGCCCGAACCTCCTCGTCACCTACTGGACCTTCCGCCTCATGATCGCGATGGGCCTCCTCAGCGCCATTCTCGCCATCGTGGGCCTGGTCGTCACCCGCAAGGGGAAGATCCCGACCAGCAAGCACTTCGGTCGCTTCGCGGTCTTCTGCCTGCCCTTCCCGTTCATTGGCCACTCTCTCGGCTGGATCATGACGGAAATGGGCCGCCAGCCCTGGATCGTGCACCCGAACCCCTCAGGTGACCCGCGCATCCACCTGACGGTCGCAGAAGCCGTCTCGCCGCTGGAGCCCTACGAGGTGTGGATCTCGGTGATTGGCTTCACCCTGGTCTACCTCATCCTCGCCGTCGTCTGGTTCTACCTCATGCGCCGCTACACCATGGAAGGTCTGCTGGAGCACGACAAGAAACCCTTGCCCGAATTCAAGGATGAGGACAAGGACGGCTACCCCGACCACGCTCAAGACGAGAACGGGGACCCCACCCCGCTCTCCTTCGCCTACTAAGAGGAGGTTACTGACATGGGTTTGCAAATCACCTGGTTTGTTCTGGTCGCAGTCCTCTTCCTCGGCTACTTTGTGCTGGAAGGCTTCGACTTCGGTGTCGGCATTCTGTCCCCCTTCGTCTCTCGCCACGATAATCCCGATGTGCAAGAGAAGAAGCGCCGCGTTGTCCTGAATACCATCGGCCCCCACTGGGACGGTAACGAAGTGTGGCTGCTCACCGGTGGTGGCGCTCTCTTCGCCTCCTTCCCGCAGTGGTACGCCACCATGTTCAGCGGCTTCTATCTCGCCCTGTTCCTCATCCTCCTTGCCCTCATCTGGCGCAACGTCTCCATCGAGTTCCGCGGCAAGATCGAGACCAAGGGATGGCGCAAGGCCTGGGATATCGGATTCTTCGTTGGCTCCCTGCTGCCGGCGCTTCTCTGGGGTGTGGCCTTCGCCAACATCGTCCAGGGTGTCGACATTGACGCCAACAAGAACATTCTCACCCCGCTGTGGGGCCTGCTGAACCCCTACGGCCTGCTCGGCGGCCTGGCCACCCTGCTCCTGTTCACCCTCCACGGAGGCGTCTTCATGGCCCTCAAGACCGACGGCATCGTTCGCGAGTCCGCTCTTAAGGCAGTTCGCTACGTCGCCATCCCCACTATCATCGTGGTGGCAGCCTTCGGCCTGTGGACTCAACTGGCACACGGAAAGGGCTGGACGTGGGCTGCCCTCGTCATTGCCGCCCTCGCCTTGATTGCCGCCGTCGCCCTGGCATGGCTCGAAAAGGAAGCAGCCGCCTTTGGCCTCATGTGCCTCACCATTGCCGGTGTGGTTTTGCTGCTGTTCGGTGCCCTCTACCCGTACCTCATGCCGAGCACTCTGGAAGGTGGCTTCTCGCTGACCATCTTCAACTCCTCGTCCACTCAATACACCCTGAAGGTGATGACCATCGCCGCGGGTGTGATGACGCCGATTGTCCTCGCTTACCAGGCCTGGACCTTCTGGGTCTTCCGTAAGCGACTGACCACGGCTCTTATCCCCGATGGACTCGGCTTGGAGCCGGCTTCCTAAGACAAAATTAGGTAGCCTTTAGTTCGTGAAGAACAACAAAGAACGCCGACAACCGCCAATTGATCCGCGACTGTGGAAAGCTTCTCGAAGCGCCCGCAGTTACCTGGTTCTCTCGGTAGTTGTCGGCGTTCTTATCGCCGCCCAAATGATCGTTGTCGCCTGGTGCATCGCTACCATTACCAGCGGCATTATTACCGACCCCAGCACCCGCCACCTCAGCGCGTGGACACTGGAACTCAGCCTCCTCGCCGGCATGATCGTGCTGCGCGCCCTCACCGGTTGGGTACAAGACCGCTTCGCCCACCGGTCAGCCGGCCGTGTCGTCCTCGACCTGCGCCTTGCTCTCCTTCGCGCCGCCCGCCGCACTAACCCGCGCGTGCTGGCCGCGAACCGAGATGAACTCCGCACCGTCGCCACCTCGGGGCTGGACGGGCTCCCCGCCTACCTCATCAGTTACATCCCCGCCCTCATGCTGGCGGCCACCGTCAGCCCCCTCACCTGGGTGGCAATCCTCTGGGCGGATCGGCTTTCCGCCATTATCATCGCCCTCACTATTCCGCTCATTCCCCTCTTCATGATCCTGGTCGGCATGCTCACCGAAGAGCGCACCCGCCGTCACCTCAACTCCATGAAGACTCTTGCCAGCACCCTCCTCGACTTGGTAGCCGGTCTTCCCACCCTCATCTCCCTCGGCCGCGAAAAAGTCCCCGCCCGGACCGTTCGCACAGTAGGAGAAGAACACTTCGCCGCCAGCATGGCCTCGCTGCGCATCGCGTTCCTCTCCAGCGCCGTACTGGAGCTTCTCTCCACCCTCTGCGTCGCTCTCGTAGCCGTCGAACTGGGCTTCCGCCTCATGGGCTACACCGGCCAAGTTCCTCTCTTCAACGCCATTTTCGTCCTCATTCTGGTGGCAGACGTCTACAAGCCACTCCGCACCGTCGGGTCAAAATTCCACGACTCCGAAGATGGCCAACATGCCGCCGACCGCGCTTTCACCGCCCTCGCTCTGGCCGAGGAGCTCTCCCACCGCCAGCCAGAGACTGATACCGCCTGCACTCTTACCCCTGCCAGCCGCATCGCTGTCACCGGCCTCACCATTGACTCGCGCGGCGCCTACGCCCCCTACCAGCTCTCCTTCACCGCTGAACCCGGACAGATCACCGTCCTCACCGGTGCGAACGGTGTGGGCAAGTCTACGAGCTTCCTCAGTATCCTTGGTATGCCCGGTATGCTCCCCGGAGATCCCGGTGTCCAAGGTGACATCACCGTTGATGGCCACCCCGTTGCCAGCATTCCCACCGCACAACTGTGGGACCACGTCAGCTGGCTACCGCAACGTGCTGCCCTCATTGCCGGCACCGTACTCGACAACCTCGGTGTCCCCACCACCGCTGGCGGCACTAGCGTCAGTGACACTGGTCCGTCCCAACAACTCGACATGGCAGCTATCGCCGACGCAGCCCACCAAACGGGCTTCGACCTTGTGCTCGACCAGCTCCCAAACGGCTACGACACGTGGCTCGGATCCGGCGGCCTCGGACTCAGCCTCGGGCAGCGCCAGCGTCTCGCTCTCACCCGCACTCTCGCTGATACCACACGCCACGTGCTACTCCTCGACGAACCCACCGCCCACCTTGATGGGGAGGCAGAAGCACGCGTGATTGCGCGTCTCCGCGAGCGGGCCGCCACTGGAGACACTATCCTCATCGTCGGTCACCGGGACAAACTTCTCCAGGCAGCAGACAAGGTCGTGCAGGTCGCACGGCTGGACAAGGATACTGAGGAGAGCGGAGAAAGATCACACGTCTCTGCCCTAGCTCCCACATCTGAGGAGGTTGACCAGTGAACGAACTTCGCTTCGCTTTCGATCTACTCCGCATGAATAAGTGGCGGATAGCCCTCGCTGTCCTCATGGGCAGTCTTACCCTCCTGGCAGCCCTCAGCCTGGCCGGCCTGTCTGCCTGGCTCATTGCACGTACCTGGCAGAAACCATTGGTCGCTGCCATTACTGTCTCGGTGACCTGTGTGCGCGCACTCGGCGTGTCCCGCGGTCTCTTCCGCTACCTGGATCGCCTGGCCTCCCACAAAGTTGCATTGGGCGGGCTGGTCAACGCCCGCGAAACTATCTACCAGCGGCTCGCCGCTGGCGACCCCACCGTGGTGCTGCGGATGCGCAAGGGGGATTTCCTCGCCCGCCTCGGCTCCGATGTAGATGACGTGGGAGACCTTATCGTGCGCGCCATCATTCCCGCCTGCGTAGCCCTCGTGCTGGATGTCATTGCGGTGGTGTGGATGTTCCTCCTCTCCCCATGGGCCGGGCTCGTGCTAGCCGTCACCCTCCTCCTGGCCGGTGTACTGGTTCCATGGCTGTCTGCCCGCTCCTACACTGCCGCCGAGGAAGCCCGCGCGGAGGCCGAACACGACCTTTACTCGGATGTCGTCACCGTCATGGACCATGCCCCCGAGCTGGCTGTGGCGGGGCGTCTCGACACAGTCATCGATTCCGCTGATCGTGCCGGACAACGCAGTCTGCGGGAAGAAGACCGTAGCGCGGTCCCCAACGCGATTGCCTCGGCTATCGGGCCAGTTGCCACCTGGCTGACTGTACTGGCCTGTCTGATGATCGGCATCATCCTCTACGCCCAGAATGGGGCGGGGGTTATCTTCGCCGAGACAACTGCCATGCAACCCACCACCCTGCTGGTGATGGCGCTCCTTCCGCTCGCTGCTTTTGAAGCCTCCGACCAGTTGCCGGCTGCCGCACAACAGTATGTGCAGTCGCGCGCGTCGCTCCGCCGACTCCGCGAACTCCTCACCCCACCCCGCACGGCCGAGGGAACTTCGGTGCCAGCAGACGTACCGGCGGGTACCCCGGCAGTTCAGGTGGAGAACCTGGTGGCTGGCTGGGACGCTGCACACCCCCTCAATGAGCCGCTCAGTGTGCAGCTGCAGCCCGGCCAACGAGTGGTTATCGTGGGCCCCTCCGGTATTGGAAAAACCACCCTGCTCTCCACCATGGCTGGCTTGCTTCCGGCTCTCAACGGATCGACCCGTATCCATGGTGTGGATGTGGCCACAGCGGAAGAGACCAGCCTGCGCGCCGCTGTGGGGGTGTTCCCCGAGGATGCCCACCTGTTCGACACGACGGTGTTGGAGAACCTGCATGTGGTGACAGGTGACCTGACGGAGGACGAGGCCGTGGCTGCCCTCCAGAAAGTGGGCTTGGGCGAGTGGCTCGAGCACCTTCCCGCGGGAGTGCACACCCAGCTGGTGGGTGGTGCGGAAGCGGTTTCTGGTGGTGAACGCCGCCGCATCCTGCTGGCACGCGCCTTGGTGTCGCAGCGCTCAGTGGTGTTCCTCGACGAGCCTACCGAGCACATGGACGCGGTGGACGTGACCGCCATGATGCAGCGAATTTTGGCGGCAGATGATATCTTCACCCCCGACCAAGCGGTGGTGGTGGTGACGCATGTGCTGCCGGCTCAGCTACCGGAGGGTGTGCAGGTAATGAATGTGGAGCCGACACCTGAGCGCCGGCTCCTCTCCGTCTAACCCGCTCAGCTGGTGCTAGCCGACAACACGGTGAAGACGTGCGGACATGCGTGGCACATACTCGTTGCTCACTTCGCGCTCTTCGACCCATCCCAGGTCTGTGCCTTCGACGAGACCATAAAGACGTTTGCTGCGGCCCAGATCCTGGCCGGTGGGGGAGGCAAGGGACACATCGGTTGTCAGTTCCCAAGCCCGCTCATTCAGCGGCTTCCCCAGGTAGAGTTCGGAGAGTCCGGTGCTGGTGCACACCAGTAGCTCAATCTCATCGGTGGGGCTAATGCGCCAGAAGCCGGTCTCGCGCACATCCGGGTTGGTGACGGAGCCGTCCCCGTCCAGTCGCCAGGTGCGAGAATCCCAGCACAGGTAGTTTTCGCCGTTGTGGGAGACAATGAGCTGCTGTCCAAAGGCGAAGTCCCCTTGCTCGTTCTTGGCTTCTTCTTCGCTGGGGGTGGTTTCGGGGTAGTTCCCAACGCCTTCCCCCCGCCAGACGCCCACCAGGGGGAGGAGGGCCAGCAGGCCTTCGTGAATGTCCGGCCCGTAGCGCAGGTTGGCGGTGTCGTCGGCAATGGGCAGGCCTTCGAGGGCGGGGATGTTGAGGCCGGAGGTAGCGGCGGCAACTTCCTCCGCTTTAGTGATGGCTTCGTTGCCGGTGAGGGGTGCGTCGTCGCGAGGGGTAGTGGTGTCAGTCATGATGGTGATGAGTCCTAGTAGTTTCGTCGGTTAGTGCGGCGCTGGTGCCGGCTGGAGCGACTGTCTCGGGTACGGAGGGAACGGCGCACTGTTCCATTGTCCTCGGCGTCTACCGGGGTGTCGCTGCGGAAAAGGGCGGTGTCGGCGGTCTCGCTGTCGAGAGGGTCATCGTCCGGTGCGTCTACGGGGATGCGGCGAAAGTTGTAGATCAGTACGGCCATCATCCCGACCGCCTGGGCTAGGGCGACCAGGATGAGGACAATCTGCATTGCCGTCACCATCGTCACATCCTTTCTGACGCGCGGGGTGGGGGAGTTACGTCGTTACTGTGGGGCGAACTTGAAGTAGTTGGTGAGGTTTTCCCACCGCGCCTGAGTTGAGGTACCTCCAGGATACCGGGCGGTGTCTGTTCCGGTGATGGGGGACTGGGCGGTTGGTCCCACAATGACAAGGTTTCCGGCTTGCGCGAAAGCCAACTGGGGGACGATTCCGAGGGGGAGTGAGGGGACCCGTAAGCTTAACGAGAGCCGCTTAAATACCTGTTGGGTGAGAGAGTCGTTGACAGAGCACTTGTCTGGTTTGAGCCGTTGTGACGTGTCGACGAACTTTTCCAGATTTTCTGGGTCAATTTCCAGTCGCTTCCCTTCCTTCCAGAAGAAGACGTGGGCGCGCACTGCCACCAACACCGGGTGGGGGCCGTCGCTGCCGCAGGGGAGCTGGAGGGTGCCGGTGAGGAGTGCTTTGTCCTCTCCAGTGCCGGCGGGGGAGGCATTGTCGGCGGCCTGGAATTGGAGGTCACTTATGCCCGAGTATTCGGCCAAGGCGCTGCCGGAAATGTAGACGCGTCCTGTCCCTTCCCCAAAGCTGAAGTCGCGTAACCGCCCGGCGAACAGATCGTGCTGGTCGAAGCGCAGGTTAGAGTATTCCACTTGGACGTTAGCGCGAGGGATATCGGGGGAGGCGTGGGGCTCGTCATTGAGGTTGACGAGAAGCCCGCCCGTGCGCCCGGCAGGAAGTTTGACGAGGTTGGGGAAAGATTTGATGGCCACCTCTGGGCGGGTGTGGATACGCGGGTTGGTGAGGATGGCGTTGGCGAACATTTTCTCCGCAGAGGAGGAGATGGCGATCTCTACGATTCCCAGCAGTACCACCACGATGGCCAGTCCGGCCAGACACTTCATCACCGTCGTTTTCCACGTGCGCATACTCCTATTGTGGACTATCGGTTCTCTGCTTACTAACAACTATGGCCATGTGGTTGGGTAGAATAGGCTGTAATTAATGAGCCTGCCCTGGCTGTTCTGCTCCGGTAGCTGATGCGTCAACCCGGCAGGTGCCCTGAAGGGAGAGCCTATGCGTATTCTCGTGCTTAGCCACGAGACGGATGTCGCGTCCGTAGTGCCGGCTCTCGGACTGCTACCCCATACTGTGGTGATGCGTCCCAAAGATCTTCGCGTCCTCGTCGACGAAGAAGAGCGTGACGTCGTGTTGGTGGACGCTCGTAGCGAACTGGCAGAAACTCGCTCCTTGTGCCGCTCCCTTGCCGCCACCTGCGACCAGCCCGTCATCCCCGTGCTTACCGAAGGTGGCCTCATTGCTTTGAGCCCAGACTGGAAAGTAGCGGACTTGCTCCTCACCACTACCGGTCCAGCGGAGTTGGAGGCCCGCCTCAGAATGGTGGTCGCGCGCCTACAGGAGGCGGAAGAAAGGTTGGATGACGGCATCATCACACTCGGTGATCTTGTTATTGACGAAAATACCTACGTGGCGCGCCTCAAGGGGCGTTCCCTCGACCTGGCGTACAAGGAATTCGAGCTCCTGAAATTCCTGTGCCAGCATGCGGGGCGAGTTTTTAGCCGTGCCCAGCTCCTCCAAGAAGTGTGGGGCTATGACTTCTTCGGTGGTACTCGCACCGTGGATGTACATGTGCGCCGTCTGCGCGCCAAGCTCGGCCCGGAGTACGAGTCTCTCATTACAACAGTGCGCAACGTAGGCTACAAAGCGGTGGCACCCTCCGCGAGCAGGAAATCGGAGAGTGCTATGGACATCACCTCACGCGAAGGATAACTCTGTGCCAGAACTACACTGCGAGATCGATTTTCCCGCTCAACTGCGGGCGCAAGCCGAGATCGTATGTGCGGCTGCCCTGTCCCACGACGGCGTTGAACCGCTCTCAGAACAGGCCGCTGCCCTCATTTGGGCGGATCCCTCCGCTACCCTCCTCCACGCCTGGGTAACCGACGATGGGCGTCTGGTGGGCTACGGGAACGTCGATGCGCGCCGGATCCCTACCATCGAATGTGTTGTGCACCCCACCGCCCGAAACCAAGGGTCGGGCGAGAAGCTTCTGCGGGCACTTCTCGATGCTGCCCTCCGCATCAGCCCCAGCGATACCGACACCAGTACCGCCAGTACGGACGGTGACGAGTCCCTCGACCAACGTCCCATGGTGTGGTCGCATGGGGACCTACCTGCCTCCCGGCACCTGGCGGAACGCCTTGATCTCGAGAGGTCCCGGGGACTCCTGCGGATGAGCTGTCCCGCCGACAGCCTCATCGTCAACCTGCCGGACCTCGCCACCGGTATCGACATCATCTCCCTGGCCGAAGCTGATGCCCGCTTTGGACAGGACACCATTGATGCAGAGATGCTGCACGTCAACAATGCTGCTTTCTCTTGGCATCCCGAGCAGAGCGGCTGGACCGTTGACGATATCCTCTCCCATCGGGAGGAACCTTGGTTCGCCTCGGAGGAGTGCTTCGTCGCCCTCGTCACCGACGACACTGCCTACCACCGTTCCCAGCCACAGGTGGCAGGCTTCGTGTGGACCAAGCTCCACGGTGTCACTGACACCACTCCCGCCGGGACCGCCGGGGAACTGTACCTCGTCGGCGTCGACCCGGAGATTCAGGGCAAGCGTATTGGCACCGTCCTCACTTCGCTTGCGTTACGCCGGCTGGCGGCGCGAGGGGTACCAGAGCTCATCCTCTACGTGGAGGGTGACAATGCCGCCGCCTTGAAGGTGTATGAGCGGAATGGGTTTACCGTGGCACGCTGCGATGTGGCGTACCGCTGTGATGCGGACGATCCCTCTCTCCTCTCCGCCAGATAGGCACTCTACCTCGGCTTATTTCATCAATTGTTTACCCAGCCAAGGAGGTGCTCGTTCCTTGCCTATCGGTACCGTGAACGGTGTATGGACACGCTAGACGACACTGCTTTCCGCCCCCGGCGCACCGGAGCGCGCATTGCCATGACACTGCTGGCTCTCGGGACAACCAGTGCTGTGCTCACCGCCTGCGGAGGCAACCCGGATAACACGCGCGGCACCCTGACCGGGGAAGGTGCCACCTCGCAACAAAACGCCATCAACCTGTTCGCCGACGTGCTTATTCGAGAACATGGCATCAACCTTGCCTACAATGCCACAGGTTCAGGCGCAGGCGTCCAGAAATTCCTAGAAAGCGTCGTCGTTTTCGGCGGCTCCGACTCTCCCCTCGATGAGGATGAAGCCCAGCGTTCTCTCAAACGCTGCAAGGGACATCCCGCCTGGCACCTCCCCCTCGTCATCAGCCCCGTCGCCATCGCCTACAACCTTCCAGGTGTAGATGGCCTTGCCCTCACTCCCGACGCTCTCGCCCTCATTTTCAACGGCGGGATCACCACGTGGAACGACCCCCGCCTCCAGAAGCTCAACCCGGGCAAGAATCTTCCTGAGGAGCACATCTCTGTCATCTTCCGCTCGGACAAATCCGGCACCACCGACAACGTGCAGAAATTCCTCACATACACCGCGCCCAAGAGCTGGAAATCGCACGCCACCGGTAAAGTCTGGCAGGGGGTCGGAAACGGCGCCCAGGGCTCCGCCGGTGTCGCCGGGGACGTTATGGGCAACAAGTACGCTATCACCTATGTGGAGGGCGGATACGCTGCCAAAATGCAGAAGGCCCGCCTGGACTTCGGCTCTGGCCCCGTTGCCATGACAGACCAGTCCGCCGGCCGCGCCCTTGACCACATTCGCTTCCGCGACAAGAGTTTCGACCGCGTTGTCGACACTAAGCACCTGTACACGCTGAACAAGCCGGGTGCCTACCCCTTCCTCCTCACCACCTACGAGATCTTCTGCTCCGCCGGGTACTCCCCAGCAGACCGGGGCCTCCTGCAGACCTTCCTCCACAGTGCCCTCACCGAAGGCCAAAAAGTGGTCAGCACCCACGGATACATCCCGTTGCCCCCCAGCTACCAGAAGAAACTCATGGCCACAGTAGAGGCGGCTAACAAATGAGTGGAGGCACACAAGCACAGGACAAAGTCTTCGCAGGAGCGATGAAGGGCTCCGGCATCTTCATCGTCGTCGTGATCGCCTCCATCGGCATCTTCCTCCTGTGGAACGCCATCCCCGCCCTGCAGCACAACACCGTCAACTTCTTCACCTACAACGGCCCCTGGTCCACCGACGACCCAGACGCCATGAAGTTCGGTATCTCCAACCTCTTCTGGACCACTCTCGTGGTGTCGCTGGTAGCGCTCCTCCTTGCCCTCCCCATCTCACTGGGAATCTCGCTCTTCCTCAGCCAATACTGCCCCGCCAAGCTCAAAGGCCCGCTGGTCTACACCGTGGACCTCCTCGCAGCAGTGCCCTCCATCGTCTACGGTATCTGGGGAGCCGGTGTTCTCGGCCCCTTCCTCGGACCCGCCTTCCAATGGATCTCCGACACCATCGGTGCCGTCATCCCCTTCCTCCGCTCCGAACCGAGCGACCCGCCGCTCGGCACTGCCCGCACAGTCCTCACCGGTGCCGTGGTGCTGGCCATAATGATCCTTCCCATCATCACCTCCACCGCCCGCGAAGTCTTCAACCAAACCCCCAAAGGGCAGATCGAAGCCGCCCTTGGCCTCGGTGCCACCCGCTGGGAGATGATCAAACTCTCCGTCCTCCCCTTCGGTAAATCCGGGCTGATCTCCGGCGCTATGCTGGGCCTCGGTCGCGCACTCGGGGAGACGATGGCACTCTTCATGGTGATCGCCGGCGGTACCTTCGCAGGCTCCCTCTTCGACTCCGGCACTACCTTCGCCACCTTGATCGCCCAGTCCGCCGCTGAGTTCAAAGACCCACTCTCCACCGGCGCCTACATCGCCGCCGGCCTAGTGCTCTTCGTCCTCACCTTCATCGTCAACAGCATCGCCCGCGGCGTGCTCGCACGGAAGGGGAAGTAAATGTCACATGTAGCAGCTGACGGCATCGTTCGCGACGAAGATTCCTTCACTCCCTGCACTAACCCACGCAACCCCAGCACCCCACTAAAGAGCGTCGGTTTCGAACCGCTGGCCACCCGCCGCAAGGTGTCCAACCACGTCGCCACCGTGCTTATCTGGGCCTGTCTCATCCTGGCCCTCATCCCCCTCATCTGGGTACTCGCCACTGTCATTATCAAGGGAGCGCCTGCCATCGCCAGCCTTGTCTGGTGGAATAACGGCGACCTCGGCTATGCCCCCGGTGACAAAGGCGTCGGACATGCCATCGCCGGCACCCTCCTGCAGGTTGCCATGTGTACCCTAGTATCCGTTCCCATCGGCCTCGCCATCGGCATCTACCTGGTGGAATACGGGCAAGGCAAGGCACTCGGCCGGGTCACTACCTTCATGGTGGACATCCTCTCCGGTGTCCCCTCCATCGTCGCCGCACTCTTCATCTACACCGTGTGGATGAGTATCTTCGGCTTCGATCGTTCCGGTTTCGCCGTCACCCTCGCCCTCATCCTGCTGATGATCCCCGTCATCGTCCGCAACACAGAAGAGATGCTGAAAGTAGTGCCGCAGGATCTCCGCGAAGCCGCCTACGCACTAGGCGTGCCTAAGTGGAAAACCATTATGAAGATCGTACTGCCCACCGCCGCCTCCGGCATCGCCTCCGGCGTCATGCTGGCAATTGCTCGCGTCATGGGTGAATCCGCACCCGTCATCATCCTGGTGGGCTCCACCCGCGCCTTCAACTACGACCTGTTCCATGGTCCGCAGAGCTCACTGACGCTCTACATGTACGATGCCTTCCGCGTCACCCCCGATTACGCGGACTCCGCCGACCTGTGGGGAAGCGCTCTCACCCTTGTCATCCTCATCGCGATCCTCAATATCTTGGCACGCGTCATTGCCAAGGCGATCGCCCCGAAGAACGTCTAGCCGGAAGAAAGAGTAAGAATTAGCCATGGCAAAACGACTCGACATGAAAGACGTAAATATCTACTACGGCAAGTTTCACGCCGTGAAAGATATTTCCCTCTCAGTCGCACCTCGCTCGGTGATGGCCTTTATCGGACCCTCCGGCTGCGGTAAATCCACCGTCCTGCGCACTCTTAACCGCATGCACGAAGTTACCCCCGGCGCCTACTGCACCGGCGAGGTCCTCCTCGATGGCCAAAACATCTACGGCCCCCAGGTTGACCCCGTTTCTCTCCGCTGCACCATCGGCATGGTCTTCCAACGCCCCAACCCATTCCCCACCATGTCCATCGAGGACAACGTCGTCGCCGGCCTGAAGCTGCAACGCCGCATCTCCAAGCAGGAAAAGCAGGAGGTGGTGGAGCGCTCCCTGCGCGCCGCCAACCTTTGGGATGAGGTCAAAGACCGCCTCACTATTCCCGGCGGTTCCCTCTCTGGTGGACAGCAGCAACGACTGTGCATCGCCCGTGCCATTGCCGTCGAACCCGAGGTACTGCTGATGGACGAGCCGTGCTCCGCCCTTGACCCCATCTCCACCCTGGCCGTCGAAGACCTCATGGGCCAGCTCAAGGAGAACTACACCATCGTCATCGTCACCCACAATATGCAGCAGGCGGCCCGCGTCTCCGACGACACTGCCTTCTTCAACCTGGAAGAAACCGGGAAGCCTGGTCAGCTGGTGGAAGTGGGCCCCACTAACAAGATCTTCTCCAACCCCGACAACAAGGCCACAGAGGACTACATCTCCGGCCGCTTCGGCTAACCCCCGCGAGGCGCAGTGAGCACACAAGAGGCCCGCACTTCCGTAAGGGAGGTGCGGGCCATATGTCACTTCAACGCCAAGTACACGAGGGCGGGAGCAACTCTGTAGGCAGTTACCCGTATGAGGTTTCCAGCCCACTTGCAGCACGGTTTAGTCGTGCTCTGCCGCCTCCTGGGTAGCTTCCGCCAACTCATCCAGCTCCGGGTCCTCGCCGGTCACCAGATAGATGACGCGTTGCGCGGCATCAACGGCGTAGTCGCCAAACCGCTCCAGGTAGTGAGCGAGCAGTGCCAGGTCGGCAGCCTGTCGAGGGCTGAAGGTACAGCTGGGGGTACGCACCAGGGCGAGGGCAGCTTCCCGGTAGTCATGCATGCGCAGGTGTCGTTCACTCAACCAACGGGCGGTGACAATATCCAGCTCATCCAGCACCTGCACGGCGGTGTTGCCTTCGGCGGTCGCCAGCTTCGCCATGGACTCGATGAGGTCAATAGCTTCGTCGGGAACACAGCAGTCGGGGTGGTGGTCGCGGGCAAGGTCTGCAATGTGCAAGGCATGCATCGTCATGTGACGAGCGTCGTTCACGGAGTTCATCGCCGACACTACTTGACGGAGGTCACTCGCCACCGGGGCCTGGAGTGCCAGCAGGTCGAAGGAGAGAACCGCCATTTCGTGGGCGTCTACGCTGAGCTTGTCAGCACCACTAATGACATGTTCCGCAGCGGAGAGGTCGGCATTCAGTAGTGCGCTGGTAGCTAGCTGCAGGTTATGGGTGGCCTGTTGGAGAAGATCCTGCAAGCCGCTCTTCAGAGTCTCAAGCTGATGCTGATAAGCAGTACGCATGTGTCCATCATACGAAAAAGTGCAGGCTGGAAGCAGAGGAACAAGTTTAAGGTGCGGTGAATACTACAGGCGCGTTAACCGCCCGAATGTAGGTCGTGGTCATCTACCACCACACCCTCTTGCTCGGGGTCATCCAGCCACCCGTCCGGAAGCGTTACTTTTGCCGCCACTGAGCCTTGTCGGCCACGCGGCGCATCCGGATTCTCCGGCATCGCCGGGCTGTCGGCGAAGGGGGCGAGCAACTCTGTGATTTCCTCCACAGTGGAGACGCGTGACAGCTGCTGGCGTAGCTCACGACCTGCCGGGTAGCCGTGCAAATACCAGGCGATGTGTTTGCGCAGATCCCGGCAGCCCTTCAGCTCACCGTGGAATTCCGCCAACAGTTGCGCATGGCGCACCATAATTGCTGTTACTTCCCCCAATGTGGGTGGGGCCGAAATGGGGTCCCCTGCCAGAGCTTGGTGGATTTGGGCGAAGAGCCACGGACGTCCCAAGCATCCACGCCCCACGACTACCCCATCGCAGCCGGTCTGTTCCATCATCGCGGCGGCATCGGTCGCGGCAAAAATGTCCCCATTGCCCAGCACTGGGATAGAGGTGACGTGTTCTTTCAGAGTGGCGATAGTGTCCCAGTGGGCGTGGCCGGCGTAGCGTTCCGCTGCGGTCCGGCCATGGAGGGCGACGGCGGCCGCCCCCTCGTCTTCCGCAATTCGGCCTGCATCCAGGTAGGTGATGTGGTCGTCGTCAATACCCACCCGGAATTTCACGGTCACGGGGATATTTGTTCCGGCGGTCGCCCGGACGGCGGCACGCACAATGTCCAGGTAGAGGCGCCGCTTGTAGGGGAGGGCGGAGCCGCCGCCCCGGCGGGTGACCTTGGGGACGGGGCAGCCGAAGTTCATATCGATGTGGTCTGCCATGTCCCGGTCCACAATGAGGCGGGCCGCCCGGTAGGTCCACTCTGGGTCTACCGTGTAAAGCTGTACCGAGCGGGGGGTTTCGGTGGGCGCAAAGCGCATCATATCGAGGGTTGCGGGGTGTTCTTCGGCAAGGGCGCGGGCCGTCACCATCTCGCAAACATAAAGCCCGGAAACAGCTCCGACGCGGGCTAGTTCTTGTTCGCGGCAGAGGACCCGGAAGGCAGCGTTGGTAACCCCAGCCATCGGTGCGAGGACGACGGGGGAGGAGAGTTCCAGGGATCCAATGCGTAACACCTCTCCATTCCACCGTGAATCGGGCAGCTAGTGCAAATATCGTTTATTCTGAGCTCACCACTAGTGTGCTGCATCCTTGATGTAGCATCCCACCGAGAGCGACAGAGAGTGACCGAGCGGCCCCCTATACCCCCTTCCGAGATCAGCTACCTGCCGGCCTCCGCCGTACTCGATTTCATTCACCCGGGGGCCCGCATTCTGGTTCCCGCTGAAGCTGCGGAACCCGTCACCCTCTTGGATGCTATTGACGCAGCCGGCCCCACCTTGGAGGATGTGCAGATCCACTGGATGGATCCGTTCACCACCCGTCCATTTCAACAAGGGTCCTACCCGGGGCGGCTTACCCACGTGAACTACTTTTTGGGCTCGGGATCCCGCGACAGCTACCATGCGGGACATTCTGAACTGGTCTGCGCTGATTTTTCGCAGATTCCGGCGATTCTTCGTAGGCAGGTGAAGCCTACCTTGGCTATTTCCCACTGTTCCCTGCCCGATGCGGAAGGGTACGTGTCACTGGGGACGAACGCTGACTATGTGGCCTCTTTTATCGGCACTATCCCTTTTTTCCTGGAGGTTAACCCCCATGTGCCGTACACGTATGGGGCACACCGCCTCCATGTGAGCCAGGTGGCGGGTTTCTGCTATTCGGAGGCGCCGCTGCTCACTGTCACTCCGCCGCCGCTGAGCGCAATCGATGAGCGTATCGCTGAGTATGTGGCGGCGGACATCCCTGACCGTTCGTGTCTGCAAATTGGGGTGGGGCGGGTACCGAATGCGCTACTGGGGCATTTGGCGAACCATCGGGATCTGGGGTTGCACTCGGAGGCTATTAGTGACGGGGCCATGCAGCTCATTGAGGCGGGTGTCATTACGGGCTCTTACAAGCGCTGCCGTCCGGGTAAGCATGTGGCGACTTTTGCGGTGGGGTCGCCGGCGCTCATGAGCTGGCTGAACTACAACCCGACGGTGGAGTTTCTGTCGGTGGAAGAAACCAATAACCCGGCTGTCATTGCCCAGGAGCGGCGGGTGTGCGCAATTAACGCCACTAGCGAGGTGAACCTGTGGGGGGAGTGCTGTTCGGAGACTATCGAGGGACGCTACTTCTCGGCGGCGGGCGGCCAAGCGGACTTCTGTCTGGGCGCGTTGTGGTCTTCCGGGGGCCGCAGCTACATTGTCACTCCTTCTACTGGGCGGGGTGGCAAGAGCCGTATCGTGGTGCGGACGAGCCGCGGGAATATCGTCACGACCAGTAAGAATCTGGTGGATAACGTCGTGACGGAGTGGGGCGTTGCAAGGCTGCGGGGGCGTACGGTGACGGAGCGGGCGCGAGCGTTGATCGCAATCGCGCACCCTGACTGGCGGGAGCAGTTGGAGCGAGAAGCTTGGGAAGCAGGGATCCTGCGCGGCAGCAGTTAGGATGGTGGCATGAAGGCCATCGTTACTGTTACCGGAATTGACCATACTGGCATTGTTGCTGCCGTGGCCAACGCTCTTGCTGAACTTGACACCAATATTCTCAACATGTCGCAGACCCTTATGGATGAGTACTTCACCATGATCCTGCAGTGTGAGTTCGATGACACTGTGCAGCCCATTGGTACGTTGCAGGAACGTCTTTCTGTGGTGGGTGAGGAGCAGAAGCTGGATATTCGTATCCAGTCGGAGGCCATCTTCGACGCCATGCACCGGCTGTAGAAGGCGGATGTTGCGATGAGTATGGACACCACTGAGAATATTCTCGAAACGATTCGTATGATCGAGGAGCAAAACCTCGATATCCGTACTGTCACTATGGGTATCTCCCTGTTGGGATGCATTGATAGTGATGGGGAGCGTTGCCGTCAGAAGATCTATGACACTGTGACCACGCGTGCTGCTCGCCTGGTGGAGGTGTGTGAGCAGATTGAGCGGGAGTTGGGAATCCCGATTATTAACAAACGCATTTCCGTCACCCCGATTGCGTTGATTGCGGCAGCGAGTGGGGAGAGTGACTATGTGGAGTTCGCTCGGACGCTGGATAAAGCAGCGCATGCGGTGGGCGTGAACTTTATCGGCGGCTTCTCGGCACTTGTTGAAAAGGGTTCCACAACAGGGGATTTAGCTCTTATTAACTCAATTCCGCAGGCCTTGGCGGAAACGAGTCTGGTGTGCTCGTCGGTAAATATTGGCTCCACGCGGGCCGGAATCAACATGTCGGCGGTGGGCCGCATGGGCGAGGTTGTGAAACAGGCGGCTGAGTTGACAGCTGATCAGCAAGGGTTGGGCGCTGCCAAGCTAGTGGTATTTGCAAATGCAGTGGGGGACAACCCATTTATGGCCGGGGCCTTCCACGGTGTCGAAGAACCCGACTGTGTGGTGTCGGTGGGCGTATCCGGCCCCGGTGTCATTAAGCGCGCACTAGAGAACTTCCCCACGGCAAGCTTCGGTGCAGCCTCTGATGTCATCAAGAAAGCGGCCTTCAAAATAACCCGTGTGGGACAGCTGGTCGGCCGTATCGCTGCGGAGCGTCTTGGAGTGCCCTTTGGCATTGTCGACTTGTCCCTTGCCCCTACCGCCGCTGTGGGTGACTCTGTGGCTCGTATCCTGGAGGAACTGGGGCTGGAGCGGGTGGGTGCCCACGGCACCACTGCCGCCCTGGCGCTGCTCAATGATGCAGTGAAGAAGGGCGGCATGATGGCCTGCGGTCACGTGGGCGGCCTTTCTGGATCCTTTATTCCCGTCTCCGAGGACATTGGCATGATTGAGGCAGCAGAATTGGGTGCCATCGATCTGTCGAAGTTGGAAGCGATGACGGCCATTTGTTCGGTTGGCCTCGATATGGTGGCTGTTCCTGGCGATACTCCGGCAGCCAGCATTGCCGGCATGATCGCCGATGAGGCAGCCATTGGCATCATGAATTCGAAGACTACCGCGGTGCGCGTCATCCCGGTTCCGGGTATGCAGGTGGGGGACACGGTCGAGTTTGGCGGATTGTTGGGCCATGCTCCGATTATGGCGACGTCCCCGTATTCATCGGAGACGCTGATGGGCCGGGGCGGACGTCTACCTGCCCCGGTGCACGGGTTTAAGAATTAGACGCCATCCACGAAACCCATCTGGCGCCATGCCTCGAAGACGGCGATCGCGGCAGTGTTGGCTAAGTTCATAGAGCGTCGCCCCGGTAGCATCGGCACGCGTACCACTTCTGTAACGCGTGGGTCTGCGAGTTCGGCATCGGTGAGCCCGGTGGGTTCCGGTCCGAAGAGCAGGATGTCGCCGGGGCGATAGTCTATTTCTCCATAGTGGCGGGTGCCGCGGACGGAGAAGGCGAAGACGCGGCCGGGGGTGCGGCTGGCGGCGGCGGGCATTGCTTGGGCAGCGGGGGAGGAGGGGCCGCTGGTGAGGGCGGTGAGGGCGGTGTCGAGGTTCTGGTGGAGTACGACGTGCGCCATGTCGTGGTAGTCCAGGCCGGCACGCTGGAGGTTCTTATCGGAGAGGTCGAAGCCAAGGGGGCCGGCGAGGTGGAGTTCGCAGCCGGTGACGGCGGAGGTGCGGATGGCATTGCCAGTGTTGGGCGGAATGCAGGGGCGGGCGAAGAGGATGCGAATGTTGGCGCCGGGCATGTGTTTATTGTGCCATGTGGGGTTTGCGGAGGTGTAGTGGGGGTGATGACGGCAGAAAACGTCACCACACGATGTTTCCTTCCCGCAGGAACATGGAATACTAAGAACCGTGACTGCAGTTAAACTCGATGGACTTAAGTACCGCGACGAAATCTTCGCCGACCTCACTACCCGTGTAGCTGCCCTCCGAGAGAAGGGCATCGTTCCGGGCCTCGCCACTGTGCTCGTAGGCGACGACCCCGCCTCCCACTCCTACGTGCGCATGAAGCACCAGGACTGCGAGAAAATCGGCGTCCGCTCCATCCGCAAGGACCTGCCGGAGGACACCACCCAAGAAGAACTGGAAGCTGTCATCCAGGAACTTAATGAGAACCCGGACTGCACCGGCTACATTGTGCAGCTGCCGCTTCCCAAACACCTTGACGAGAACCGTATTCTCGGCCTCATCGACCCCGACAAAGACGCCGACGGCTTGCACCCTGTCAACCTCGGCAAGCTGGTCCTCATGGAACCCGCCCCGCTGCCCTGCACCCCCAACGGGTGTATCGGCCTGCTGCGCCGCTACGGCGTGGAACTCAACGGAGCTAAAGTCTGCGTCGTGGGACGTGGCGTCACCGTCGGCCGGCCCATTGGCCTTATGCTCACCCGCCGCAGCGAGAATGCCACCGTCACCCTCTGCCACACCGGCACCAAAGACCTGGCTGCAGAAACCCGTGACGCCGACATCGTCATCGCAGCAGCCGGCCAGCCGCACATGATCACCGCCGACATGATCAAAGAAGGCGCTGCCCTCCTCGACGTCGGTGTTTCCCGTGTGGACGGCAAACTGACCGGCGACCTCCACCCCGACGTGTGGGAGAAGGCCGGCTACGTGTCCCCCAACCCCGGTGGCGTGGGCCCCCTCACCCGTGCTTTCCTCGTCACCAATGTGGTGGAACGTTGCGAACGAATGGCTGCCTCTGAGTGACCGCCCCACAGCCGCCGCGCCGGCAACAGCAGGACCGCACCGCCGGGAGGAAACGCCCCTCCCGGCGGCACACCCCTGCCCCCACCCCCCGGAACCCGCACTTCCTCGACGACAAACCCCAGCTCGTCAACCCGGCATTTCCACCTGAACCCGCCCCCATGGGGCGAGTCGACGCCCCCGATGACGTCATCGAGAACGTCGACCTGGAACGCTACGGTGTCGCCGCCCGCGGCTGGAAGCCCTTCTGGGATTGGTGTGTGGGCATCTTCAAACACGAGCCTGCCTGGTGGCGCCGGCAGGTCGCCTTCTTCATTGTGGTGGCACTGCTCATCGTGTCAGCCGCATTCGTCCTGGCCGACCACTGGCGACGCGGCGTCACCGTGCTGGCCGGAACCGCACTACTGACAGCCGCTTTCCGCTCGTTCCTTCCCGCTGACTATGTGGAGATGCTGGAAGTACGCTCGCAGCGCTTCGACGTCATCTTCCTACTGGTGGTGGGGACGGCTCTACTCTTCCTCGTGATGACAGTTCCTGCTTGACCCCGCATAACCGCGTCTCATCTCGCATCGGTGAGACGCGCTGTCTCGCTGTCTCCCCCAACAATCCGGTGGGGTCGCAACAACCTGGAACAATCGCGGGGGTACAGGGCAGTCTCAGAAAACGAGGGGCTTCCCGTTAAATGTGAGGCTTCCCGTGTTTAGACGTGTACCTGCTCATCCGCCTCGGCCAGTGCCATGGTCTTACGCAGAATCTCCGCAGTCTGGTCGGCTTCAGCCAAGAACCCATCATGCCCCTTCTCAGAGGTGATGATGTCCACCCCATCACAGTAGGGGAGATACTCCGCAATCTCTTCAATCTGGCGCAGTGGATACAGACGGTCCGTATCGACCGCGCAGATCACCGCCGGAACCGTGCAATTCTCCAACACATGGTGGAGGCCGCCACGGTCGCGACCAATATCATGGCGGTTCAGTGCATCCGTCAACAGCACATAACAGCAGGCATCGAAGCGGGCGATGAGCTTAGACGCCTGATGGTCCAAGTAGCTCTGCACCGCATAGCGACCCTGCATACTGAGGTCCTCGCCAATGGGATCCTCCCCGGGGGCCGGACGGTTGCTGAAACGCCGATCCAACTCCTGCTCAGAGCGATAAGAGAGGTGGGCGATGCGCCGGGCAATCCCCAAACCCATAGTGGGTTCACGGCCAGTGCCATGGTAGCCACCCTGCTGCCAGGCAGGATCAGCGGTAATCGCGAGAATCTGGGTGGTTTGCCAGCCAATCTGGTCGGCGGAGGCGCGGGGCCCCACCGCCAACACTCCCGCGGCAGCCACCCGCTGCGGATACATCATCATCCATTCGAGGGCTCGTGCCCCACCCATGGATCCACCGATGACGGCGGCGAAACGCCGGATACCCAGCAGGTCCGCCAATTGTGCCTCAGCCCGCACCATGTCACGAATGGAGATGGCGGGGAAACGCGCACCCCAGTAGTGCCCATCCGGATGGAGTGAGGACGGGCCGGTGGTGCCGCGGCAACCGCCTAGCGTGTTGGTGCATATGACGAACCAGCGGTCAGTGTCGATAGGACAGCCCGGCCCCACCATGCCCGGCCACCAGCCGGGGGTGGGGTGGAGGGCGTCTTTAGGGCCAACGACATGCGAATCGCCCGTGAGAGCATGCTCGATGAGGACGACATTACTGGCGTCGGCGTTGAGGGTGCCCCAGCACTGTAGGGCGATGGTGACTTGGGGGAGCAGGACACCGGAGTCCAGCAACACATCGCCAATGCGAACATAGCCCAGGGTGCCGTCGGCGGGCGGCAATAGGGGGTGTGCGTGGGATGCCATTGTCTGTCCTCCTTTCGTGTGTCCTAACGGGGCGGCAGAAGCCAACCCGGGGTGTGTGGCCTTCTAGTTTAGTTCTTCAGTGCAGCGACAGCGTCGAAACCGCGTTGTAGGTCTGCGATGATGTCGTCAACGGACTCCAGGCCCACAGAAAGGCGAATGGTGGCGTCGGTGATGCCAGCATGCTTCTTCGCCTCGGTGGTCAGCTGGGAGTGGGTGGTGGAGCCGGGATGGGTGACTAGCGAGCGCACGTCACCTAGGTTCGCGAGGTTGGTGTGGAGTTTGAGGGCGTCAATGAACGTCCAGGCCTCCTTCGTCGAACCTTTGATGTCAAAAGCGAGAACGGAGCTGGCACCCTTCGGGCAGACGCGCTTATGCACCTCATACCAGGGGGAAGAGGGGAGACCAGCGTAGTTGACGGCTTCGACTAGTTCCTGCTGTTCGAGCCACTCGGCCACTTTCTGGGCGTTGGTGACATGCCGCTCCATGCGCAATGCGAGGGTCTCCAGACCAAGCTGGGCCGCCCAGGCGTTGAAGGGGGCGATGCCAGATCCGGTGTCGCGCATGAAGCTGGCACGGGCCTTGAGGAGGAGGGCACCAGCACCTGCATCGGTATAGACGAAGCCGTGGTAGGCCGGGTCGGGGGCGGCGAGGCCGGGGAACATGAGTTCGCCGTCGCGCTTGACAGTCCAATCGAAGGAGCCGCCGTCCACGATAGCGCCCGCCATGACAGTGCCATGGCCTGCCATGAACTTGGTGACGGATTCCACGACCACGTCCGCACCCATATCGAGCGGGCGGGTGAGGTAAGGGGTGGCCATGGTGTTGTCGACAACCAGTGGGACGAGGTTACGGTGGGCAATCTCGGCAATGGCCGGGATGTCTAGTACATCGTTGGCCGGGTTGGAGATGGTTTCGCCGTACAAGAGCTTGGTGTTGGGCTGGACGGCATCCTGCCAGGACTGCGGATCATCCGGGTTCCCCACGAAGGTCACCTGGAGGCCCATCTTCGGGAGAGTGTGGCGGAAGAGAGTCTCGGTGCCGCCGTAGAGGCGGGGGCTGGAAACGATGTGGTCGCCGGCGACGGCAATGGATTCGACGGTGGCCAGGATGGCGGCCATGCCGGATCCGAAGAGTAGAGCACCCACACCGTTCTCGAGAGAGGCGATGCGGGCCTCTACCATATCGTTGGTCGGATTGTTCAAGCGGGTGTAGATGTGGCCGCCCTTGGCGAGGGCGAAGCGGTCTGCCCCATCCTGGCAATCTTCAAAGGCGAAGGCGGTCGTCAGGTGGAGTGGCATGGCACGGGCGCCATAGTCGGAATCTAACGTCTGACCGGCGTGGACTGCACGAGTGTCGAAGTCCCATTCTGCGTAGTCAGTGTTGTCGTATTTGTACTCCACGGGCGTTGCGCCTCCTTGTGCTAGTTAAGCAGTGCTTCTAGGACTCCATCCTACTGGGTGATGGCAGCAAACCCGAGCTTCAAGTCGTCGATGATGTCCTCGACGTCCTCAATGCCGACTGAGAGGCGGATGGTGCCGGGGGTAATGCCGGCGGCGAGCAGTTCTTTCTCAGTGAGCTGGGAGTGTGTGGTGGTGGCCGGGTGGGCTACCAGGGAGCGTACGTCGCCAACGTTGGCGAGGTTGCTGTGGAGTTTGAGGGCGTCGATGAAGGCCCAGGCCTCATCCTTGCCACCCTTGATGTCGAAGGCTAGGACGGAACCGGCACCTTCCGGGGTCACCTGCTTGCCCACCTGGTACCAGGGGCTAGAGGGGAGTCCGGCGTAGTGCACCTTCTCTACTTGGTCCTGCTGGTCGAGCCATTCTGCTACCTGCTGGGCGTTGGCGACATGCTGGCGGACACGCAGTGCCAGAGTTTCGACGCCCTGCTGGATGACCCAGGCGTTGAAGGCAGAGAGGGTGGCGCCAGTATCCCGCAGGAGGGACACTCGTACCTTCAGAGCGAAGGCGGCCGCACCCAGGTCCTTGTAGACAAGGCCGTGGTAGGAGGGGTCGGGCGTGACGAAGCTGGGGAAGACGGGGGAGCCATCCTTTTCGACCGTCCAGTCGAAGGTGCCGCCGTCAACTAGCACACCGCCGAGAGCCGAGCCGTGGCCGCCAATGAATTTGGTGAGGGATTCGGCGACGATGTCGGCACCCTGCTGGAGCGGACGCACCAGGTAGGGGGTGGCGAGTGTGTTGTCGATGAAGAGCGGGACGTTGTTGCGGTGGGCAATCTCGGCGATGCCCGGGATATTGAGGACGTCGTTGGCGGGGTTGGAAATGGTTTCTCCGTAGAAGACCTTGGTGTTGGGCTGGACGGCATCCTGCCAGGACTGTGGGTCATCCGGGTTCTCCACGAAGGTCACCTCGATGCCGTACTTGGGCAGAGTGTGGTGAAGGAGGTTTTCGGTGCCGCCGTAGAGGCGGGGGCTGGCGACGATGTGCCCGCCCGCTTGCACAAGGGTCTGGAGACCACTGGTGATGGCGGCGGCGCCGGAGGCGAAGCCGACTGCAGCGACGCCACCTTCTAGTGCGGCGAGACGGTTCTCGAGAGCTTCAACGGTGGGGTTGGTGAGGCGGGAGTAGACCGGGCCGGCGTCCGAGAGGTTGAAGCGGTTAGCGGCATGCTCGGCGTTGTCGAAGACGAAGGAGGAGGAGAGGTAGATGGGGAGGTTGCGGGCGCTCACTTCGCTGTCGACGTCTTGTCCGGCATGGACGGACTGGGTGGTGAAGTTCCAGTTGGCGGCATTGCTGTTGTCATACTTGGTGGTCATTTTAGTAGTCCTTTAACAGTTGTTTAGTCGTTCGTTGGGGGTGTTTTGCTGATTCAAAAACTACGTGAGATATGGTGACTTATGCCAGTTCAGAGGGGGTTTTACGCAGGGTGATTTTAAGTGGTTTGATGCCATAAGGTAGAAAGAATACATGACAAAACATTGGATGAAACCACGACAATGGAGTCAGAACTGGAGGGCATTTTCCGTTGTTATGGTCGCGGGCTTCGTAGGGCTTTTAAGCATCTCGATTGTCAATGTGGCGCTCCCCGCAATCGAGAGTTCACTACATGCAACCCCCACTCAATTCCAGTGGATTGTGGCTGGTTATTCCGTTGCGTTTGGTCTTTTGCTCGTTCCTTCGGGACGGCTTGGTGACGTCGTTGGGCGACGCCCCGTCTTCCTCACCGGTTCTTTTCTTTTCATGGTGACCTCCTTGGCCTGTGGTTTTTCCACTAGCGCCGAAATTCTGGTCATCATGCGTGTCCTGCAAGGTATCGGCGCATCGATTACGACTCCGCAGGTTATTGGCTTTATTCAAGAACTTTTCCAAGGCCGCGAGCGTGCCCGTGCCTTCGGCATTTTCGGCATGGTCGTCAGTATTTCTTCCGCTATCGGCCCAGCAGTTGGTGGCGTGTTGGTAAGTGCGCTGGGCCTGGACTGGGGGTGGCGCTCGGTCTTCCTCGTTAACATCCCTTTCTCCATTTTCATTCTGGTGATGGGTCCCAAGCTGCTGCCTGTCCCACAGAAGCGGGAAAAGGGCACCAAGCTCAACCTCGACACGGTGGGCCTGCTGTTGATGGCTGCCGGTGTACTGACATCGATGTTGCCGTTCATTCTGGCGACCGACCCCGCTTACGGTGTGAAGCATTCCCCCTGGTACCTCATTGGTGTGGGTGTGCTTTTTGGTGCGCTCTTCACCGCATGGGAACTGTGGCGGGAGAATCGCCAGCATTCTGTGGTGATGCCGCGCGCTCTCATGAAGAACGCCGGCTTTACCTTAGGATCGGCAGTGTCCACCTGCTACTTCGCTGGCTGGACCGGCGTCTTCATCGTCCTCACTCTTTATCTCCAGCAAGGTTTAGGGATGGCTGCCTGGTTGGCCGGACTGATGCAGGTACCGCTGGCTTTGATGGGTGCGTACGGTTCGCAGCGCTCTTCGGTGTGGATGACCTTGCGCGGCCGCTGGCTCGTCCTCATTGGCCTCGTCGTCACCATGGCTGGCCTGGGCCTGATGGCGGCGTCGGCGCTCCTGCTATCGGAAGATTTTGCCTGGCTGGGCATCCTTATCGCGGGTGCTATCGCGGGATTTGGCTCCGGTATCACCATTAGCCCCAACCAGACGTTTGCGCTGGCAGAAGTATCAGTAAAGCAGGCTGGGGCAGCTGGTGGGGTGCTGCAGACCATGCAGCGTGTCGGCTCAGCAGTGGGTATTGCGGGTGTCACTCTGGTGTTCTTCGCTACCCGCTTCGACACCACGCTGGCGGGCTATGCACACGCATTTGGCATCTCGTTGGCGTTCATTATTGCTCTGATGGCGGTGGGTGCGCTCTGTGCCCTGTCCGATGCGCTCCGCAACGATGGCCGCAATGAGCTGCTGGAGATGGAGGCTCCGCAACCGGTGGAGGAGCCGCGATTAGAGAAGGAGCCGCAACCAGTGACAGAGCCACAGCCGGTGACGGAGCCGTAGTCGCGCACCGACTCTCAACCCCACATAGAGCAGAGATGAACCCGGCTTGGTCGGAGCGTCGCCCTCTCCCGCTAGGTTCCGTATTCAACCTCGTCACCCTTCTCATCTATGATGGGGAGGGTAACTTTTTTGTGTCCGCCCAGATCAGCAAGCACCTCCTGCCAGTGCCGCCAACTGCGGCAGGCACAGAACACTACACAATAATCCCTGTATTCACGCTTCAACCCTCGCGCCCAGCGCCACCAAAGGAGAATCAATGTCGAAGATCCACGTCGACGGCACTGTCGTTGAACTCGACGGCGACGAGATGACCCGCGTCATCTGGCAAGACATTCGTGACGAACTGATCCTTCCCTACCTTGACCTTAACCTCGAGTACTACGACCTCGGCATTGAGAGCCGTGACGCCAGCGACGACCAGATCACCATTGATGCCGCCAATGCCATCAAGAAGCACGGCGTCGGCGTCAAGTGCGCCACCATCACCCCCGATGAGGCCCGCGTCGCAGAGTTCGGCCTGAAGAAGATGTGGAAGTCCCCCAACGGCACCATCCGTAACATTCTCGGCGGCACCATCTTCCGCGCCCCCATCATCATGTCCAACGTGCCTCGTCTGGTTCCCGGCTGGACCAAGCCCATCATCATCGGCCGTCACGCCTTCGGCGACCAGTACCGCGCTACCGACTTCAAAGCCCCCAGCGCCGGCACCGTCACCATCACCTTCACCCCGGATGATGGCTCCGAACCCATCCAGCACGAAGTGGTGCGCCTCCCCGAAGACGGCGGCGTTGTCATGGGCATGTACAACTTCAACAAGTCCATCGAGGACTTCGCTCGCGCCTCCTTCAACTACGGTTTGAGCATGAACTACCCGGTGTACCTGTCCACCAAGAACACCATCCTCAAGGCTTACGACGGCCAGTTCAAGGACATCTTCCAGCGTATCTACGACGAAGAGTTCAAGGCACAGTTCGAGGCCGCCGGCCTCCATTACGAGCACCGCCTCATCGACGACATGGTTGCCTCCGCCCTCAAGTGGGAAGGCGGTTACGTCTGGGCATGCAAGAACTACGACGGTGACGTCCAGTCCGATACTGTCGCCCAAGGCTTTGGCTCCCTCGGCCTCATGACCTCCGTCCTCCTCACCCCCGACGGAAAGACCTGCGAGGCGGAAGCTGCCCACGGCACAGTCACCCGCCACTACCGCCAGCACCAGGCAGGTAACCCCACCTCCACCAACCCCATTGCCAGCATCTACGCCTGGACCCGGGGCCTCGCCCACCGCGGCAAGCTGGACAGCAACCAGGAACTCATCGGCTTCGCTACCACCCTGGAAAAGGTCATCGTCGACACCGTCGAAGGCGGCCAGATGACTAAGGACCTCGCCCTCCTCGTGAGCGGCGACCAGGAATGGCTCACCACCGAACAGTTCATGGAAGCTCTCATCACCAACCTTGGAAAGAAACTGGCGGTCTAACCTGTGAGTGACGATCCCACCGCCCCCTTCTCTGCTGCTGGCACTGGCACATCTGCCTCTCCCCGCTCCGCGACACTGGAGGGAGGTCGTGGGGCGTCTCACACCACCTCCGGTTCCGCAAAGCTCGCCATCCTCGCCCTCATCCTGGGCGGTATTGGTACCGCCTGCACGGAATCTGCCATCGTTAGCCTACTGCCCGATGTTGGCCAGCACTTGGGGATGACGACCGAGTCCACGCTCGGCTTCGCCATCACCCTCTACATGATCGGTGTGGTTTTCGGGGCGCCCCTCTTCACCGTGGTCCTCGTCCACATCAACCGCAAAATGCTGTTGATCGCGGCAGTCGCTACCCAAGTGGTGGGTAACCTTCTCACCGTTTTTGCCCCTAACTTTTGGATCCTCCTGGTGGGGCGCTTCCTCGCGGGCGTCCCCCACGGGGCGATCTATGGACTCATGGCCCTCGTCGGTGCCTATCTGGCACCACCCGGTAAAACTGCCCGAACTGTGTCCATCTCCCTGCTCGGTTTGCCCATCGCCAACCTTGCCATCGTCCCTCTCATCACCTGGGTAGGCCAAGCCAACAACTACCGCTACGCATTCGGCATTATCGCCCTCTTCGGCACCCTTGCCTTCGCCGCAATGTTCGCCTGGCTACCTGCCATGAAAGACCTGTCCTCCTCCAATCCCAAGCAGGAGCTAGGGCTGTTCAAGAACCGCCAGGTCGTTCTCACTCTGTTGGCTGGTCTCATTGGTTTCGGAGGTCTCTACGGGTTCCTCAGCTACATCACCCGCACAGTGGATACCATCACCGGGATGAATCCCAACATTATGCCGTTCGTCATGATGGTCATCGGCATCGGCGCCCTTGTCGGTACCCTCCTCGCCGGACAACTCTCGGACCGTGTCCCGGAAGCCGCCTTTCCTATTATCATGGGCAGTTTCGTTGTGGTACTGGCAGTCTCACCACTCATGGTGCAAAACCCCATCACCCTCTTCATAGAAGTATTCCTGGTGGGTGTCTTCGGTACAGGAGCCTTCTCACCCGCCATGCAGGTTCGCCTCATTCGCCATGCGGGCGACTCCCAAAACCTTGCTTCCGCAATGAATCATGTGTCACTCTGTCTCGCGAATGTCATCGGTTCTTTCCTCTCTACGCAGGTAGTCCACCATCAGCTGGGCGGTGAGTTCATGTACATCCTGCCCGCCGTGTTTGGGGCAGTCCTCGGTGCCATTGGCCTCGTCTTCCTCCTCAGCGCCGTCTACTTGGTGAAATCCGGTAAGGATGCCGCCGCTTCCGTGGACTCCATTACCGTGAAAGGTGCTGTTCAGTGACCATTACCGTCACCTCCGTCAACGTCAACGGCATTCGCGCCGCCACTCGCGTTCGCTCTGCCGAGAACCCCGGGTTTCTCGCGTGGCTAGAGTCCACGAACGCCGATATTGTGTGTATGCAGGAAGTGCGCGCCACCCCTGCACAAACTGCGGATGCCCTAGCACCAGCCCTCGTCGACAATGGTGGATGCTGGCACCTCTGCATGCAGGAGGCCGCTGCAAAAGGCCGTGCCGGCGTCGGCATTCTCAGCCGCCAGGCCCCCCTGGCTGTTCGTACCGGGATCGACGTGGAGGAATTTGCACGTGCCGGGCGCTACATTGAGGCAGACTTTGCCGTGGACGGGAAACTCACAGGAGCCAGTGAGGGTGACGTCCTGACCGTGGCCTCGCTCTACCTTCCCTCGGGGGAAGTAGATACTCCACGGCAGGATGAAAAGTACCGTTTCATGGAAGGCTTCAGCGCATTTTTGCAGCAGCGGGCCACCCTGGCGGCAGCCGGCTCCGCTCCACAAACCGTCGTGTGCGGGGACTGGAATATTGCCCACCGCGAAGAGGATCTCAAAAACTTCAAGGCCAACACTACGAAATCGGGGTTCCTTCCGGCCGAGAGGGAGTGGATGACGAGCATTTTTGGGCCGCAAGGTCTAGGCGTGGACGCGTCCGGCATCCCTACCGGGTGGACGGATGCGCAGCGCTATCTACTACCGGAGGAGCGTGGCCCCTACTCCTGGTGGAGCTACCGGGGGAAAGCCTTCGACAATGACGCCGGGTGGCGCATCGACTACCAGGCGATTACCGCTGGGCTGGTGGACCGTCTGGTGGAAGCGCGGGTGGAGCGGGCAGACGCCTACGAGCTGCGCTGGTCAGACCACGCTCCAGTGACCGTCACCTACCAGTAGCGGGGTGTGCAGGGCTAGCAGGGAGCTGTGGCAAGCAGCCTCCTTTACGCCTTGCAACTCAACGCGGGTAACCTGAACACCACACACTTTTTTCTCACAACCTCGAACATAGGTAGCCGAACAACTATGACTGACACCGATACGAAGCCACAGGGCCGCCAACGCGTTCTTTCTGGCCTGCAGCCCACCGCCGACTCTTTCCACCTGGGCAATTATCTGGGTGCTGTGAAACAGATGGTGGAGTTGCAGGAGGATTATGACGCCTTCTACTTCATTCCGGATATGCACGCCATTACCGTGGAGCAAGATCCGAAGGTTTTGCGGGAGCGGACCTGGGGTGCGGCGGCACAGCTTATCGCACTGGGTGTTGATCCCGATAAGTCGGTGCTCTTTGTCCAGTCGCAGGTTCCGGAGCATGCTGAGCTGACCTGGGTGTTCAACTGCATGACGGGTTTCGGCGAGGCCAGCCGGATGACCCAGTTCAAGGACAAGTCGCTGAAACAGGGGCGCGATAAGACCACTGTGGGGCTTTTCGACTACCCCATTTTGATGGCTGCAGACATCTTGTTGTACAGCCCTCAACTTATCCCGGTGGGGGAGGATCAACGTCAGCATGTTGAATTGACGCGAAATCTCGCAGAGCGTTTTAACAATAAGTACGGTCGCACTTTCGTTGTGCCAGAAGCTTTTATCATTAAAAGTTCGGCCAAGATTTACGATTTGCAGGACCCGTCTTCGAAGATGTCGAAATCTGGCAAGAATCCCAAAGGTATTATTAACCTGCTGGATGACCCGAAGGTTTCGGCCAAGCGGATCCGTTCGGCAGTAACCGATAACGACGGTGTGATTGCTTTCGATCGCGAGAACAAGCCCGGCGTTTCCAATCTTCTCACCATTCTCAGCGCACTCAGCGGTACCGATATCGATACGTTGGTGTCTGGGTATGAGGGCCACGGGTATGGCGACCTGAAGAAGGATACGGCAGAGGCGATGACGGAGTTCGCTACTCCGTTGCGCGCCCGTGTGGATGAGATTCTCTCTGACCGGGCGGAGCTGGAGCGGGTGCTGCAGCGTGGTGCGGAACGTGCCCGCGAGTCCGCGGCTCCGGTTCTGGACAAGGTGTACGAGCAGATTGGTTTCTTGCGTCCGCTGCGCTGATCACTGTTGTTAGCCACCACTCGTCCAAGGAAGTGATGACTATCAGTACCGATCTCAAGGAGCCGGATGCTCCCCAGGGCCTCGCTAAATTCCGTATGAAGTGGCCGTGGCTGGACCATCTATTGGTGACGCACGAACGTTATTCGCAGGAACGCGGCAATCTTTACGCCGGCGGCATCACCTATTTCTCGGTGTTGGGAATTTTCCCGCTTCTGATGGTGGGTTTTGCTATCGCTGGTGTTTTCCTGTTTGCCCGCCCCGAGCTGCTGGTCGACATTCAGAATCAGATTGTCGCCAAGGTGCCTGGGTCGATGGGGGAGCAGGTGTCCCAGTTGGTGAAGACAGCGGTGGAGCAGCGTTCTGCGGTTGGTGTTATTGGTCTGTTGACTGCCTTGTACTCCGGGCTGGGGTGGATTGGAAATCTGCGCGATGGTTTGACTGCACAGTGGGCCATTCCGCTGCAGTCCGAGAGTTTCTTCAAGAAGAAGGGTAAGGATCTGCTGGCGCTGCTGGGTCTTTTCCTGGCGTTTGTGGTGGCGTTTGGCCTCACCATGATCTCGTCGTCCGGTCTGATGGACAAAGTCATCAAGTGGCTACATTTGAGCGATGTGCCGGGTATGCAGGTGCTGTTGACGGTGGTGTCGCTGCTCGTTTCAGCTATTGCTATCTGGGTGGTGATGATCTGGGTGATTGGCTATCTACCACGTAAGCGTGCGGTGCCGCGGGCATCGCTAATGGCGGCTGCTATTGCTACGGTGCTGCTGGTGATCTGGATTAGGGTGGCGGCGATCTACTTAAAGAGTGTCTTATCGTCTCCGGCTGGTGCTGTGTTTGGTCCGATCATCGGTATTATGGTGTTCCTTTTCTTCACGTGGCGCATAATCCTTTTCTGCACCGCGTGGGCTGCGACATCGCAACGGGCGCTGCGTGGCGATGTAGCTGCAAAGCGCAGTGAAGCGGATCTGGATGAGAAGAGTAAGGCTGCGAGCTTGTCTGCGGTGGCTGTTGCCGCGGTGGGGGAGCGGGAGGATGACGACTAGCGTGGGGTGACGCGTCGTTTGTCCGTTGTGGTTTAAGAGAGGGCCGCCCTTGGTAGGGCGGCCCTCTCTTAAACGCGGTGTGCGTATGGGTGCGTGCTGTGTCGCGTGGTGGTGGCTACTGTTTATCTATGACGCTGTCGAGCCAGATCACCAGTTTGTCCCATTCGTCGACGATGTCGTCGTAGGGCTCTTCGGGGGGTTCGGTGTTGTCCCCGATGATCGATTCGACGTAGTTGCCGAGGCGGGTGGAATCGTTGAGGTATGCGTCAACGACGTCGGTGTCGAGGTAGTCTTCAGCGTCGAGGAGGAGTTCGACGGCGAGGTCGAGCTGGTTTTCGTCGACGTCTGCGGGGCCGTTCTTCATCTGCTTGGGAAGGCGGACAAAGGAGTAGATGTTGTCGTCGGTGGGGCGGACGTTGAGTTCGCCGCTGCCGGCGCGGAAGGCTACTTGGTCCCATCCGGGGAGCTTGTACATGCTGTGGTCGGGTTCTTCGGCGAGGAAGCGCAGCATGCCGCGCTGACTGGTGAAGCCGAAGATGTGGTCATCGTTGCCGAGGAAGAGGGGTTCGTCGTTGATGTAGCAACGGAGGCTGAATCGAGTGCCGCCGGGGAGAATGATCTTGATGGGGTCGATACCGATGCTGGCCCAGAAGGGGTCTTCGTCGGCGTCGGGTTCCCATTCGTCGGCGTCGAGGAGACCAGCGGTGTCGTCTTCTCGTTCTGCAGCTAGGGCGCGGGCTTCCGCGAATTCTTCTTCGGCTTGGGCAAGGAGGGTGGCGTCCACCTCGGGGCTGACGAGCAGGCTATCGATGAGGTTGAGGATGTCGTCCCAGTTCTTGCTGACGATTTTGCCGATGTGGGTCCATTCACGGGCGCCTTCGCGGCCGTAGAAGTTGTCGACGCCGCCGGAGGTGGCTCCGAGGTCTCCGTGCTTGCGGAAGAATTTTTCGATTTCGGGGATGTCGCAGATGCTGCCAATGGTTCGCACTATGGTGAAGCAGTCGTCGAGTTCGAGAACAGAATCTTCGGTGGGATCCTCGGAGAGGAGTTCCGGAACCCCGAGGAGGTCATAGGAGTGTTCCTCGTCGGGGTCGAGTTCGAGTGCGGAGAGTTGTGCAGTGTGTTCCCACGACGGGTGGTCCTCCAGATCGTTGGGTGCGCCGGAGCGGAGGAAAGCGGCGAGTTCGGCAGGCGTGGCGAAACCGTAAAGGTCTTCGTCGAGGCCAAGCATGGCTTCCCAGTCTTCTCCGTCTTCCCGCCAGGCGGGGGCCCAGAGGGTGACAAAGTCTCCGGAGGGAAGACCCAGTGCTACAGGAACAATATCAGCTACAGACATACTCTCAGCCTACGGGAGTTACAGAGCCACTGCCATATCTTGTGGGGAACTTTTAGGTGGTTGTTACGCGAACCGGATTGATCTCTTCGAGTGTCGCCGTCAGCTGTGTACTCCATTGTTCAGAGTAAGTTTGTTCAGCTGTTTTAGCCTGCTGATAGGCCTCCAGGATGGACGTAGCGAGTTCGTTTGCAGTGAGCTTTTTCGCTTTGTCTTTGCATTCGACCGAGGTGAGGCAGCCGCGTCCCGAGATAGTGACGGTGACTGCGTCGGTGCTTCCTTCGCTGGAGTGGGTCTCGAGGTCTTCGCCAGCTTTTCGGAGAGTGGCCATGCTGTTGTGGAGGGCGCCGTAGATTTCGGCGAGTGCCGGGATGGGCGGTTCACTGAGCCGTGCCATAACACTGTCGATTTCGCGGTTATTGTACGGTTGCTCGTACTTTGGCAGTGCTTTGGCGTGGAGTCGGCATAGTTCGGCGGAAAGTCGCGCGGGGGAGAGGTTTCCGCGCAGCACGATGCTGAGCAAGTTGCCGTTGTCGTCACAGGTGATGGTGATGGTGCGGTCCGCGGTGTGGTAGGTGATCTTACTCATGTACTATGCCTTCAGCCATGGCCGGAAGACACCTTCGAAGGCCATCCCGGCATTGTCGGTACGAACAGGGGTGACGGAGACGGGGTCGCCGGCCTCGATCATGAGGCCGTCTCCGAGGAACATAGCAACGTGGCCGTCCCAGATGAGTAGGTCACCGGGGAGAGCATCGCCGACGGGGATGTGCGGGTTGTTGTCCTGGTCCCAGGTGGTGCGGCCAATTTCTAGGCCTGCCTGTTCGTAGGCCCACTGGGTGAGGCCAGAGCAGTCGAGACCGACTCCAGGGCTGGTGCCACCCCATACGTAGGGCACACCGATCTGTGACAGTGCAGACTCGATGGCTTTGGCGGCAATGGGGTTGGGGGCGTACACAGTGGTTCCGTTGGGGAGGACGACGGGGATGGGGCCGTCGACGCCGCCGTAGGAGAGGTCTCCGTAGGTGTCGTAGCTACCGGTGTTGGTGTGTTCCCCACTGGGGCTGCCACTGCCGTTCTGGTGCTCGGGTACGTAACTGACACCTGTGGTGGTGGCTGCCGGGGTGTGGGCGGCGCTGGTTCCGGTGGCTGCCCGGGTGCCATAGCTGGAGTAGCCATAGGGGTTGTTGCTGTGTCCGCTGGCATAGCTAGCACCATTGGCCGGGTTGTTGGCGCCGACACTGCTGCTGGCGACGGTGCCGCTACCAGCAGGCGGGGTGTAGGTAACTCCAGCACTAGTGGGCGAGGCGGTGGGGCTACTGGTGGGGGAAGCAGTGGTGGTTGCGCCGCTCTGCATACCGGTGGGACCAGAGTAGTTGTGGAGGCCGTTTGTCGTGGGCGAGTTGGTGACGGGGGCGGAGGAGGCTGCTGCGGTGACGGCCGGTTGAGATTGGGTGAAGTTGTCGGCTTCGTTTCCCCAGGCGACGTGGCCTGAGGGGAGTGATCCAGGGGAAAGTTTTCCGGCTACGTCCACCATCCCGGGGAGTTTCACTTGGCCTTCCAACGTGGGTAGCTTGGGGGTAAGCGCGGCTCCTGCCGCTTCCGCCATGGACTTGAGGGAGGGCAGTGCTAGCGGAAGCTTGATGCCGAGGTTGAGGCGGGCATCTTGTGCAGTCTTCAGAGCTTCTGCGGTGGGGCCTTGCAGTTGGCTGAAGGCATTCATGAACACTTCTGCCGCTTGTCGGCAGGAGTTAATGGCAGCGCCAATGGTAGCGAGAATTGTTCCGATGCCGGTCTCGATCAGGCTCAGGGAGTCTACAGCCTCGTGCAGGAACTTTGCGATGATGCCAGCGATCTCTACGGCTGCTTTGCCGACAATAGCGGTTGCCTCGTTGGTGGCCTTGGCCAGTTCGCCTGTCTTCACTTCGAGGTCACCGGAGTGTGCGGAGATGTCTTTGACGACCTGGAGTGCAGCGTTGGCGGCGGGGCCAGTCCACGCACTAACGATCTGCTGAGTGGCACTTCCGATGGCGGTGACCACTGTGCCATATGCCTGCCCGGTTTGTTCCAGTGCGGATACGAGCCCGTGCAGCGCAGAGAGATCCGGCGCAGGTAGGGTAGGCAGGCCAAGTGGCAGTCCTAGATGGGGAGCTTGCAATGTCTGCTGGGAAGCGGTGGTCGTGAACGGGTTTGGGGTGGGCCCGTTCTGGAAGGAATGGGTTGACGGGGTGGCTTCAGGTTGTCCGCCGGTGCTCGCTCCAGCGGCACCATATCCGACACTGAGGTGGATGTGTAGACCGGTGGCGTTGGTGAGTTCAAGAGAACCTTGTGCGCCCAGTCCAGACATGGTCTGGATCATGGGCAGGGCGAGGGTAACTGGATCTAGCATTCCAAGCCTTCCTTAGCGATCGCGGCGGTGTGGGCGCCCTCAGTGCTGAGGTAGGCGGCACTGGTTGCGGCGGCGCGTGCTGCACTGTCTTCAAGATCGCCCACGATCTTTGCGAATCCGGCACTGTGGACGGCATGGGCAGTTTCGTAGGCGACGGCGAATTCGGTGGCGATTGCGCCCAGCGCAGGCAAGATGACACCGCTGGACGCGACTTCTAGCAGACCCTCTTCACCCGCAAGAGCAGCTCCGGCCGCGCCCACTGCGGTTCCGAAGGCTGTAATGGCGGGGATGTCTGCTGAAACATGGTTAAGAGACATGTTTCCCCCTTCATGGAGATGGACGTTAACGATATGACGCTGTCTGTTCGCAGAAGGTTCCCTTCACCCGCAAAAAGTTGAAGAATTTTTGGAACAGTTCGGGGTGCCCTCGAGACAATGAATAAGGGAGAGGTGTGCCAAGATTAGAGGCATGGATGTAACTGTCATCGATCACCCCTTGGCCCTTTCTCGTCTCACCACCATGCGCGATGAGCGCAGCAGTAATGCACAATTCCGGGCGGCTCTTAAAGAACTCGCTCAGATGCTGGTGTATGAAGCAGCGCGCGATCTACCGTTGGAAGATCTCCCTATTAACACCCCTTTGGTGCCGACCACTGGTCACCGTCTGCTGCAGCCGCCGCTGCTTGTGCCGGTTATCCGTGCTGGTTTGGGCATGGTGGATGCCGCTATGTCGATGATTCCCGATGCGCAGGTGGGCTTCGTCGGTATGGCGCGCAATGAGGAGACTCATCAGCCGGTTCCGTATCTGGAAGCTCTGCCGGATGATCTTTCCGATCAGACTGTTTTTGTCATCGATCCAATGTTGGCGACTGGTGGTTCTATGCTGCATACCTTGCGACTCATTGCAGACCGTGGGGCGCGGGATATTACCGCTATCTGTATGGTGTCGGCGCCGCAAGGAGTTCAGGCGCTGGCGGAGTCTGGGCTGCCTGTACGGTTGGTGACGGCTGTGGTGGACGATGGTTTGAACGAGGACGCCTACATTGTGCCTGGTCTGGGCGATGCCGGTGACCGTCTTTACGGCCCGCGCTACGATGACACCTCAGCTCAATAAGGTATCTCGATAAAATTCCAGGTTATCCACTATTGAGAAGCCTAAAATAAAGCTAAAAAAGAGGACTTGAACTGCGTTTTCAGACGTTACTTCGGGGCCTCTTTATTGCTATTCAAAAATGGCGTTATGCAAGGATTTTGTATTGGCAAAAATAGGAGTAGATTTTTCGCAGTGAATCAATCTTCGCCGGAAAGTGGCCATAGTAGCCGCAAACTCGGAGAACGTATGAAGAGCTGGTGGCTCAGTGATACTGACCAGCAGCCAGCCACACTGCAGGGTCCGCACGGCCGTGTTATTCATGACGCACACCGTCACCCCTGGTACAAAGTCATGTGCCTGTCTGGCCTCGACTACTTCTCTACTCTTGGCTACCAACCTGGTATCGCAGCTCTCGCTGCCGGTACGCTCGCTCCATTTGCCACCATCGTCCTCGTGCTGTTGACGGTGTGTGGCGCACTCCCCATCTACCGTCGCGTTGCGAAAGAATCTCCGCTTGGCGCGGGTTCTATCGGCATGCTGGAGCGCCTCATGCCGAAGTGGGGTGGCAAGATTCTCGTTTTGGTCTTCCTGGGCTTCGCGGCGACGGACTATCTCATTACGATGACGCTCTCAGCTGCTGACGCAACAGCGCACGTCATTGAGAACCCGTTCACGCCGGCTTCTTTTCAGGGACAGAACGTCCCCATCACCATCTTTATGCTGTTTGTCCTCACCTGTGTCTTTTTGAAGGGCTTTGGCGAGGCTATCAATCTTTCGGTGGTGCTGGTGTCGTCCTTCCTGTTCCTCAACCTCATTGTGGTGGGGAATGGTCTGTGGGTGCTGGTCACTCATCCGCATTTTGTGTCGGATTGGCATACTGCCCTGTTTGCGCAGCATAGTGACCCGATGATGATGATCGCGATTTCGCTGATCGTGTTCCCGAAGTTGGCCCTGGGCCTGTCTGGTTTTGAGACTGGCGTGGCTGTGATGCCACAGATTAAGGGCGGTGAAGGTACGCAGGAGGAGCGTATTGCGAATCGTGTGAAGGGCTGTCGTCGCATGTTGACGGTGGCTGCTCTGACAATGAGTACCTTCCTCGTTACCTCTTCGATCATCACTACCATGCTTATTCCTGAGGAAGCGTTGCAGGAGGGGGGCGAAGCGAATGGCCGTGCCTTGGCTTACATTGCTCACCATTACATGGGCAACGGCATTGGTACGGTCTATGACATTGCCACGATCCTTATTCTGTGGTTCGCTGGTGCGTCCGCCATGGCTGGCCTGCTGAACTTGGTGCCGCGCTACTTGCCGCGTTTTGGTATGGCCCCGGAGTGGGCGGCGCATACTCGTCCGCTGGCGATGGTGTTTGGTGTCCTCGCGATTGTGGTGACGATCCTCTTTAAGGCGGATGTGGACCACCAGGGTGCAGCCTATGCGACGGGTGTGTTGGTGCTCATTACGTCGGCTGGCTATGCGGTGTCGTTGTCGGCATGGAAGAACAAAGAGTGGGGAAAGTTTGTTGGCTTTGCCATCACAACCTGTGTTTTTGTTTATACAACGATTGTGAACATTGTGGAGCGGCCGGAGGGCGTGCAGATCGCCGCGGTGTTCATTGCCGCGATTATGGGTGTGTCGTTCGCGTCCCGTATTCACCGCGCTTATGAGCTGCGAGTGCAGGATATTGTCTTCGATAAGGAAGCTCAGAAGGTGTTGAAGGCGGCGAAGCGCCGTGATCGCCTGGTGATTGTAGCGCATGACCCGGAGACGTTTGCGCAGGATGAGTACGTCATCAAGGAACGTATCCAGCGGCGATTGACGCATATCGAGGATGATGTTCCGATTGTGTTCCTGGAAGTGAATGTGAAGGACGCGTCGGACTTCGACTCGGTTCTGGAAGTGCATGGTCGGATGCGCGGTAAACACCGCGTGTTGTGGGTGGATGCGCCAGGTGCGCCCAATGCTATTGCCGCGGTGCTGCTGTACATCCGTGACGTGACGGGTGTGGTGCCGGATGCGTACTTCGAGTGGGCGAACATTAGCCCCACACGTTCCCTCGGCCGCTTCCTCTTCTGGGGCCAGGGCGAGGTCGCCTCGGTGACCCACGAGGTGCTGCGCCGGGCCGAACCGAATCGAGATCTGCGGCCGCACATCCACGTAGGCTAGCGGGAGCTAGGCGCAGTGGATGCACCAAGCACTGTCACGTAGGCTAGCGGGAGCTAGCCGGAGTGGGAAACGCCGCCTTGCCGGGTGTCTGGTGGGGCGGGGTTGTTGTGTTTTTTGGGGGGTGGTTAGCGTTCTGCGGGGCGGCAGCTGCGCATGCGGAGTTCGTGGACGTAGTTGGCGGGGGCGCCGGCTTCTTCGGCGGCGTCGGCGACCATGGCGAGGTATTGGGCGCTGGGGAGTCCGCCTTCGTAGGCGTCCATGACGTAGAACCAGACGAGGACGGATTTTTCTTGGATTTGGGTGTCGTGGTCGGTGTCGGTGGTGCCGGGGCGGGGTGGGGTGGTGATGCGGGCGGTGACGCGGGCTTTGATTTTGCGGTGGAGGTCTTGGTCGTAGGCCTCCCATTCGTCGAGTTGTTTTTCGTCGTGGGCGGGGACGTCGTAGAGGGCGACGAAGACGCGGCTGTCGGGGTCTTCGACGACGGTGGCGAGGGCGCCTTCCCAGCAGGACATGTCTTCGCCGGCGAAGGTGAGTCTCCATCCTTCGAGCCAGGCGGTGCCGGCTAGTGGCGAGTGGGGCGCGTGACGCAGCATTTGTGCGGGCGCCATGTTCGTTCCGTAGGCGGCGTAGAGGGGCATGTTTTGAGAATATCGCGACGGCGCCTCTCGTGCTACCCCCTTGGCGGGGTTTAGCGAGAGGCGCCGCGGCTTTTTATGGGGGTTGTGTGTGTGAAGCTGTTGCGTGTGCCGCTGTGGCCGGAGGTTGGCTTTGAGTGGCTTGTGCGGGGTACTTCGGTGTGGGGGTTAGGCCCAGTCGAGTGAGCGTTCCACGGCTTTGTTCCAGTTGTGGAAGAGTTCTTCGCGGGTGTTTTCTTTCATGGTGGGACGCCACATGTCGTTGGGGATCCAGTTGGCCCGGATTTCGTCGGTGGAGCTCCAGAAGTGGACGGCCAGGCCGGCTGCGTAGGCGGCGCCGAGGGCGGCGTTTTCGCGGAGACCGCCGCGTACTACGGGGCAGTTGAGCATGTCGGCTTGGAACTGCATGAGTAGTTTGTTTTCGGTCATGGCGCCGTCGACTTTGACGGTTTTGAGTTGGATGTCGGCTTGTTTGCGCATGGCTTCGGCGACTTCGCGGGTTTGGTAGGCGGTTGCTTCTAGGGCGGCCCGGGCGATGTGGTTGCGGTTGGCGAAGCGGGTGAGGCCGACGATGGTGCCGCGGGCGTCGTCGCGCCAGCGGGGTGCCATGATGCCGGAGAATGCGGGGACGAAGTAGACGCCGCCGTTGTCGTCGACTTCTGCGGCGAGGGCTTCGATGTCGTCGGAGGAGTTGAAGAAGCCCATGTTGTCGCGGAGCCAGCGGACGGCGAGGCCGGTGACGGCGATGGAGCCTTCGAGGGCGTATACGGGTTCTTCGTCGCCGAGGCGGTAGAAGACTGTAGAGATGAGGCCGTCTGCGGGGTCGGCGGGTTCGGGTCCGACGTTGAGGAGGAGGCTGTTGCCGGTGCCGTAGGAGATTTTGGCTTCGCCGGCGGAGAGGCAGGCTTGGCCGAAGGCGGCGGCTTGTTGGTCGCCGAGGATGCCGGAGATGGGGACGCCGGGGAGGGGTCCGCGGCGGCGGACGTGTCCGAAGACGTCTGAGCTGGAGCAGATGCGGGGGAGGATGCTCTTGGGGATGTTGAAGGCTTCGAGGAGTTCGTCGTCCCACTTGCATGTCTCGATGTTCATGAGCATGGTGCGGGAGGCGTTGGAGACGTCGGTGATGTGTTTGGCGGGGCCGTCGACGGAGCCTTGGGCGCCTCCGGTGAGGTTCCAGATGAGCCAGGTGTCCATGGTTCCGAAGAGGAGGTTGCCTTCGTCGGCGAGTTGGCGGGCGCCTTCGACGTTGTCGAGCATCCATTTGATGCGGGGTGCGGCGAAGTAGATGGTGGGGGGTAGGCCGGTGAGTTCGCGGATGCGGTCTTCGCCGATCTTGTTGACTACTTGGTTGAGGCAGTCATGGGAGCGAGTGTCTTGCCAGACGATGGCGTTGCAGATGGGGAGGCCGGTGGTCTTGTCCCAGAGTACGGCGGTTTCGCGTTGGTTGGTGATTCCGAGTGCGGCGACGTCATTGGAGGTGATTTCGAGGACGGCGAGGACTTCTGCGAGGGTCAGACGGGCGTTTTTCCAGATTTCCATGGGATCGTGTTCGACGTATCCGGGGGAGGGGAGGATCTGGCGATGGTCTCGTTCGGTGGTGGCCACCAGTTTTCCATCGTGATCGAAGACAGAGCAGTGAGTGAAAACGGTGTCTTGATCAAGGGCAATAACATAGCGAGAGCTAGGCATGTAATGCTCCTTTTCGGCATCAGAGTTACTCCAAATATACCGAAGCTGGGCGTGGGGAGGGGCGTGTGGGAGCAACCTGACGGTGGGCGGTTGTGGTGCTGGTTGGGTGGCTTTTTCGCAGGTGGTATGGGGGTTATGGGGCGCTGTGTGGCGTGGGTGTGAGCTAGCTGGGTTGCCACGGTAGGAAGAGATATACGCCACGCTCCCCGGCCTGTGGCGGAGCGGGGAGCGTGTGCTGTTGGTGTGGGGTGTGTTATTCGGCGTCGTCTTGCAGAATCTTGCACATGGCGGTGCCGGGGGTGACGGGGGTGCCGGGCTCGACGGAGAGGTTGGTGATGGTGCCGGCTTGGTGGGCTACCACGGGGTTTTCCATCTTCATGGCTTCGAGCACGATGACGAGGTCGCCTTCTTCGACGACTTGGCCTTCTTCGACGGCCACCTTGACGACGGTGCCTTGCATGGGGGCGATGATGGTGTCGCCGGAGGCGGAGGATCCAGAGTTGGAGGAGAATGCGCGGGGGCGGGGTTTGCGTACTTTGGCGGGGCGGGAACCGCGGACAACGAAGTCTGCCGGCAGGCTGACTTCCATGCGTTTTCCGTCTACTTCGACAACCACGATCTGGTTGGGGAGGTGTTCCATCTGGACGGCGTCGGGGTCTTCTTCAGCGGCGTCGAAGGGGTTCTTCCATTCGGTTTCGATCCACTTGGTGAAGACGTCGAAGCTGTTGCCGTCGCCTACGAAGTCGGGGTTGGAGACGATGTGGCGGTGGAAGTCTACGGTGGTGGCGAGGCCTTCGATGTGGTATTCGGCGAGGGCGCGACGGGCGCGGGCGAGGGCGTTGTCGCGGTTTTCGCCCCATACGATGAGTTTGGCCAGCATGGAGTCGAATTCGCCGCCGACGATGTCGCCTTCGCGGACGCCGGAGTCAACGCGGACACCGGGGCCGGAGGGTTCTTGGTAGCGGGTGACGGTACCGGGGGCGGGGAGGAAGTTGCGGCCGGGGTCTTCGCCGTTGATGCGGAATTCGAAGGCGTGGCCGACTGGCTTGGGGTCTTCGGCGATGTCGAGTTCTTTGCCTTCGGCGATGTCGAACTGTCGCAGTACTAGGTCGAGGTTGGTGGTTTCTTCGGTGACGGGGTGTTCTACCTGGAGGCGGGTGTTGACTTCGAGGAAGGAGATGGTGTCACCTTGCACCATGTATTCGACGGTGCCGGCGCCGTAGTAGCCGGATTCACGGCAGATGGCGCGGGCGGAGGTGTGGATCTTTTCTTCCTGTTCGGGGGTGAGGAAGGGGGCGGGGGCTTCTTCGACGAGTTTCTGGAAGCGGCGCTGCAGGGTGCAGTCGCGAGTGCCGACGACGATGACGTTGCCGTGTTGGTCGGCGAGGATTTGGGCTTCGACGTGGCGGGCACGGTCGAGGTATTGTTCGACGAAGCATTCGCCGCGGCCGAAGGCGGCGGTGGCTTCACGGGTGGCGGAGTCGAAGAGTTCGGGGATTTCGTCGATGCTGTGGGCGACTTTCATGCCGCGTCCGCCGCCGCCGAAGGCGGCTTTGATGGCGATTGGGCAGCCGTATTTTTCGGCGAAGGCGATGACTTCGTCGGCGTCTTTGACGGGGTTTTTGGTGCCGGCTGCCATGGGGGCGTTGGCGCGTTCGGCGATGTGGCGGGCGGTGACTTTGTCGCCGAGTTTGCGGATGGCTTCTGGCGGGGGGCCGATCCAGATGTAGCCGGCGTCGATGACGGCTTGGGCGAAGTCGGCGTTCTCGGAGAGGAAGCCGTAGCCGGGGTGGATGGCGTTGGCGCCGGTGGCTTCTGCTGCGGCGAGCAGCTTTTCGATATTGAGGTAGGTTTCGGCGCCGGTGGAGCCGTGCAGGGCTATGGCTTCGTCGGCGAGGCTGACGAAGGGGGCGTCGGCATCTGGGTCGGCGTAGACGGCGACGCTGGGGATGCCTGCGTCGCGGGCACCACGGATGACGCGGACGGCAATTTCGCCGCGGTTCGCAACTAGTACTTTGTTGATCGTTGCTGTTGCGTTAGCGGACAATCTTCTCTCCTGTGACTTTTCTTTTCCCGTAAAGGGGAATTTTACCGGGTCAAACCTTACCCAAGTCTACGCCTTCCCGCCGGTTTCACCGAACAAAGTGGGCACGTAGCCTTGGGTTGTGCTGCTGTTTTGTCTGATGGTGGGTGCGGTTGTGTTTAGTGGCGGGTGCTGAGGGGGAGGGGGAAGGGGACGGATCCGGGGGCGGTGCCTTGCACAATGGGCATCCGTACGGCGGTTCCCCACTCGGACCAAGAGCCGTCATAGTTGTAGGCACAGTCGCAGCCGAGCAGGTAGGTGAGGACGAACCAGGTGTGGCTGGCTTGTTCTCCCATGGTGCAGTAGGTGATGACGTCGTGTTCGTCGTCAGGGGAGCAGACTCCGTCGTAGATGTCTTCGAGGGTGGTGCGGGGGAGGAAGCGGGAGTCGGGGCCGACTGCACGGTTCCAGGGGATGTTGAAGGCGGTGGGGATGTGTCCGCGGCGGGAGACGGCGCTGGAGAGGTGGGGAGAGAGGGTGTTGCCAACGTACTCGTCGCGGCTTCGAGTGTCGATGATGAGGGAGGAGCCGAGTGCGGCGAGTACGTCTTGACGGTAGACGCGGAGGTTGTCGTCGTGGCGTTCGACGATGGGGTAGTCGGACTCTGGGTAGGTGCGAACAGCGAAGCTGGTGGGACGCTCTTCGAGGAACCAGGCGTCGCGGCCGCCGTCGAGGAGGCGGATGTCGGTGTGGCCAAAGAGGGCGAAGACCCACAGTGCGTAGGCGGCCCACCAGTTGGATTTGTCGCCGTAGAGGACGACGGTGTCGTTTTGGCGGATACCCAGGCGGCGCATCAGGCTGGCGAAGTGTTGTCCGTTGATGAAGTCGCGGATGTTGGGGTCGAAGAGGTCTTTGTGCCAGTCGAGGCGGAGCGCGCCGGGGACGTGGCCGATGTCGTAGAGGAGGCCGTCTTCGTTGCATTCGAGGATGCGGAGCCCTGGGTAGTCGAGGTGTTCAGCGAGCCATTCGGTGGAGACGAGGCGCTCTGGGTGCGCGTAGTCGTTGAACCGCGGGTTGTGATCGTAGGGCGCGGGCACGCTGTCCTCCTGGGGCGTGAAGTTGTGGGGTGTGAAGTTGCAGGGCGCAAGGTAGTTTTCATCTGTGATTCTAGTTTTTCTGGAGACGCTCTGCTGAATGAATGGAACACCGTCACCCATCTTCTTGCTGCAGGGTGTGGGGTGGGTGACGGTGTTCGGGGTGCTTGTACTGGTGAGCGGCGGCACGGTGGGTGTCCGGGGGTGGGTACCCGCGGAGGGGCGTGTTTCGCCGCTTGTCAGTTAGAAGCTTTCCAGCATGCCGACCTGGGCATAGGAGGGCATGTCGAGGAGGCCATGGCCGGAGAGGCCGATGACGATGGATGGGCCGCTGCCGGGGGTACCTTGGTGCTTGCGGGCTTCCAGGAGTGCGCCGGCGAGTGCGTGGGTGGACTCGGGGGCGGGCACGATGCCTTCGGTGCGGGCGAGCAGGCGACCGGCTTTGAAGGTGGTTTCCTGCGGGAGTGCCATGGCGTCCATGAGGCCCAGGTGGTAGGCGTGGGACACCATGGGAGCCATGCCATGGTACCGGAGGCCACCGGCGTGGATGGGGTCCGGTACGAAGTCTGCACCCATGGTGTACATCTTCATGAGTGGGGTGGTTTGGGCGACGTCACCGAAGTCGTAGCGGAATTCGCCTTCTGTCATGGAGGGGCAGGAGGCGGGTTCTACGGCAACAACTTTGGTGGTGCAGTTGCCGGCGATAATTTCCCGGATGAAGGGGAAGGAGAGGCCGGCCAGGTTGGAGCCGCCACCAGCGCAGCCGAAGACGTAGTCGGCTTGTTCTTCTCCGAACTTCTTGAGCTGGAGGAGGGTTTCTTCACCGATGACGGTCTGGTGGAGCATTACGTGGTTGAGCACGGAGCCCAGGGTGTAGTGGGTTTTCTCGTCGCCGAGGGCTACTTCGACGGCTTCGGAGATGGCCATGCCGAGGGATCCGGTGGTGCCAGGGAACTTTTCGTTCATGGCGCGGCCGGCTTTGGTGTCCATGGTGGGGGAGCTGTAGCAGCGTCCTCCGTAGAGGTCCATGAGCATGCGGCGGTAGGGCTTGGATTCGTAGGAGGTGCGGACCTGCCACACCTGAACGTCAATGTCGAACATGGCGCCCGCGTAGCTGAGGGCGGCTCCCCATTGACCAGCACCCGTCTCGGTGGTGAGGTGCTCGATGCCTTCGATCTTGTTGTAGTAGGCCTGCGGCAGAGCGGTGTTGGTCTTGTGCGAGCCGACGGGGCTCACACCTTCGTACTTGTAGTAGATGCGGGCAGAAGTGCCAAGTGCCTCTTCTAGGCGACGGGCGCGGTAGAGGGGGCTGGGGCGCCACTGCGTGTAGAGCCGTCGGATCGGCTCGGGGATTTCTACGTAGCGGTCTTTGGTGAGCTCCTGGTGGCAGAGTTCGGCGGAGAAGAGCGGTTGGAGGTCAGCTTCGGTGACGGGCTCTTGGGTGACCGGGTGGAGGTGTGGGGCGCAGGGCTCGGGGAAGTCAGCGTTGAGGTTGTACCACTTGGTGGGCATCTCGGATTCGTCCAAGACGACTTTAGTATTCGGGGAAAGTTCGACAGTCATACTTGACAGTCTCTCACCACGATCAGGGGAAATCCATTTGAGTGGGGCTACTGCGGTAGCGGACGCTGTTTTGGGGTGGAAGTAGTCCCGAGAGATGTGAGTGGCGCCTAGAGGTTGACGTAGGCGGTAGGAGCGTAGGCGAGCACGGGGGCGAACTGACGGTTCACGTCACCCCAGTTGTTGAGGGCGTTGGTGACCTGCGGCATGGTGTCGGTCGAGGCGGCGAGGGCCATGGTACGGAGAGCTTCACCGATGGCGGCAACTTCTGCTTCAGTGGGGTTACCTTTAACGACGTCGAAAACCACGTCCGGCTTTACGGTCATCCGTTTACCCTTCTTACTGTCAGTCTCGCGGGGCGGCAAGTGGGTTGCTCTTCAGCTCCCGCTCCCGATGCGTTGGCGGTATCCAGCGCTTTTATGCTGCTACGTAAAATAACAGTTTAGCGCGGTGGTGCGAAAAACCTAATTACTGTGCGGTGGTCCGTCACTTTTCTCCTGCCGGCGAACTGGCGGCAATATTCCACAGGCTGGTGGCGCTCAGTCCCACTTCGGCAGCGAGTCGGCGAAGGGTGGGCAGGCTGAGCCCGATCACGTTGGAGGGGTCCCCTTCGATGGCATCAATAAACCAGCCGCCGAGCGCCTCCAGGGTAAAGGCGCCGGCACAGTTGAGGGGCTCACCGGATTCGGCATAGCGGCGGATATCGTCGTCAGTGGGGGTACCAAAGTGTACGACAGTGCGGGTGATGGCGGAGGCGGTGGCCTCTGAGCCTTCCGTTAGGCGAATAACGGTGTGCCCGGTGAGGAGTTGTGCAGAGGTGCCGCGTACATGTTGCCAGTGGGCGATGGTGCGTTCTACCGAAAGGGGTTTTCCTACCAGCTCACCGGTTGCAGTGAGCAGCATGGAATCGCAGCCAATGACAAGTGCGTCAGCTGCCACTGTCGGGTGGGCGGTACACAGTTGGTGGGCAACGTTTGCGGCTTTGGCGGCAGCGAGCTGTTGCACCAGTGTGGGGCCTGCGGGGAAGTGCCGCTTGAGTTCGTCCTCATCTGCCGTGGAGACGAGGACGAAGGGTTCAATTCCGCCGCTGCGAAGAATGTGTAGGCGGGACGGCGAGGCCGACCCCAACACCACAGTGGTCATTACAGCGGGATGTTGCCGTGGCGCTTCGGGTAGCTGGGGACCACCTTGCGCTCGAGAAGGCGCAGTGCGATGGCGATTTCGTCCCGTGTGTGCGATGGCGGAATGACGGAGTCCACAAAACCGCGTTCCGCGGCGATGTACGGGTTGACCACCTGTGTTTCGTACTCGGCCTGTAGCTTCGCGGTGAGGGCTTCTACATCCTCGCCCTTCTCGGCAGCCTCTGCGAGCTGCTGATGGTGCAGGCGGGGAACGGAATTTGCGGCATCGTCGATGGCGATCTGGGCGGTCGGCCAGGCCAGGTTGATGTCGGCGCCGAGGTGCTTGGAGCCCATGGCGTTGTAGGCTTCGCCGAAGGCTCTACGCACGACGACGGTGACACGTGGGGTGGCGGCTTCACCGTAGGCGTAGAAAAGCTTGGCGGCGGAGCGTACGGAGCCGGCTTGTTCTTCTTCCAGAGAGGGGAGGAAGCCGGGCACATCCACCAGGGTGACGATGGGAATGTTGAAGGCATCGCAGGTGCGGATGAAGCGGGCGGCTTTGTCGGCGGCAGCCTTGTCAATCGCGCCGGCGAGAACCTGCGGCTGGTTGGCGACGACTGCGACGGAGCGGCCTTCGATGCGGGCAAAACCGGTTAGCATATTGGCGGCGCGACCTGCCTGCACTTCCAGGAAGTCGCCATCGTCAACGAACCGGGTAATGATCTCCATCATGTCGTAGGTGGCGGCATCGGAGTCGGGAATAATGGCGTCGAGTTCCAGATCCTCCGGACGTGGGTGGCTTCCGGGTGCACCGGGAAGCTTCACCCAGGGCTGTTTGGGGGCTTCTGCCCGGTTGTTGGAGGGCAGGTGGGCGAGTAGTTCCTTGGCGTAGGTGAGGGCGTCTGATTCGTCGTCGGCCACGTAATGACAGAGGCCTGTCTTTTCCATGTGAACGTCCGCGCCACCCATTTCCTGGGTGGACTTGCCTTCGCCTCGCTCGGCGATCATTTCGGGGGTACCGAAGAGCATCTCCGACTGACCACGCACCATGATGACGAAGTCCTGCAGCGCGGAGGCGAAAACATTGCCACCGGAGCTCTGACCCAGTACCACAGAGATTTGTGGAATGAGGCCGGAGGCCTTCACCAGACGCTGGAAGATCTCTCCATAGAAGGCCAGCGAGTTAACGCCTTCCTGTAGTCGGGCACCGCGGCCGTCAATAATGGTGACGAGCGGCCGGCCGGTTTTAATAGCAAGGTCAAGGATCTTGACGATCTTCTCTCCTGTCACCTCGCCGAAGCTGCCTCCCAGTACGGTGGAATCAACGGAGAAGGCGCATACCGAGCGGCCATCGACGGTACCGTAGCCGGTAACCACGCCGTCTCCCACCGGTTTGAAGAATGCCAGGTCGTAGGAGTTGGAGCGGCTCTTCGCCAGCGCATCGGTTTCCACGAAGGAGCCTTCGTCGAACAACGCCACAATGCGTTCGCGAGCGGTCATCAAACCAGCCTCGTGAACTTTCTCAATAGCCTCGGCGCCGACAGGTGCCTCGGCTTCGGCCATGCGGCGACGAAGCTCGTTCAGCTTGCCGGCAGTGGTGTGAATACTAGGTGCGCCATTACTCATGAGCATTAGCTTACTCAACTGCGGCCTTTCTGGAGAACCGGGCATGGACCAGGTTGGGCTTTCCCGCAAAAATCTCGACTCCACCACCCCTCACCTCATGCACAGTGCACCCCGTAGAATGGCTAACAAGATGATGGTGCCCTTAGCTGCGCCATCAGTTTTTCTTCCCCGTGGAGTCCTCATGCCGCTCGTTCCCACTCGTCCACTCGATGTTGCCCTTATGCGCGCTGCTCTGGTTGACACTCCCACAACTACCTGGCAGTCCTTGGAGGTAGCGGACGTCACGGGTTCCACCAATAGCGATATGGTGCAGCGAGCCACCACGGACCCTACCTGCGACCGGGCTTTACTATTGGCCGAATACCAGACCAACGGCAGGGGCCGCTACACCCGCAGTTTTGTCGCCCCGCCCCATTCTTCCATCAGTTTCTCGGCTCTTATCCGCACACGTACGGTCACGCCCCAACGATGGGCGCTGCTGCCTTTAGCAACGGGGGTGGCAGTGATTGATGGGCTTCGCAGTGCCCTCCGGGAGGTCGGCGTTGATGCGGGTGTCGGTGCGGGAAGCGCCAGTGGGGCTCCGGGAGAAATCGATCTTTCTCTCAAATGGCCTAACGACATTCTCTGCAATGGCGGGAAACTGGCAGGCATGCTGGTGGAGATGGCGGCGGTGGATCGTACCTACCCCGATGGCAGTAGCGCCGCCGCGATTGTGCCAGGGGTAGGTATCAACGTCACCCAGTCTGCCGATGAACTGCCGGTTGACTACGCCGTGTCGTTGGCGATGGTCCTGGGAGACCGCACACCCAGCCGGGAGAATCTCGCTATCGCCATCTTCACAGAACTTGATCGGAGGGTGCGGGAATGGCGGCAGGGTGGCACCGCGATGCTGGAAGATTTTGTTGACCGCTGCTCCACCATTGGCCAGGAGGTGGATGTGCAGCTACCGGGTGGGGCGATGGCTCATGGAACAGCAGTGGATGTAGCGGAGGATGGCTGTCTGTTGTTGCGCACAGCTGGTGGAGCAGTCCAGGCGGTGCGAGCTGGTGATGTGCGACATGTTCGCGGAGGAGGCTGCTACCTGCCATGATTGAGTTATGAAGAGAAGCGGTGACTACCCAGAGAAGATCCTCGACCCGGGTGAGGAGATTCTCATTCACGAGCGCCCCCACTGGATCAGCCTGGCTCGTCCAACCATGCGGGCCATCCTGACGGTCATGCTCGTGATGCTACTGCTGGGGCTATCCGACACTCTCCAGGAGGAAGTCCTCCGGGACATTCTGCAGGCTGCACTTATCCTGGCGATGGTGACGGTGCTGCTGGTGTGGGTCGTCATGCCGGTCTTGCGCTGGTTGGGATCCTCCATCGTGGTCACCAGCGACCGCGTGGTGTTCCGACAGGGAGTGTTCCGTAAAGAAACCCTCTCTGTGTCGTTGGCTTGGCTACAAGCGGTGGATGTGGAGCAATCGTTGATAGGCCGCATGCTGCACTACGGTACTGTTCATATTTCTAGCTATGAACTCGGTGGACTGCAGTTTGACCGGGTTCCGCACCCGCACGATCTGGAGAGTTTCGTGCGCTCGGGAAGTGCCGAGTTGCAGCGCACAGGCGCCTATCCACAACGGGCGTACTACGCACCAGCCGAAGGCTATCCCGCTTATCCACCAGTGGGGGCAGGTTATGCGCCAATGCCTCCACTTGCTACTTACCAGTCGCCGGCGCAGACTCCGCTACAGCAGCCTCTGCAGCCACCCCCTGGGGTTCCTTACCGTCCTCCTTATACGGTGCGAGGGAACACTGCCGTTTATGGCGGGGGTGTACAAAAACCTCCCCGCCGGCGCGGATTATTCCGACGCTAACGGGGAGGGTGAAAGAGGACGCTGTAGGGGCGATGGCGCCTACATGTTGAGGTCAGCTTGCGTGGGCTTTGCTGCCATCCGCTCTTCTGGCGTGCGGTAGCGTTCCCGCCGGGCAACAGCGCGACTGGCGACGGTTCCCTTCCGGATGGGGGTCTGGCGGCGGGAGTGCTGCTTCCAGTCTTGCGTCATAGACACTGCTTCACCTGGTGCAAACTTGGGGGCGCGATGGGGCTTTGCCATCTCTTCCATTTCGGGGGCTTTGGGGAAGACAAACTTGTCGAAGGCCCACCAACGCCACAGCATGGCTAGCAGCATGCCGATGATGGAACCGAAGAGAAAGTCCCAGAGAGACACGGCAAGCTGTGAGGTGAGGCGTCCGCCGTGGCTCACCAGGGCGAGTCCCAGAATGTTGCGGGAGAACCACAGTGGGATGGCGTTGATGAGAATGCCGATTCCGGAGACGATGAAGAAGAAGGTCGCTTCGCGCCTGCTACGTTTTCCACCACGTTCTTGGAATGCCCATTCGGAGTTCAGAACATATGAGCAGACGACAGCGATGGTGACGGCCAGAATTTTGGCCATGGTGGCTTTCTGCTGCATGACAGTAAGTGTCAAGGCATAGAAAATGCCGTTGTCGATGACGAAGGTAATGCCACCGACGATGCCGAAGCGGATGAATTCGCGATGCTTGATGAGGAAGGGGCGCCACTTCTCCGGCATAAGTTTGAGGAGGGACTCTTCTATTTTCACAAAAGTCAGCTTACCTTCTTATGCCGTTGACGTGACACAATGGACATGGAATGCCAGGTCGACCCCCTCTGCGTCGGTATAGACCGGCGGAGGGATTCCGGGCGACATGGCATTATTCGCTATCCATCCTGCTCCTGCCGGAAGAGTGCTGCCCTATGCCTACCGCGCCACGTAAGTATCCCCCCGTCACCGAACGTATTATGCCCAAGGTCGCCATGATTGGAGGTGGGCAGCTGGCTCGCATGACGGCCCAGGCGGCCATCGAGCTGGGGCAGACGTTGCGGGTGGTGTCTCCTGGTCCTACGGAATCTGCCGCCCAGGTTACCCCCGACGTGGTGATCGGCGAGCATACGGATGTGGAGGCGATCCGTACTGCTGCACAGGGGGCGGATGTGGTGACCTTTGACCATGAGCATGTTCCTCAGGACGTGCTGGCGACGTTGCTGGCGGAGGGTGTGAACTTCCAGCCGCGGCCGAGCGCCCTCATTTTTGCCCAGGACAAACTGAAGATGCGGCGGCGTCTGCAGGAGATTGGTGCTCCGGTGCCCCCGTTTGCCCATCTGCAGAACGATGACGATGTGGCGCGGTTCTGGGAGGAGAACAACGGCGAGGTCATCATTAAGACGGCGCGTGGCGGATACGACGGCCATGGGGTGTGGGCCCCGAAGACGCTTGCTGAGGCACAGGAGATTGTGCGCACAGGTATCACGGAGCATGAGATGACGATGCTGGGCGAGTGGAAAGTGCCGTGGGTGGTGGAATTGTCTGCCCTGGTCGCTCAATCACCAGAGGGGCAAGGGGCAGTATGGCCCGTCACCCAATCCATCCAGCAGCAGGGTATTTGTGCTGTTGCGATGGCTCCTGCGCCCGGTCTGCCGGCGGAAGTAGCGACAGCTGCCCAACAATTGGGGCTGCGCATTGCCCAGGAGCTGGGGGTAACAGGGGTGCTGGCGGTGGAGCTGTTCTTGCTGCCGGATAACTCTTTGCTGGTTAATGAATTGGCGATGCGCCCCCATAACACTGGGCATTGGACGCAGGACGGGTGCATTACCAGCCAGTTCGAGCAGCACATTCGGGCGGTTTTGGATTATCCGTTGGGGGACGTCTCCATGCGTGTCCCGTTTACGGTGATGGCCAACGTGTTGGGTGCACCGGAGACTCCGGAGATGACGATGGACGAGCGGGCTCATCACCTGTTTGCGCGCTTCCCCAATGTGAAGCTGCATATGTACGGAAAAGGCGAGCGTCCGGGCCGTAAACTGGGACATGTCAACGTGTGTGGCCCGCTGGGTGGTTCGGTTGAGGACCCCGTCTATGTGGCGAAAGTACAGCGGGAAGCGGAGTTGGCGGCACATTGGATGTCCGCGGCAGAGTGGCTGGATGGCTGGGACCCGCATACCGGGATGCCGGCTGACGAGTGAACCAGCGTGCCTAAGCCGGCGACGTGAACGACAGCAATACTGAGATGGATGAGCGCCAGGTAAGGCGTGAAGAAAGGTGACGACGATGGCATCCTCCAACCCTTTGGTGGGAATTGTGATGGGGTCAGATTCCGACTGGCCGACGGTTGAGCCGGCGGTGGAAGCCCTGGATACGTTCGGTATCCCGTGGGAGGTGGGTGTGTATTCGGCGCACCGTACTCCGCAGCGCATGCTGGATTACGGCAAGGAGGCAGCTGGCCGGGGGCTGCAGTGCATCATTGCCTGTGCCGGTGGTGCCGCACATCTGCCAGGCATGATGGCAGCGGCCACGGCTTTGCCTGTTATTGGTATCCCGCGTGCTTTGAAGAACCTGGAGGGGATGGATTCGCTGTTGTCGATCGTGCAGATGCCCGCTGGCGTGCCGGTAGCTACGGTGTCGATTGATGGCGCGAAGAATGCCGGCTTGTTGGCTGCTCGCATTATTGGTGCGGCTGATGCGGAAGTGCGGGCTAAGATGGAGGCCTTTATGGCGGGGATGGAAGATGAGGTCGTGGGTAAACACGCGGCTTTGCAGAACCGCTTGGAACAGGATCGGTAGACCGGGCAGGCGCAGTCTACCGGGCAGAGCGCGGGGAGTGGCGAGTGCTGTTGTTCGCGCTCTTTTGTGTGTTGGCCGGGGTTGATGTGTCATCTGCACGTGATTGTTGCTCAGATGATTTGCCCGCTGTCCCGCGGGTGGAGGTGCGGGTTGACGTACGCCGGCCGGTGTTCTTCGGTTTTGAGATGTCTGTCATGAAGCGGGCAGGGGGACTCATCGGTTCAGCTTCGGGGAGACCGGGGGAGATGAAGTGGGAGCGTTGGTTGATTGCGCTGGTTTCTGGGCTGGGCGGGATTTCTGTTGGGGGGATGTCAGCGGAGGGGCTGAGGAGCCCAGTGAGTGCGTATTTGAGCTGCCGGCGCCAGGTGGCATTGGAGATGATACGGGACATGGAGCCGACGGAGAGGCTGGTGCCTTGCAGCATCATGATGACCATGGCGGCGAGTTCCATGTCGTCTTCGTCGCGTAGCTGGCTGGGGTCGACAGCCCGGCAGTGGTGGATGAGGGAGGCCAGCACTGCAAGCGATTCCCGTTGTGAGATACCAAGGCGCATAACGAAATAGTTAGCTAGGAAGCCGCGTTCGGAGCGTGCGAGTTGATCGAAAATGGGCTGTTCGCGTACGCGGATGACGAAGTCGAGGAGGGTATCGATGAGTTCCTCGACGGTGTCGACAAGTCGATAGCACTGGTTCATTACGTCCAGCATGATGGAGGTAACGAGGGAATAGAATACGGCGTTGATGTCGTTAAAGCGACGATACAGAGTTGGCCTAGAAATCCCTGCGCGGCTTGCAATTTCAGAGATCGTCGTGTTGTCGATGCCCTTTTCCATAATGACGTCATAGGCTGCACCGAGGATCTTGCCGTCAATATTGAGGGGCAAGTTCCACGAGTAGGGGACGGAGTTATGTGGTGTGGTCATATGGAAGAGTGAAAATTGAATGGCGCGCAGGCCACTGCGCTGCCGGGGGGGGGAGGAGTGTATATTGTGGCTCGCCCACTATGCTACGGGATTTAGTGCCGCTTTTTTCTTACACGGAGCAAGAAAACCGGTGTGCCTAGTAAACAGCTACTAGGCACACCGGGAAGAGTTAATAAAGTTGCCGTAGATTGTGTCCTACTTGACCAGGGTGTCGATCATTTCCTGGGCGGTGGGAAGGGCAGCGTCGCGGTCCTTCTTCACCAGGCCGACGCGGGTGCGGCGATCCAGAATGTCGTCGACGGTCATAGCGCCTTCGTGGGTGACAGCATAGGCGAACTCAGCACGGGTGATGTCCATGTCAGCAACCTGCTCCAGCGGGCGCTCGGCCGGGCAGGAGGAAACGACGTTGGGGGCTTCGTAGCCAAAACGAGCGACCAGCGAGGCAGGCAGTTTGTCCAGATCCGCCTTGGAAACGCCGACAGAGGCAGGGTGCTTGGGAGCACCGATGAAGGGGGTGGTGCGGGTGACGCAAGGGCCAGCGCTCAGGTGGCGACGCTTGACAACCTCGTCAACGGTCTCTTCTGCCATGAGGCGGTACTCGGTGAACTTGCCGCCCACGATGGAGATGAGGCCGTTCTTAGCTTCGATGATGGCGTGGCGACGGGACATGTCCGAGGTGGATCCGCCTTCACCGGAGTCGATGAGCGGGCGGTAGCCGGTGAAAGCGCCGATGACGTCATCGCGGGTGAGCTTCACTTCCAGGGCGCTGTTGAAGTTCTTGAGGAGGAAGTCGATGTCCTCTTCCGGAGTGGGGGGAACGTCGACGATCTCGCCGCGGGTTTCTTCGTCGGTAAGACCCAAGTAGATGCGTCCGAGCTGCTCTGGGATGGCGAAGAGGTAGCGGGAAATGGAGCCAGGCAGCGGCACAGTGAGCTGGCCAGTGGGGTTGCCCATCTTAGCTGCGTCGATCACCAGGTGGGTGCCGCGGGCGGGACGGAGCTTGATCTCGTTGTCGATGTGTCCTGCCCAGACACCGGCGGCGGAGACCACGGACTTGGCGTTGAGGGTGAAGCTCTTGCCGCCCAGTTGGTCGGTGACGGTGACAGAGGTGCCGGTTACGTCACTGCAGGCGGCGTGAGTGAGGACGAGGCAGCCCTTTTCTGCGGCAGTACGGATGGCGCAGGTAACGATACGGGCGTCGTCAATCATCTGGCCGTCGTAGAAGACCCAGGAGCCCTTGAGGCCTTCGCGGGCGACGCCGGGGCACATTTCGAGGGTCTTGGAGACGCTCTGGTAATGGGAGTGGGGAAGAATATCTCCGGAGGTGCCGGCAGCCATACGGAGGAGGTCGCCACCGATGAAGCCGACGCGGGAAGCGCCCTGCTGGACGGTGGTGGCGGCGTCGTTCAGCGGAACGACCTGGGCGATGGCGTGGACGAGGTGCGGAGCAATCTCCTCCAAGAGGATGCCACGTTCGACCGCGGAGCTGTGGGCGATACCGAGTTCCATCTTGGCGAGGTAGCGGAGGCCACCGTGGGCGAGCTTGGAGGACCAACGGGAGGTGCCGAAGGCAATATCTTCTTTTTCGATGATGGCGACTTTGAGACCGCGGGTAACGGCGTCGAGGGCCACACCGGCACCGGTGATGCCGGCGCCGATGATGATCATGTCGAGCTCATCGGCCGGCATCGAAGCAAGTTTCGTGAGAGTTTCGGTGCGGAGTTCAGGAGACAGTGCGCGAGGATCCTGCGAGGTCATGAGATAAATATCCCTTCAATGTTTTGGTTAGTTCTTCACGCCAAACGTCATCACTACCAAAACCGGAGGAGGCTGCCTGTGCGGAGAGAGCAGCGGCCTGGGTTATGACCAGAATCATAGTTGCCATGACGTGGGGATCGTCCTGGCGGATGAGGAGTGCTGCTTCCGGCTCTTCACCGTGTGCACGAGCCACGTCTGATACCTGGACTCGTTTGATGAGAGTTTCCAAGTAGCGGATGAGAGCGATTTGGCTCTGGCCGAAGCGTCGGAAGGAGTACGTGGTCAGCAGTTCGGGATCTGTCTCGATAATGGCCAGGAGGAATTTATTGTTCCGCGCTTTGTCGGTGTAGATCACGATGGTGTCAACCAATTCCTCGGTATCCGAAGGCATACGGGGCACGGTGTCTAGAATATCGAGGAGTTCCCGGGTGAGGAGGGCCGTGGCGAGGGCGGTGACGTCCTTGTAGCGGCGGTAGAGGGTAGGGCGGCTCACTTGGGCAGCTCGGGCAATTCCAGCCATGGTTGTGCGGCGTACACCATCTTGCACGATGCAGTTGAGGCCAGCTTGGATGATGGCTTCATCGACCGACATCGTGGTGGATTCTGGATTCTGAGGTGACTTAGGCACGGTTCAATACTCCCTTATGAATTACAGATTGTCAATAAGTGTTAATGTGTAAATGGCAATAGTTGGCAAAGTCACATTAGCGCTGCTTGCCTGGGGCACAGAACCTAATTGACGCATTGTGGGCCACGTCCACCCGCGCTAATAGAGGGAGTACTACCGGGGCTCACAGTGGGTTTGGCAGGTAGCTCAAGATCACTGGCGAAGACGGTTTTCCCGTCCTTTGTAGCCGGTCCCTCATAGTCGTCAGCGAGGACTACTCGCACGGTTCCAATAGGTACATCTGCGGAACTCTGGACAGGGAGACCACCCAAGTCTTTACTCACGGCATCTGCCGCAGCCATAGTCTGAGGATTACCCACCACCACACTAGTTGGGGTGTCATTGTCAGAGTTTCCAGTGTTCTGGGTCTGGTAGCCCAGGCCCTCTAGGTACTTGGCCACCGAACCAGCCAATCCGGCGAGAGAACCGGCGTTCAAGACTGATAGTGACACGGCAGAACGATCAATGTTGACGCGTTCCGGCTTCGGTAGTTCCCTCTTCTTCCCTGGTTTCTTGGCAGAACCAATGGTGCGCTCGACCCACGCCTTCACAGCCGGCGGATCGACTTCAATAGCACTTACCATGTCGCCGTTATCCAGATTCATATGAGCATCAGGGTTGACGACGGGGATCGTCGAGAACTTCACCTGCCCGCCGGTCAAGTGCTGTAGCTGCTGGGCGAACTGCACCACATCCCAGCCCTCGTTCACTACCACGGAGCGGTTAATCGCCAGCGTAAGCCGGTTCAGCGCATCCGGATTGGTGAGAACACCTGCGGAAAGCACCTTGCGCACCATAGAGGCCATATACGCCTGCTGCCGGGTAATACGGTCGAGGTCACCACGCAACAAACCGTGGCGTTGACGGACAAACGCAAGTGCCTTAGAACCACTCAGTGTCTGTACACCTGCACGGAAGTGTGCACCTGAGTAAGGGTCGTTGACGGCCTGGTTGAGACATACCTCCACGCCGCCCACAGCATTGGTAATCAGGACAAATCCCAGCAAGCCCACTTCGGCATAATGGTCCACCGTCACGCCGGTGAGATCAGCGACTGCACGGAGGAGGGCTTCACGGCCCGCATCAGTGGCAATCTTTTCGGCTTGTTGGGGAGACATGCCCTTGGCGAGTGCTTCCTGCTTGGCCAGCAGCAGCGTTTGCCCGTAGACACCGTTGATCTTGCCTTCGCCCAACTTTGGGGTGGAGATCCACGTGTCGCGGGGGATGGAGATAGCGGTAGCAGATCGGCCGTTGTGGGGAATACGCACCAGCAGGATGGTGTCCGTGTTGGTCGATTCCACATCATTGCCCGCGTGCAGCATGCGCCGTTCACTGGCAGTGAGGGGATTGCCTTTGGCATCAGTGCGAGAGTCCGAGCCAACGAGGAGGATGTCGGTAGCGCCGTCTGCCTCACCGCCCAGGGTAAGGAATGCGTTCGCGGTGTTGTGTTTGAGAGTGTCGATTTTTGACCAAGCGAAGGTCGACACAACGACGAGGAGGATGGCGATGATGGCGATAATTGGCCGCACAACGCGCGTCAGAACTGTCTGAGGAGCGCGGGCATTCATAGCATCTCCTTCCCTCGTCGATAACCCACCCACCAGGACTATTACTGGCGGATAACTAGAAGATCACTCTGTGGTAACAGAGTACTCTTACTAGCCTACGAAATAAGCTCTCCATTTCGACAATTGACGAGCCCACTCAACAAGAAAAAACTGAGGTGAGACCAAGAATTTCGGGTGCACTGCAGCAGCTGTTCCAGAAATGCACAGGGCTGCTCCCACAGTAGGTAATCTAGGAACAGCACTAGCACGTAGGGGAAGGACACAGGGTGAAGCTCTTCGTCACAGGTGGAGCTGGCTTTATCGGCTCAGTTTTTACCACAATGGCTCTGGACGGAGCACTGGATCTACCGGAGCTCGAAGCCGTCACCGTCTATGACGCCCTCACCTACGCGGGCACGCTGACGAACCTCACCCAATGCGCTAGTGACTCCCGCTTCTCCTTTATCCACGGTGACATTTGCGATGAACCTACCCTGCACGAGGCAATGCGCGGACACGACGCCGTCATCCACTTCGCCGCAGAATCGCATGTCGACCGTTCCATTAACGGAGCCACCACATTTGCGCACACGAACGTCGTAGGGACTGCCGCCGTCATGCAAGCCGCCCATGATGTCGGTGCTGCCCGCATCGTTCACGTCTCCACCGACGAAATCTACGGTTCTATCCCGCTGGGGTCCTGGCCGGAAACAGACCCGCTCCTCCCCACCAGCCCCTACTCCGCGTCGAAAGCAGGCTCGGACCTCGTCGCCCAAGCGTTCTTCCGCAGCTTCGGCCTACCCGTCGTGATTACTCGCTGCTCCAACAACTACGGCCCGCACCAGTTTCCTGAAAAGCTCATCCCGCTCTTCGTCACCAACCTCATGGAAGGAAAGAAGGTACCGGTCTACGGTGATGGTTCTGCCTGCCGCGACTGGCTGCACGTTACCGACCATTGCCGGGGGTTAGCGCTGGCGTTGACGAAGGGCCGTGCCGGGGAGGTCTACAACATTGGGGGCGGGACGGAAATGTCCGCGCTAGAAATGACTCGTCGGATTGTCGCCGAGATGGGGATGAGTGAGGACATGATCGAGTTCGTGGCAGACCGACCTGGCCATGACATGCGCTACTGCGTGGACGACTCTAAAGCCCGAGCGGAATTGGGATACCGACCCTACATGAGTTTCGACCACGGACTGGCTTCCACTATCGCTTGGTATCGCGAGAACCGACAGTGGTGGGAACCGTTGCGCGCGGGGGCACCTCGGCTGGAACGGCTCGACCAGGCGGCACCCTACCGGGATGTTGACCCGCGTTGACTGCAGATAATTGGCCTCTCCGATTCGTGCAGCTATTAGGAAACCAGCACAAACCCCAGTAACCTCTATACACTTAGCGCCCATCGAGTGGATTTCTCGCACCATCGCACATCCATACATCATGAGCCGAATGACACGAAACGTCAGACACTAGCGTCTAAAGAAGAGAGCATTCCTGTGACAACGCATCGCTGCCGAATTCACATTGTGGGAGCCAGTGGCCAACTTGGCTATGCGCTCCTCACCACCCAACCCGCCTTTCTGTGGAAAGTTGGGCAGGAAACCCCGCTAGTAACGTACTCGCGCCGGGACTGCGATCTCTCCGACCCAACGGTATTTACCTCTGGCGAGACGCTCATGCTCGGCCCCGGAGACATTGTCATTAACTGTGCTGCCTACACGGCAGTGGATGCGGCAGAGGAGAACCCCGACCTGGCCTACCGCATCAACGCCGAAGCACCTGGTGAGTTGGCGGCACTCTGCCGGGAGAGGGGTACACATCTTATCCACCTCAGTACTGACTACGTGTTTGGGGGGCAGCCGCGCCGCGATGATGCAGGACAGTGTCTGCCGTGGGAAACGGATGACCCGGTCTCTCCGCGCTGCGTCTATGGAGCCAGTAAAGCCGCCGGGGAAGCTGCCATTATGGATGCGTGGGCTGGTGCTGAAGGACCACACCAGGCAGTTATCGTGCGTACTTCATGGCTGTTTACCGGTCCGAAACGTCGCCAGTGGGGTGTGCGGGGAAGCGACTTCGTTATCACGATGCAGGATCTCTATCAGGCGAAGGGGAGCGTAACGGTTGTCAATGATCAGTACGGCTGCCCCACCTACTCCCTTGATCTGGCCCGCGGGCTGTGGGAACTCTGTCAGAAACTGTGCCACGGAGAGGCGGTGCCCTCTCTCCTCCACGCCACTAACTCAGGTTTCACTACCTGGTTTAACTTCGCCCAGGCTATTATCGGCCAGCATGATAGCGACGCGGCCACAGCTGTGCGCCCCTGCGCTAGTAGCGAGTTCCCCACGTCGGCAACGCGTCCCAGCTGGTCGACCCTCAGCCCCACTAGTTGGCACGATGCCGGGCTGACCCCGCTGCGTTCCTGGCAGGAGGCGCTTGAAGCGGCGCTGGATGAGTGTACACAGGGCGCAGATACCGAGCCTGCCCGCGGGGCATCTGCCGATTCCTCAGTTCGAGTTCAACCAGTCGGATAGATAGGCTAATACTCGTGGCACAAGCATCCTTAGCAGTAATAACCGTCACCTATTCACCGGGTCGCTACTTGCGTACCTTCCTGGACAGCATTCCTGCAGCGACTAACCAGCCCGTGCACGTTGTTATGGCGGATAACGGCTCCACCGATGAGGCACCTGAGGCCGCTGTGCGTGACTACGCTGGTACTTCAGGCCTTACCGTCAGCCTGCTAGGCATGGGGTCTAACCTCGGCTACGGCTCTGCTATTAACCGGGCCTTCACTTATCTTGAGGACAATTGCCCGGATGTCCGCACCGACTACATCCTTATCTCCAACCCTGATGTGGAGTTCTCACCGGGGTCGATTGATGCGCTGCTCGCTGCTGCTGAGCGCTGGGAGAAGGCTGGTTCGCTGGGGCCGCTCATTCGCGAAGCAGACGGTACGATCTACCCTTCTGCGCGGGCTTTGCCGAATATTCGCGATGGGATCGCCCACGCCGTCCTTGGCCCAATCTGGCCGGGAAACCCGTGGACGAAGTCCTATTTGGATGATCGAAACATGACGAGGGAGCGGCCCGCTGGCTGGCTGTCTGGCTCCTGTCTGTTGGTGCGCTGGGAAGCCTTCTACCAGATTGCTGGTTTTGACGAGGGCTACTTCATGTATATGGAAGATGTGGATCTGGGTGACCGGCTCGGTAAAGCAGGTTGGCAGAACATCTTTGTCCCCTCCGCTGAGATTCGGCATGCAAAAGGCCATGCTGCCAGCTCTCATCCGGAGACCATGTTGCCAGCGCACCATCGGAGTGCATATAAATTCCAGGCCGATCGCCACCCGCATTGGTGGCAAGCTCCACTACGGTGGATACTAAAGGCTGGCCTGTGGGTTCGGTGTCAGATTGCCGTATCGTTGGCGCGCCGCGAGCGGCACTGACCTTTCCACGTCTGTCCACCGTTTCTTCTATAACTCTGCGTACTTCAAGGAATTGGATATCACCATGACCGCACCTCACCGTCTGAGCCAGGACGTTCTCGACGCCACCGATGCTGTGGTGCTCGTTGGAGGCAAAGGCACGCGCCTGCGTCCCCTGACTCTCTCGGCACCCAAACCGATGCTGCCGACGGCTGGGCTGCCCTTCCTCACCCACCTGTTGTCTCGTATTAAAGACGCCGGGATTAAGCACATCGTCCTGGGCACCTCGTATAAGGCTGAGGTCTTTTCCGAGTATTTCGGTGACGGATCCGACTTCGGTCTAGAGATCGAGTATGTGGTGGAGGACCAGCCGCTGGATACGGGCGGTGCAATTCGCAACGTCCTGCCGAAGCTACGCGGTGAGAACATTATGGTGTTTAACGGTGACGTGCTGGGCGGGACGGACTTGCAGGATATTTTGGGGACGTTTGTGGAGAAGCAGGCTGAGGTGCTGCTGCATCTCGTCCAGGTGCCGGATCCGCGAGCGTTTGGCTGTGTGCCTACCGACGCTGATGGCCGGGTGGAAGCGTTCTTGGAGAAGACCCCCGACCCTCCGACAGACCAGATAAACGCAGGCTGCTACGTGTTCCGCCGTGAGATTATCGAGAGTATTCCGGCGGGTGTCCCGGTAAGTGTCGAGCGTGATGTGTTCCCCCGGTTGTTGGAGGAGAACCGTCGTATGTATGGGTATGTGGATTCCCAATACTGGCGCGATATGGGTACACCGCAGGACTTCGTACAGGGTTCGGCGGACCTGGTGCAGGGCATTGCCCCTTCACCGGCCTTGGAAGGCCATCAGGGTGAATGTTTGGTCCTGCCGGGTGCGGAGGTTGCGGAGTCTGCCACCTTGCAGGGCGGCACGGTTATTGGCCAAGACTCGGTAGTGGGGGATAACACGGTGGTGTCATCCTCTGTGGTGTTTGATGGCGCAGTGGTGGGCAAAGATGTGGTCATTGAGCACTCTCTTATCGGCAATGGTGCGCGTATTGGTGACGGATGTGTGGTTCGCAACGCTGTCATCGGTGATGATGCGGTGGTGGGGGACCGCTGTGAACTTGTCGCTGGTATTCGTGTATGGCCAGGTATTGAGATTCCAGAGGCGGGCATTCGCTTTTCCACGGACGCTTAGTAACTGTTGTGCTCTTGTCAAGGCCGCTGCCGAGGTTGGGTAGCGGCCTTGAGTAAACCTTCAACCTTTGCTTTATACCTGGCTGTAGGGGTGAGGATTGTGGGGGTCAGTAGGCGGGATGCGGCAACTTTTTTGGTAGCGTGTGTGACGGGTGTGACGGAAAATAACTGATGTGGGTTGCGGACTGTGAATGTTGTTATTCCCAGAAAATCGCAGCGTTTCTGCACGTCAGGCGCATTTTTCTAAAGATTAAGAAGATATGCCACAAATCTCATGACACGCCGGGGGTGAAATGACGGGTATTTGCGCATATTTGCGATATTAGAGAATTCCGATTTAGGTTGCTTTTGCGCCAGTTTTTGGGTGTAATAACAAGTGTGTAAGTAACCGCTTGCGCATCTTCACGACACACGACAGGAGGCTACGTGACTAGTTACGGAGCTCCAGGTGCTGTGCCGCTCGCTAGCATGAGTGTCGAGGAACTGATTACTGCCGTCGAACTGGAATGGCAGGAACGAGCTCTCTGCGCACAGACCGATCCGGAAGCATTCTTTCCGGAAAAGGGCGGTTCCACACGTGAGGCTAAGCGCATCTGCCAAAGCTGCGAAGTTCGTGACGAGTGCCTGGAGTATGCACTTGAGCACGATGAGCGCTTTGGAATCTGGGGTGGCTTGTCGGAGCGTGAACGTCGCCGCTTGAAGAAACGCGCTATCTAAATATTCTTGAAGACCTTGTTTGAGGGCCTCCCATGGGAGGCCCTCAAACATTTGTGATGGAATGACAAGCTGGCACGCGACCGACAGAGCATTACACACTCTCGGTGCACTTATACCTGGGGTCCCTCGTCGTAATGAGGGTCGATAAGCTGCGGCTCCACATTGAGGTGATAAGCCACCAGCTTGCTGAGGATAGCGTGCAAAAGGCGCTGCATCTGCATTTCGTCCTCACATCTTTCCTCAATAGGCTTGCGAAACAAGACGATACGCGGGCGGATAGGGGTACCCCACTTATCAAAGGATGCGGGCAAAACACGGCCCAGGGGAATAGGCCCGTCAGCAGCGACTGAGTCCGGCCACAGGGTAGCACCGGCTTTGAGGCGCATCCGTGGCACCATATCGACGGCGAGATCGAGATCCCCCAATTCGTCGTGGAACGTTGCGTCAATTCGCGCAAAAGCCTCTAACGCATTTTCATCGAAGGCGGAGGCACGGGTGCAGTAGCGAGGAACCTGCGGGGGGATGATGGGCCCACGGGGACCCCGCCCACGGCGATCTGCCCGGCGGCTCGTCAGCGGCCGCCGAGGCAGGGAATTGGGGCCCGTGGTGTCCTCGTTCATAGTGTTAGCTTATCTAGCCCACCATAAGATGGCAGGTTCCACGCCGAAAGGCGGTAGGCTTAGTGTGTCTAAATGCATTCACTAAGAAGGAGATATCCCGGTGAGCAATGCTGCTGCTTCATCCCCTCGGTGGGATTCCGCATTTATCGCCGATGTCATTAAGGCCTATGACGTCCGCGGATTGGTTGGTGATCAGATCACCACCGATTTTGTGCGTGCAGTGGGTCAATCGTTTGGCCGTCTGATGCGGTCGGAAGGCGCCCTTAGCGTCGTTGTCGCACACGATATGCGCGACTCCGGCCCCGAGTTGGTGGATGCGTTCGCAGAAGGTGTCGTCGCGCAAGGACTCAATGTGGTGAACATTGGTCTCGCCTCGACGGATGAGATGTACTGTGCCTCCGGGCTCTTGCAGATGCCCGGTGCCATGTTCACGGCATCCCACAACCCCGCAGCATACAACGGCATCAAACTCTGCCGGGCTGGTGCCCGCCCGGTGGGCCAGGACACGGGCCTTGCCACCATTTCCCGAGAGCTAGCGGAGGGCGTACCGGAGTTCCGTGGTGCCCACGGCTATGTCACCAACCGAGATATGCTGCCCGATTACGTGGATTACCTCAACAAACTGGTTGACTTGAAGGACGTTCGGCCGCTGACTGTGGCGGTGGACGCAGGTAACGGTATGGCCGGTTACACTGTCCCGGCAGTGTGGGAGAATCTCCCGCTCACCGTGGAAGCACTGTACTTTGAGCTTGATGGGTCTTTCCCGAACCATGAGGCGAATCCGCTAGATCCCAAGAATCTGGTGGATCTGCAGAAGTTTACCCCTGAGGTGAAGGCCGACATCGGTGTGGCATTCGATGGGGATGCCGACCGCTGCTTTGTCGTCGATGAGAAGGGCCAGCCGGTGTCCCCATCTGCTATCGCGGCCCTGGTGGCAGAGCGAGAGTTGGCACGCGAGCCCGGCTCGGCCGTCATTCACAACCTGATTACCTCCAAAGCCGTTCCAGAGATTATCCGCGAGAGCGGGGGAGAGCCGGTTCGGACCCGGGTGGGTCACTCCTTCATCAAGGCAAAGATGGCCGAAACGAATGCTATCTTCGGCGGGGAGCACTCTGCCCACTACTACTTCCGGGATTTCTGGCGGGCGGACTCTGGCATGCTGGCGGCGATGCACGTGCTTGCAGCGTTGGGGCAGCAGGATAAGCCGCTGTCCGAGATGATGGCTAAGTACAACCGCTATGCTGCCTCGGGAGAGATTAACTCCCGGCTGGCGAATGCGGAGGCGCAGGCTGAGCGCACAGAAGCTGTGGTGGCAGCATTTGCAGACCGGACGGAGAATGTTGACCGTCTCGATGGTGTGACCGTCGATTTGAAGGACGGCAATTGGTTTAACGTGCGCGCCTCGAATACGGAGCCGCTGCTGCGTCTCAACGTGGAGGCCAGTTCACAAGAGGCTGTGGACGCATTAGTGGAGGAGATCCTCGCCATTATCCGTGCCTAGGTGTCGCTAGAGGTAGGAGGTGTCGTCTATCTCTACTCTGCGCATTGGTAGAGCCTCTAGTTCAATGCCCTAAGCTAGCGCTGCAGAACTCAAAAAAGAACCCCCGCCGTGGCGCGGGGGTTCTTTGTCGTTTCGAGAACGAGAAACGGATTTAGGCGGTGAAGCCCATATCCGGGTGGCGGGAAGCAACTACGGAGAGTGCTTCGTCGCAGATCTCGATGGTCTTGTCCACATCTTCCTGGGTTTCGGCCAGGTTGGTGAAGTGGTTGTGGTGGGAGGCCATGAGGGCACCACGCTTGACGGTTTCAGCGACAAACTCCTGGTGGAGCTTGAAGTTGTTGTCGTCAGCAAGACGCATGTAGAAGAGGCTGGGCTCACCGGTGGTGACCATGTGGAAGCCGTGGTTGGCGGCAACCTTCTCTAGGCCACTCATGATGCCTTCGCCAATCATGCGCATGTGGCCACAAGCATCTTCGTGGTTGCGCAGCTTGTTGATGTTGGCGATGGCAGCAGCGAACGGGGCTGCGGTGTGCCAGTAGGAGCCGGTGTACATAACGGCGGAGCAAGCATCCTTGAGGGATTCCTTACCGCAGAGAGCCGACACGTTCCAGCCGTTGGCGAGTGCCTTGCAGAAGCAGATGAGGTCTGCTTCGAAGCCGAAGAAGTGGTCGGAGCCCTGAAGGTCCAGACGCCAGCCGGCGCGGACGTCGTCGACGATGAGGACGATGCCGTTGTCGGTGCAGATCTTGCGGACCTGCTCCCAGTAGCCGGGGGCAGGGAGGATGTTGTCGCCGAAGGCGCAGTGGAGGTAAGGCATGGCGATGAGGCCGGCGATCTCACCTTCGTTGGCGGCGATAACATCCTTGAGCTGCTGGAGGTTGTTCCAGTCGATGTAGATGTTGTTGGACACGTCGGCGGCGGACACACCCGGGTCGCCTTCGTGCTGCATCCACATGTTCACGCCGTGGTAGGAGCCGTTGTACATGATGATCTTGTCGCGGCCTGTGGCGGAGCGAGCGGTCATCATAGCCAGGTTGGTGACGTCGCCACCGTTCTTGGCGAAGAGGGCCCAGTCAGCGGTGTTAACGGTATCTACCAGTAGTTCAGCGAGGTCGATGGAGAGAGTGCCGGGGAGGGTGACGCAGTCACCATTGCGGCAAGCCTTGAAGGCGGCCTCGTTGACCTCTTCATCGGCGTAGCCCTGAATCATGGGGCCGTAGGCAGCCATGTGGTCGATGAACTTGTTGCCATCGAGGTCCCAGATGTAGGCGCCCTTAGCGCGGGATGAATAGAAGGGGTAGGCAGAAGCCGGGATGTGGCAGCCTTCGGTCGGTCCGAGGTGGCCGTAAATACCGCCGGGGATGACCTTAGTTGCGCGGGCAAAAGCCTCGCGGTTCTTGGGGTAATCGAAAATTTCCATGGATATTTCTCCTTAGGCCAGGTAGCGGGAGACGCGTCCGAGCATCTTGTTCGCGGCGTCGATGTTGAGAATCACACCACTCATGACGAGCTTGTCCTGACCAATGAGCGCGTAGGTGTCGACGGCTCCGTCGAGCACTGCGCGGAAGGTCTCTTTGCTGTCGAAGGTCATCCACGCGTTGGGGTCGGTGTGAGAACCATCGGGGGAGAAGGTCAGCTTGTGATCCTTGACCTGGCAGGCGAGCTTGATGCCTTCGGAGGGAACCTCAACGATCAGAGCACCGTCGCGCATGCCGTGGGCCAACTTTTGGCCGACCGGGTCAATATTGGCAACCTCGCAGAGAGCTGCGAATGCAACGTTAGCGGTGAGGAAGGTCTTCAGGTCCTCTTCCTCGGCGGTGAGGGCGGCGCCTTCGGGGGTCTGGAGGATGTAGGACAGACGATCAGTCAGCTTGGTGAAGGGACCAAGCAGGAAGCCCATGCGATGGACGCCCCAAAGGGGTACCGGGATGCCCTTGCCGGCGACCATGGCGTTAAAGTGGGCAGGGCATCCGAAACCGAGGCGAAGATCCGGCTTGGAGGGTCCGGGGGCTTCGCTGCGCGCAGTGCCATGATCGAAGATCAGGGTGCGGGGTTCAATGCCTGGGATATCGAAACGGACAGAGATGTTGCTGTCCTTGACGATTTCCCGTGCAACGGGGTCGTTCTCGACGAGCGGAACGCAGGCTCGCAGAACGGCGTGCAGATTGATGGAAGCCATAGTACGGGAATCCATCTCTCCTCCTATCACGGTGGAACGGGGCTCCGCAGCGGCTCGAGCTGCTGAACTCCTAGTTATGCAGATTGGGTCTGCCTTATTCGTTTCTGTACGCAAAACTACAGTTCGGTCGCACACCTAAATGCGGGGCGCGAACGCCATTAAGTCTAGCGGGGATTGATTTCCCCCAAGCGGGGATTGCACGAAAAAAGAGGAATATCTCGATGGGGCGGACGGTTCCTTGACAGAATCGTGGTAAATACCACTTTTTTACCTGCTGTAACGGATGTATCCGCAGGTCAGGGGCACTTTAGTGAACCCTGAAGATAACCTATAAGTTGTCGTAAAGAGTTGCTGAAAAACTGTTAGTTACGTAACGGCGAGTACACTCACAGAGGACTGTATGGCATGGGGTTATAGCGCATGCGCCGGCCGGTCTGGGTGCGATACTGGTACGGTCGGTGCAGAGGGACCAGACCTCAGGTCATACACCTCACTGGAAAGGCGATAATGTACCTACTCGATGGTGCTATCCGGAACTATGCCTGGGGCTCTCATCAAGAGCTAGCCGCGCTGCGCGGAGCACCTACACCCACCGAACACCCCGAAGCAGAAATGTGGTTCGGTACTCACACGGGCGACCCCGCTCACTTGGCTGCCGACCACACCCGCACTCTTCTCGACGTCATCGCTGCCGCTCCCGCACACGAACTTGGTTCATCCATCTCCCAGACCTATGAGGGCCATCTGCCTTTCCTCCTCAAACTTCTGGCCGCGGAAGAACCACTCTCTCTGCAAGCCCACCCCAGCAAGGAGCAAGCGCGAGAAGGCTTCGCACGCGAGAACGCACAAGGTGTTCCGGTGGACGCCCCGGACCGCAACTACCACGACCCCAACCACAAGCCAGAACTTATTGTTGGGCTCACCCGCTTTCACGCGCTGGCTGGATTCCGGGACCCGCAGCACACCCTCGCCCTCTTTGACTCCCTTCATGTGGCCGAACTGCAACCCTTCGCAGAAATGCTGCGAGCAGAACCCGACGCTAACGGTATCCGTGCCGTGATGACCACGTTCATTACCCTGACGCGGGGCCATTTGCACGACTGCATCAACGCCACCCAACAGGCCGCACAGCGCCTAGTAGCCGCCAATGACGAATGGGTTGACGAAGCCGCCACCTACCTCAACCTCGTCTCTGAGTACGGAGTCGATGCGGGGGCACTCTGCGCATTGCTTCTCAACCGCATCACACTGGAGCCCGGCGAAGCTATCTTCATGGGGCCCGGTATGCTGCACGCCTATCTTCATGGTGTAGGCGTCGAGATTATGGCCAACTCTGACAACGTGCTACGCGGCGGCCTCACCCCCAAGCACGTCGATGTCCCCGAACTTATGCATGTGCTGCAGTTCGACGCGCTACTTGACCCCGTCGCTCCAGCCGCGCCGGTCATCGCCCCCACCCACGGTATCCTCCCTACAGAAGGTGTCGACTCGGTGGAATACCTCACTCCAGTACCCGAATTCCGTCTCAGCCGTACCCGCCTGGAGGCGGAGGCCACTGCCGAAATTGGAGTAGAGGGACCGTTTATTGTGCTGGTGACGGAAGGATCCGTCACCCTAACCCCACAGACCGGTGACGAGTACTTGGATGTGCCTGCAGGACAGGCCGCATGGGTCGGTTCCTGGGAGGATCGCCCTGCCATTACCACTGGTGAGAGCCCCGCAACTGTTTTCCTAGCACGCGTACCGTAAAGTATTCCTTGCATGCCGGGAGCCACTTCTGCCCCGGCGTCTCCACACGGACGGCATGCTGAGTTCCCTACCCTATGAGACCCTATGAGCATTAGCAGGAGAAAGAATGTCTGAACTTGTTGTGGACACCCGCAACGGACTGGAATTTAAAGTTCGCGATTTGAGCCTGGCAGAAGCTGGCCGAATGCAGATCACCCTTGCCGAGCATGAAATGCCGGGCTTGATGGCGCTGCGCGAAGAATACCGCGACGTACAGCCACTCAAGGGCGCCCGCATCGCCGGCTCCATCCACATGACCGTCCAGACTGCCGTACTGATCGAGACCCTCGTCGCACTCGGCGCCCAGGTACGGTGGTGCTCCTGCAACATCTTCTCCACCCAGGATGAAGCCGCTGCCGCCATCGTGGTCGGCAAGTACGGCACCCCGGAGGAGCCCAAGGGCGTCCCCGTCTTCGCCTGGAAGGGTGAGACCCTCGAAGAATACTGGTGGTGCACCTCACAGATCCTGCACTGGCCGGCCGTCGAGGGAGACCCCGCCTCCGCCTACCCGAACATGATCCTCGATGACGGGGGTGACGCCACCCTCATGGTCATCACTGGTATGGACTACGAAAACGCCGGCGTGGTACCTCCCATCACTGACCGCGACTCCGCGGATGAGAAGGTCCTCAAGGCTCTCTTGGAGGAACTCCTGGCAGCCGACTCCGACAAGAACTTCTTCCAGAACGTGGGTGCCACCGTTCGTGGCGTCACCGAGGAAACCACCACCGGTGTCCATCGCCTCTACCAGTTCGCGCAGCAAGGCACCCTGCCCTTCCCCGCAATGAATGTCAACGACGCCGTCACCAAGTCGAAGTTCGATAACAAGTACGGCACCCGCCACAGCCTGATCGACGGCATCAACCGCGGCACCGACGTCCTCATCGGCGGCAAGTCTGTGCTGCTGTGTGGTTACGGCGACGTGGGCAAGGGCTGCGCAGAAGCCCTCGACGGCCAGGGCGCCCGCGTCCACACCACGGAGGTCGACCCCATCAACGCCCTGCAAGCCCTCATGGATGGCTTCCCGGTCGTCACCGTGGATGACTTCATCGAGCAAGCAGATATCGTCGTCACCGCCACCGGCAACCTGGGCATCATCAGCTTTGAACACATGTGCCGTATGAAGGACCAGGCCATTCTCGGTAATATCGGCCACTTCGACAACGAAATCGACATGGCCACCCTGGAAAACCACCCCAAGGTAAAGCGCACTCCCATCAAGCCGCAGGTGGACCTCTTCACCTTCGACCCCAGCCTGGACGGCGGCCGTGGCCACAGCATCATCGTGCTATCCGAAGGCCGCCTCCTCAACCTGGGCAACGCCACCGGACACCCCTCTTTCGTAATGTCCAACTCCTTTGCCGACCAGACTGCCGCACAGATTGAGCTCTTCCAGAACTCCGAAAACTACGACAAGGAGGTCTACCGCCTTCCCAAGCGTCTGGACGAAAAGGTCGCCCGCATCCACGTGGAAGCTCTCGGTGGAAAGCTCACCACGCTGACCAAGGAACAGGCACAATACATTGGTGTGGATGTGGAAGGCCCCTACAAGCCGGAACACTACCGCTACTAAATTCTGCCGCCTGCCGTTTCCGTAAAAGGGGAGACCCATGTTCCAGAACGCGCTGTTAGTTGCTATTGAAGGCGTCGACGGCGCTGGCAAGAACACGCTCACAAGCGCAGTGGCGGCCTCCCTTGGAAACGCCGGTGTGCGGGTGTCCCGTATCGCTTTTCCGCGCTACGGGACGCTCCACGCAGACCTTGTCTCCGCTGCCCTCCACGGGCAGATGGGGGATCTCGTCGAGAGTGCATACGCAATGGCGACGCTCTTCGCCCTAGACCGCAAGGGCGCTCTCCATCCTGGAGTGGGGCTGGCTGCGCTCACTGAGGCTGCCCGCGAGGAGGCGACGAACCAGCCGCATATCATCCTCATGGATCGTTGGGTTGCCTCGAACGCCGCCTACTCTGCTGCTCGTATCCAGCAGCCCATTGACGAGCCTGGAGGGATTGTTGAATGGGTAGCCGACCTGGAATTTTCCCGTTTCGGACTACCCGTGCCCGACCTCACCATCCTGCTCGATGTGCCTGTCTCCCTTGCTCGGGAGCGGGCGGCGGGCAGGGAAGCCTCCGATGCCTCTCGTACCCGTGACCTCTACGAGCGGGATAGTTCCCTGCAGGAACGAACCGCTGCTGCCTACCGTGCACTCGCTACATCACAGTGGCAAGGTCCGTGGCTGACCGTCGCCGCCGATGTGGACCCCCACGCGGTGGCAGAAACGCTGCTGTCAACCCTTCCCGCACAGTAGTGCTCTTTCCACGCACCATTTCGTCTACTTTGCTATTGCAGGAGAAAACTCATGTCCGCTTCTGGGGGTAAAAAGGCCATTGTTGCCGCACTGCTCGCCAACGTTGGTATTGCCATCGCCAAGTTCGTCGGCTTCCTCGTCACCGGTGCTGCCTCGATGATGGCGGAGGCGATCCACTCGGTAGCCGATACATCCAACCAGATTCTGCTGCTCATAGGTGATAAACGGGCAGAAAAAGCCCCCGATCGCACCCATCAGTTCGGCTACGCCCGCAACATTTACTTCTACGGTTTCATCGTGGCGCTCGTCATCTTCCTGCTGGGCGGAGTGTTTTCTGTAGGGGAAGGTGTCAACAAGATCATGCATTCGCTGCAGGGCACCGAAGAGGGAGGAAACCACCTGGTGGCCATCATCATCCTGGTGGTCGCGCTGGCTCTGGAATCCTTCTCCTTGGCTACGGCAGTGAAAGAATCGAAAAAGGTAAAGGGTGATGACAGCTGGTGGCAGTTCATCCGCCACACCCATGAACCGTCCCTTATCGTCGTCATCATGGAAGACTCTGGTGCGCTTATCGGTCTGGTGCTGGCCCTCATCGGTGTATCGGTGTCGTGGGCTACGGGTAACCACCTGTGGGATGGCGTGGGTGCCCTCTGCATTGGTATCTTGCTCATCATCATTGCCATTGTGCTCATTGTGGAAATGAAGTCCATGCTCATAGGCGAATCCCTGGATGAGCAGGATTTTGACCGCCTGGTTGCCGCCCTAGAATCTGTTCCGCAGGTGCAGCGCGTCATCTATTGCCAGACTGAGTATCTTGGCCCCGCCGAGGTCCTCGTTGCCGCTAAGATAGGGGTACCTCCAGAGCTCAGCAGTGCAGAGCTCGCTCGCGCCATCGATGAGGCCGAAGCTGCCGTCCGTAGGACCGACCAGAAGCGCTACCGGATCTTCATCGAACCGGATATTGACCAGCTGCAGAAGGGATAGCCGCTATGGCCCACATTCTCGTTGTCGATGACGATGAAGCTCTCGCCGAGATGCTCAGCATCGTGCTGGAAAACGAAGGTTTCAGCACCACCATCGTGGGTGACGGCAGCGAAGCCCTCCGTCTCTACCGGGAAATCAACCCTGACCTTATCCTGCTCGACCTCATGCTCCCCGGTATGAATGGCGTGGACGTCTGCAAGGAAATCCGCCGCTCCTCTGCAGTCCCCATTATTATGCTGACTGCAAAAACCGACACCATCGATGTGGTTCTCGGCCTGGAATCTGGAGCGGACGACTACGTCACCAAACCCTTTAAACCGAAGGAACTAGTGGCCCGAGTGCGCGCGCGTCTGCGCAGTAACCAGGAGCAATCTTCCGACATTCTCACCATTGGCAACGTCTCCATCAATGTGGCAGCGCATACTGTCACCCGCGACGGCAAGTATGTCTCCCTCACCCCACTGGAATTCGATCTTCTCACGGAGCTGGCTTCCAAGCCGGGACGCGTCTTTACCCGCGAGACGCTACTCCAGCATGTGTGGGGCTATGACCATGCCACCGACTCCCGTCTCATTAACGTGCACGTGCAGCGTCTGCGCTCCAAGATCGAAGAAGATCCGGAAAACCCCAAGATTGTGGTGACGGTGCGCGGCGTCGGCTACAAAGCTGGTACGGGAAACTAACCCATGACGTTTTTTCCCCGGCATCCGCGGCATCCCGGTGACGGCACTTCTGCCGCCTCCGAGGCGCCTGCTGCTACTACCCGTAGCACACGGGGTATCTCCTATGGGCCTCTTCCGGACCGCCATGCTACGGACGGCTCGGCAACGGTGGACATGAGTGTTCCGCAGGACTCCCTTCCTTCTGCCGATATTCCTGCCACTGATGTTTCCGCACAAGAGTTTCCGGTTGACAAGCCCACGGTGGGCGGTTCCGTTTATAGCGAAGCGCCGGGGGCCACAACTAAACCCAACGACATCAGCGACACAGCGGAAGCCACCGCAGCTGCGCACACCGACAACGCCGCCCAAGCGTCGGAAAGCACCACACCCGCTTCCGACAGAACGAAGCGCACCTCCTGGGCCCGCCGCCGCAAGGAGCGGAAAGAACAGCGAGAACAACACCGTGCCGAAAAAGCCCAGCGGCCGCGTCAGCAGCGTTTCCCTTGGGTATTGCGAGGCTGGGGACGCCGCAAAATCCGGGAAGGGCAGCAGCGCTGGCGGCAGTCACTGCAATTCCGTACCGTCACCACCACCATTGTGCTGGCCACGCTTATCCTCACCCTCACTCTCTTCGGCCTTTCCGCCCAGATTGCCCAGCGTATTCTTGACAGTAAAGTGGCCGGTGCTGAACGCGACCTTTCCACCGCCCGCCTCATTGTGGAATCCCAGCTGAATGGATCCGACCGCTCCGCCACCGACGAGACCCGCATGGCGAGTGCGCTTGCAGTCCTCACTGCCCAGGGGCCACAGGCGGGACAGCTGTCCGCTAATGCCGGCTCCTTTGTACCGGTTCTCTACATTCCCGCGGATGGCCTCCGTCCCGCTATTTCCACCCCTTCCAATCTGGCAATTCCACCGACCTTGGTGAACTTTGTCAGCTCCAACCAGGTCTCCTACCAGTACTCCCATATGGACCTGGGCGCGGGCGACACCAAAGTCCTCATCGTCGGTACACCCACCAACGTGGATATGCCGGACCTCCAGCTCTACCTCATCTACTCCCTGGCAGGGGAAGAGCGCACTCTCAACCTCTTCAACACCACCCTCTTTTCCGGTGGTACGCTCATCGTCATCCTCATGGGCTTCGCATCCTACCTCGTCTCCCGCCAGATGGTGCGCCCCATTCGCCAAGCGGCAAACGCCGCCCAGCGTTTCGCCTCCGGCGACCTAGATGCGCGAATGGAAATCCGTGGTGAAGACGACTTTGCCCGTCTTGGTACCTCCTTCAACGAGATGGCGGCCTCTCTTCAGCAACAGATCGTCCAGCTGGAGGAGTTCGGGTCGGCCCAGAAACGCTTCACCTCCGACGTCTCGCACGAACTCCGCACCCCGCTCACCACTGTGCGCATGGCGGCTGATATCATTTATGACCACGCAGACGATCTCGACCCCGGTACCGCCCGTGCCTCTCAGCTGATGGTGAAGGAACTGGACAAGTTCGAGTCTCTTCTCAATGATCTCCTCGAGATCTCTCGCCACGATGCTGGTGTGGCGGAGCTGAACTCGGAACGCATTGATATCCGTACCTGTGTCTACTCGGCTATTGCCGCAGTGTCCGGTGTGGCTGCGTCGGCCGACGTCTCCGCCGAAATCGATATGCCAGAGATACCAGTGATGTGCGACGTTGACTCACGGCGAGTGGAACGTATCCTCCGCAACCTGCTTGCCAACGCCTACGACCACTGTGAAGGAAAACCCGTCATCCTTACCGTCCGGGCGGGTGACGATACCGTCGGCATCTCCGTTCGCGACCACGGAGTCGGCTTGAAACCAGGCGAAGCAAAGAAAGTCTTCGACCGCTTCTGGCGTGCCGACCCCTCCCGCGTCCGCCAGTCTGGTGGCACCGGCCTGGGCTTGGCAATTGCTACCCAGGACGCCGAACTACACGGAGGCCGGCTGGAAGCTTGGGGCATGCCAGGAGAAGGCACCTGCTTCCGTCTCACCCTGCCACGCGAGGCGGGACATGCGGTCACAAGTTCACCCGTCCCTCTGCGGTTCCCTGTGGGAGACGCCGTCGAAGTGACGGAACCCATGGCCACCGGGGAGATCCCCCTGAGCGAGTACCTCGAGTCGAAGCGTACTGACGCAGCCACCGTCACCCCGCACAGTGGAGAGATTCCTGTTGTCTCCCTCACTGACCGCACCGGCGACATCCCCCTTGCGGAGGCCTACTCCGAGACCGCAGCGGGGAGGACAAATGCCAACCCCACCGGGGAACTATCCCACCTCACCGACCCCACTAGTGGCGAACTACCCCTCCAGGAACCCCCCGCTTCACAGCCCGACGCCGCTGAACGTCCCTTCAGCGGTGAGACGGAACTCAACACCGTCCCCAGTGAGCAAAACAGCATCGGGCCGGTATCCGCACCTTTGGAAGGGCTTGCAGAAGTCCCCGATTCAACAGCTGGCCTCCTCGCTTCACACCTGAATCACCCCGATATTGTGGAGGAGGATGACTAATGGATCGTCGGTCCCGCCATGCGAAGCTCCTCGCCCCGCTCTGTGCCCTCGTCCTACTCGCTGGTTCCACAGCCTCCCTGACGGCATGCACTGCCCTGCCGTCGGATGCCCCACCGCAGTCCCTCGGACAGTTCCGGCGCACCCCCATCACCTTCAACCCGCCCAAGCCACAGCCCGGGCGCTCCCCGGATCTCCTCCTGCGGGACTTTATGCGGGCTGCGGCAGTACCCACCAACCGGCACGCTGCTGCGCGCCTCTTCCTCACTGCCAAAGGTAACGCCGACTGGGACGACCAAGCTACCCTCAAAGTCATTGAGCGTATCGATGTCAACACCGTCGCCACTCCCGATGCCAACAGCCTGGTCATGCAAGTACGTGCCCGCTCAATGGGTGAAGTAGACAAGCAAGGTGCCTTCCGGTCCAACCTCTCCACCCACACTTTTGAAGTGAAGATGCACCGCAACGGCAAACAGTGGCTGATTGATCGCTTCCCCGACGAACTCCTCGTCGACCGCGAAGCCTTCATGGCCACCTACGAATCCCAGTCCATCTACTATCTGGATGTCACCGGTTCCCGGGTTGTACCCGATCCCCGCTGGCTCTACGCCCAAGATAGTCACCTCCCCAATATGCTCATGCAACTGTTGGTGCAGGACCCATCACCCCAATTGCACGATATGGTGGCCAGTGAACTTCCGGCCTCTGCACATGTTTCCGCGGTTCCCGGTGCGCAAGGCAATGGGGTGGACGTCGAAATCTCCAACTACCAGGCAGGCTCGGAAGCGTCTCGTCGTCGCTTGGCTGCCCAGATCATCTTCACTTTCGAACGGGCTCGTATCCATGGCCCCTTTTACATCACCGTGGACGGTAACCCATTGGATCCAAACCATCGGGACGGCTGGACCGCGGCAGACGTGGTGCACTACGACCCCATGTACGCGACTCACCAGAATCCGGTGCAGTTGCACGCCATCACGTCCGATGGGCTTATGAAGGTGAGCTCCAACCTCGAACCGGTGAAGGGGCCGCTGGGGCACTCACAGGATCTTCGCTCTGCCTCCTTCTCCCGTGGCGGCGAGATGATTGGTGTGGTAGAAGAGGTACGCGACAAAGAACGCACCCCGCTGGAGGTAAAAATGGGGCCAGTAGGCGGACCGCTGGTCTCTGTGATGCGCGGTAGCCGCTTCTCTCGTCCCACGTGGGGGCCCACGGGACTAGACATGTGGATCGTCTCTGGTGACGATCACATCAACCGGATTGTGTGGCAAGATGGGCGCTCGCCACTGGTCACCCGGGTCGATACAAGCCACCTCACCCGCAAACCCGACTTCAACACCCTGAGCATTTCGCCTGACGGAGTGCGCCTGGCTTACATTTCTGGCGGCAAACTCTACATTGCCACCATCTATACCAGCCGTGATGGGGAAGTGTCACTGCGGAATCCGCAGCGTATCTATATCTCCTCCGATGAGGTTGTGTTGTCGGTCGCCTGGCGTACTGCTACTGAGCTTCTCGTTGGTGGATCGCTGACGGATCAGCCGGTTCTCATGGTGTCGATTGATGGGGCTTCCGTCACCCCACTAGGGATTCGCAACGTCACCGCCCCGGTCTCCGTGGTGGTCGCGAACCCCACCGGCATCTACGTGCAAGACAGTCGCGACGTGATGCGCCTGGAACAGGGGTCTGAAGGGTTCTGGCAGGATGTACCTGCTCTGGTGAACTCTCCTCGCGCGATCCCCGTGTTGGAAGGCTAAGCGGCGTCGTGCCCCCACTTCTGCCGCAGGGGCTGCGGGAACTCTTGGTGCCGGTACGGTGTGCCGGCTGTGGCGCGCCGGGCGAGGAATGGTGCGACTGCTGCCACCGCCATTTATCCGCCCCAGCACGCCGTCTACGTCCGCGGGTGCTTGTCCCGTGCCCAGTGTGGAGCATAAGCCCATATGGGGGGCCGGTGGCAGAGGGGATTGTGGCGTTCAAAGAGGGACGACGGCGCCGTCTGGCCATTCCCTTTGGCGCGGCGTTGGCAGAAGCGGCTGCTGGGCTGGTGGAGGCTGGGGAGCTGTTGCATCCAGCAGAACGTCCTTGGTTGATTGTGCCGGCTCCTTCTACCGCGGAGGCGGTGTGCGAGCGCGGTTTTCACCATATGCGGGAAGTGGGGGAGGAGATGGCGCGCTATCTGCAGCAGGCATCCACCAATTGGGTGTTGGGAGGTGTGGCTGGGGAGATTGCGGTGGCGGAGCTTCTCTGTGCTGCACCGCATCATGATGCAGTGGGCTTGACTGCAGAGCAGCGGCGGGCGAACTTAGCTGGTGCGATTACCTGCGATCCGGATATTGCCACTCAGCTGGCACTGTTTACTCCTTCGGCCACCCCGCCGGTAACAGCACCAGTGACGGCACCCGTAACTCCACAGGGAACTCCTGCGGTAACGGCATCGGTAACCCCGTCGGCAGCTGAATCGGTACGGCGCCGGGCCCACAGGCTACCGCATAATGTGTTCTCGCACTGGGAAATACTCGTGGTAGATGACGTGACAACAACTGGTGCCACGCTTGCCGAGTGTTTTTTCGCACTTCACCATATGGGGATGCGGCCGCGAGGTGCGCTTACGCTAGCTTCTGCCTAGTGTGTGTCGAGCTGTGCCAGAAAAGTAAGCCAATAGTTATGGCAACCCAAAGAACTCCTAAACAAACCTCGCTACATTGGAAAGTGAAGGAACCGAGATGCTCGGGAGAGGGACTCGGAGACTTCAGTACCACCGACGCCACCGTGGACAGCGGCAACCGTTAGTGGACCGCGGGCGGTGGCCCGTACAGGAGGTTTGTCATGTCGAAGCGTGATGCCATCCAGGAAGACACCCAAGAAGACTTCGAAGTGCCAGTGACGGCAGACGAAGAGGAGGGTCTCGTTCCTAACGCCCAAGTCATCATTCACGGGCGCAACGTTGAAGTGCCAGAGCACTTTGCCAATCGTATTAAGGGCAAGCTTGCCCGTCTGGAGCGTCTCGATCCCAGCATCATTCGGTTCGAGGTAGAACTCCGCCACGAAAAGAATCCGCGCCAGTCCCGCATCCGTGACCGCATTGAGATCACTGGCCGTCGCAAGGGTGCCCCGGTACGCGCCGAAGCTGCTGAGGATAGCTTCTACGCTGCGCTCGAATCCGCCTGCGATAAGCTCGAGCGTTCCCTGCGCAAGGTGAAAGTCCGCCGCGGAATTTCACGTTCCGGCCACCGCACTCCGACCTCGCTACATGATGCATCCGCGGCCTTCATCGAAGAGGATCTCAAGGCCATTCAGGTCAATGACGGCGACGCCGCCGTCACTCCCACGGAAGCAGAGCTAGGCGAAGTCGATACTTACGCTGACCTGGTCGAAGATGCTTTGCCGGGTCGTATTGTCCGTCAGAAGGTGCACCCTGATGATCCCATGACGGTCGACGATGCGCTGTACCAGATGGAGCTGGTGGGACACGACTTCTTCCTCTTCCACAACTCCGAAACCGATAAGCCCTGCGTGGTTTACCGTCGTCGCGCCTATGATTATGGCCTTATTACCCTCGGCGAATGATGTAAATCGCGAATAATCAGTAATATAGAGACCGGCTGTATTTACCAGTACAGCCGGTCTTTATTCTGTTCACGCAGCAGAACCGAGATACCCGTCAAACCGTCAATACATGAGGACGTTATAACTGTGGCTGTTTTGTCGAAGATTCTCCGCGTCGGTGAAGGTCGTGTCGTCAAGCGACTGAGCAAGCTTGCGGACTACGTTGTGTCCATTGAGGATGACTACGCCGACCTGACGGACGACCAGCTCCGCGCCAAGACGCAGGAATTCAAGGTTCGCCTCGACAACGGCGAAACCATTGATGACCTGCTGCCGGAAGCATTCGCAGTAGCCCGCGAAGCCTCCTGGCGCGTCCTCGGACAAAAGCACTACCCCGTGCAGATCATGGGCGGCGCCGCCCTCCACGAGGGACAGGTTGCCGAAATGAAGACCGGTGAAGGTAAAACCCTGACTTGCGTGCTCCCCGCCTACCTCAATGCACTCGAAGGCAAAGGCGTTCACATCGTTACCGTGAACGACTACCTCGCCAAGCGCGACGCCGAGTGGATGGGCCGCGTGCACCGCTTCCTTGGCCTCGAAGTGGGCGTCATCCTCTCCAATATGAACCCCGATGAGCGCCGCAAGGCCTATAACGCTGACATCACCTACGGCACCAACAACGAGTTCGGTTTCGACTATCTGCGTGACAACATGGCGCACTCCACCAGCGAACTGGTGCAGCGTGAGCATCACTATGCCATCGTCGACGAAGTGGACTCCATTCTCATTGACGAAGCCCGCACCCCGCTCATCATCTCTGGTCCCTCCGACGCCTCCAGCCAGTGGTACCAGGAGTTTGCCCGCCTCGCTCCCATGATGGAGAAGGACAAGCACTACGAAGTCGACATTCGCAAGCGCACCGTCGGTATTACCGAGGCAGGCGTGGCTTTTGTGGAGGACCAGCTCGGTATCGACAACCTTTACGAGTCCACCAATTCCCCGCTGGTGTCCTACCTCAACAACTCCATTAAGGCCAAGGAACTCTTCACCCGCGACAAGGACTACATGGTCGTTGACGGCGAGGTACTCATCATTGACGAGTTCACCGGCCGCGCCCTGGCTGGCCGCCGCTACAACGAAGGTATGCACCAAGCCATCGAGGCTAAAGAAGGCGTGGAGGTGAAGGCGGAGAACCAGACTCTGGCCACCATCACCCTGCAGAACTACTTCCGTATGTATGACAAGCTGGCCGGTATGACGGGTACCGCCGAGACGGAAGCTGCCGAGCTTTACCAGATCTACAAGCTGGGCGTGGTTCCTATCCCCACCAACATGCCGATGATCCGCGAAGACCAGCGCGACCTCGTCTATAAGACGCAGGAAGCTAAGTTCGAGGCCGTCGCCGACGACATCGCTGAGCGGCATGAGAAAGGCCAGCCGGTGCTGGTTGGTACCGTCTCCGTGGAGCGCTCCGAATACCTTTCCAAGCTGCTGCAGAAGCGTGGTATTAAGCACAACGTGCTGAACGCCAAGCGCAACGCTGAGGAAGCTCTTACCGTTGCGTCCGCCGGACGAGTAGGCGCTGTCACTGTCTCCACCAACATGGCAGGCCGTGGTACCGATATCGTGTTGGGTGGTAACCCTGACGTACTGGCTGATGCGGCACTCCGCAAGCGTGGCCTCGACCCGGTGGAGGACGAGGAAGCCTACCAGAACGCTTGGGAAGAGGAGATCGTCCGCCAGCGCAAGAAGGCAGAAGAAGCTGCCGAGAAGGTGCGCGAGGTTGGTGGCCTATACGTTATCGGTACGGAGCGTCACGAATCTCGCCGTATCGATAATCAGCTGCGCGGTCGTTCCGGTCGTCAGGGCGACCCGGGTGAGTCCCGCTTCTACCTGTCGTTGGGTGATGATCTCATGCGCCGCTTCAACGGTCGTGCGGTGGAAACCCTGATGGAGCGTCTGCAGGTTCCCGACAACCAGCCTATCGATTCCCGCATGGTCACCAAGGCAATTAAGAATGCCCAGACCTCCGTCGAGTCCCAGAACTTCGAAATTCGTAAGAACGTTCTGAAGTATGACGACGTCCAGAACAAGCAGCGTCAGGTTATCTACGCAGAGCGCAAGCGCATCCTGGAAGGCGAAGACCTCAAGGAGCAGGTTGAGAACATGCTCGACGAGGTGCTGGAGGCCTACGTGAAAGGCGCTACCGAGAACGGCTACGTGGAAGACTGGGACCTCGACGCTCTGTGGACGGGTCTGCGTCAGCTCTACCCGATCGGTATCGAATACCAGGATCTTATCGACGGTGACGAGTACGGCCAGGCGGGTGACCTCAGTGCAGATGAGCTGCTGCTAGCTATCCGCGCCGACGCCCGCGCCGCCTACGAAGCCCGCGAAGAAGCTATCGAGAAGATCGGTGGCCCGGACGCTATGCGCCAGGTGGAACGTTCCGTGCTGCTGCAGGTTCTCGACCGCAAGTGGCGCGAGCACCTCTACGAGATGGACTACCTCAAGGAGGGCATTGGCCTGCGTGCTATGGCCCAGCGTGATCCGCTGACGGAATACCAGCGTGAAGGTTTCGAAATGTTCGACACCATGATGGATGGTCTTAAGGAAGAATCCATCGCCTACCTGTTCTCGGTGGGTGTGGAACCTGCCGATACCCGTTCGGAAGCCCAGCGTCGTGCCGATGAGGAAGAAATGCAGCGCACGATTCGCGCGAAGGGCGAAGCGGAAGCTGCTCTTCGTGCTGCCGCGATGAGCCTGGCCGGCCCGAATGAGCAGGGCCAGCTAGCGAACCAGAATGACTCTACGGTTTATGGTTCCCGTGCTCAGCGTCGCGCCGCTAAGCGTGCCGCCCGGAAGAAGGGCAACGTGCAGCAGTAGCCTCACTCGGTTGGCCGCCTGGTGGAGGTGGTCAACCTATGAGTTCAGATGTGATAGGGGAGGGCCAGCAACAGCTGGCCCTCCCCTCAGTCTGTTGCCTCGCGGGACAATCGCTCCACCTCATAGGCAGGAGAGTGCGCCAGGGGTGTGCGTTCGGTAGTCGTAACTGGCTGCTACACGAAGTTGAAAGAGGTTAGCCGCCACTTGCTTTCGCACCGTTCAGCAGCTCCCGCGAACGCCTTGACCCGTGCCCCATCCCGGTAGGTGCCACAGACTTCCACCCGTAGATCCGCATCTGCGGTAATGGCGCTGGTGGGTTTGGGCTGTTGGCCGGGACGTACCGCCGCCTGATAGCCAGGGGGAAGGGCGCGCTCCAGAGCACGCGCGGCCGCAGATTCCTGAGCATTGAGACGCCGGGCACGCAGATGGAGCCGCAGCAGTCGCAAGGGGGCAGGTTGCATAGCCGGTGCGCCGGGAGTTGTGAGGGAGGGGCCGGCAAGTTCCATGATGGCGCGACTTCGCCCAGTAGAGAACTGCTCGACGATATCCATGATGTCGGGGGTGACGAAGCCGCGGAGATGCCCAAAGGGGCGGCGTCGGTCAACTGTTTCCAACAGTTGGCTGATGGCCTTCTGGGCGAAGGAGCTGGAGGAGCGGTAGTCCTGTGGCTTGAGGGGTTGGCGGAAAAGCTCTGCGGTGCTGGTTCCACCACCCGTTCCAAGCAGATCGTTGATGGTAGAGGGTGCAGGGGCAGCCTGCGCCCTTTGCTGACTATCAGCGGTAGGCGTCTGTAAGCTGTCAGTCTGTGAGGCAGGGGTCTCCGAGTTGTGACGTTCCGAAGGAGGGGCCGTCGGGGCAGGAGTACTTGTGACGGTACTATGCGCCCATGCGGGGGTATGGGTGTAGGGGTGTGCGAACTGGAACCTGTCAGCGGAGGGGTGCGGCACGGGCTGCTGAGTGGGGACGGCGCTGAGCGTCGAGCTGGTGTTGTGGTAGTCCGAAGAACTGGGCACTGGGGGTCCTTATCGTGAGAAGCGTGCCGGGATTGTCGCAAATGTGCGTGTCGTGTGGGGATGCTACTTTGCCTGCTCGCCCCTGTAGATGGACGCTGGGGTTAGAAAACACCACAATATTTGCAGCTCACATATGGTTTGGGACTCGTCATCCCACAGTGCAAGAAAAATAAAAAAGTTTGCCTGCCGGGAGTCGAGTTCGCCGCAGCCAGAAACACCACGTGATCCCCAGGTTGTATACACTAAGGGTGTGACTATGCGCGGATTGATCATTGATTATGCCGGCGTTCTGGAAGGCCCTGCCGCCGACGCCGAAGGCTGGAAACTGCTCCTTTCCGAACTGCGGATGAACGGCATTGGCATTGCCGTCCTTACCAACTTTGATTCCTTCGACGTACCGGCGGACCTAGCTCGGTGGAAGGAAACCGGATACGTCGACGAAATTGTCTTGTCCTCGGAAATCGGGGTAGAGAAGCCAGACTTCGAAGCCTTCTATGCTGCCTGCCGAGCTTTGGGTGAGGATCACAAAGACTGCGTATGCGTGGATGACTCCATTGAGAATATTCATGCAGCAGTGCGTGCGGGTCTGATCGGTGTGCTGTACACCGCTTATGACCGCACTGAAGCGGAACTTCGGCCCCTCTTCAACCTGCACTAATGCGTATCTACATTCCCGCTTTATTGACGGATCTGCAGCGTTATGTGGATGAGGCGGTAGTTCCGGTACGTGGGGGTACCGCTTTCGCCCTCACCCCGACGCTGCGGGAGCATTATGTGTCTGGTGATGATGAAGAACTAGAGCACATTGCGTTCCAGGATGCGGCCCGTGCATCACTGCGCCTCCTGAGCGGAGCAGCGGGGGACCCGGTTCCGGTGGGGGCTGCCGCCCGGAAACGAGTCGTCATTTCCGCTGATGTCGACGATGTCCTCGTCACCTGCCGTCCCGACCTAGACCTCGCAGTGGTGCGGCTCGCTGACGACAGTGTGGCAGCGCGGACGGTAGCTGCTGTGCACGTCGACCTTGATATGGCGGCGGACGCAGTGGCAGCGGCTGTCGCCGTTATTGACGCTGCCGACCTCGGTGATGAGGATGCGGAGCTTACCGTGGGGGATGCCGAGGATTTTGAACTCGCCTGGTACGCGCCGGAAGAGGTGGCATTCCTCCTCGACCTGTCCTAATTGCGGAAGCACGTGCTCCGCGATATGCCGAGTGTTGCCTAGCTACCTGGGGTTCTGTCTGTCGCGTCTAGTCTTGGGCGATACCCAAGGCCCACGTGTCATTGCTGTGGAGCGCAATAAGGAGCAGTCGGACCGCCTGAATCCGGCGGGCCAGCGGCGAATCGGCGGGTGTTTTCGCCAGCGCAGCATCCCAGGCACAGTCTTTATCGAAGGGTTCACCCCGGTGGGTACACCCCCGCGGGCAATGCTCTGCCAGGGCAGATAGGTCGTCAAAAGCAGCGACGACGGTCTCCACCGTGACATGTGCGAGGCCGAAGGACCGGATTCCGGGGGAGTCTACGACCCAGCCGCCACCCGGCAACTCCATCGCCATGGATTGGGTGGAGGTGTGCTGGCCTTTCCCCACTTTGGAGACATCCCCGGTGGGGCGTTCTGCGGCGGGAACCAACCGGTTGACGAGTGTCGATTTACCTACCCCAGAATGGCCGATGAGGGCGGTGACGTGTCCTTCGAGATAGGTGAGGAGTTCATCGGTCGGGTCGTCTGTGCCACACACGACCGCAGGCAGGTCAAGCCCAGTGAATTGGGTGAGGAAGTCGGTGGGGTCAGCCAGGTCGCTTTTGGTCATACAGAGGATCGGGCGAATACCCGCCGCGTAGGCTGCGACGAGGGCACGTTCGACGAACCCCTCCCGGGGTGGGGGGTTGGTGGCAGCTACGACGATGAGGAGTTGGTCCGCATTGGCTACCACGATGCGTTCGTAGGGGTCGGTGTCGTCGGCGGTACGACGTAGGACGGTGTCACGGTCGTGGAGCCGGACGATACGGGCGATGGCGTCGGGGCTGCCGGACAGGTCGCCTACGACGTCAACAATGTCGCCCACCACCATGCGCTCGCGTCCCAGAGTGCGGGCGCGGATGCACGTTATGTGGGTGCCGGCAGGGCTGATTCCGCTGGTGGGGTCGGCGGTGTTGCAGGGCGCATCGGAGAGTAGTGCGCAGCCCCAGCGGCCGCGGTCAATGGTGATTATGCGGGCGGTGACGGCGTTGTGGTAGCTGGGGCGTTTTTTGGTGCGGGGGCGGGAGGTGCGCTTAGCGCGTACCTTGACATCGGATTCGTCGTAATCGCGGGTGCTGCGGCCGCGGTGCTGGGCGCTCAGAGCCACACCTCCATTGTGCGCTGTGGCGCGCCGGAGGCGCCGGGGTGGCCCGAGGAGGTATCGGTGGGGGCGTCATTGTGGGTCTGCTCCGTGGGTATCGCGGCGGTTCCTGTCAGGGCGCTCCAGGCGTCTGCGAACCCGGGGAGGGTTTTACTGGTGGTCTCAATGTCCTGGACCGTGACACCGGTGACGTGGAGCCCGACAATGGCTCCCGCGGTGGCCATACGGTGGTCTGCGTAGCTGCGCCATTCAGCGCCCTGCAGTTGGGCGGGGCGAATAATGAGCCCGTCAGCGGTTTCTTCCGCATCTCCTCCCAGCCTGTTGATCTCCATAACGAGAGCGTTGAGCCGGTTGGTTTCGTGTCCGCGGAGGTGGGCGATGCCGCTGAGTTCGGTGGGGGAGTCGGCGCAGGCAGCTAATGCGGCGACGGTGGGGGCGAGTTCTCCCATGCTGTGCATGTCGAGAGTAATGCCGTGGAGCTGCTGTGGGCCGGTGACGGTGAGGCCGGCATCGCTCAGCTCTACCCGACAGCCCATGCGAGTGAGGATGTCGCGGATGGCGTTGCCTGGCTGGGTGGTGTCGGTGGGCCAGTCTGCGATAGTGATGTTGCCCCCGGTGACGGCGGCTGCTGCCAGGAAGGGGGTGGCGTTGGAGAGGTCGGGTTCAACTGTCCAGTCGTAGGCGTGGAGTGTTCCGGCGGGAACTGACCAGGTGTTGGGGGCGCTCGTATCGACATGGATGCCGTGTTTGGCGAGCATGTCCATGGTCATGATGAGGTGGGGTTGGCTGGGGACGCCCTCTTTGCCCTCATGGTGGATGCGGATGCCGTGCGCGAAGCGGGCACCGCAGAGCATGAGGCCGGAGACGAATTGGCTGGAGGCGGAGGCGTCAATGGTGACGTCGCCGCCTTGGACTGCGCCAGTGCCAGAGACGGTGAAGGGGAGGTTGTTGCCCGTGATTTCGACGCCGAAGTCTCGGAGGGCGTCAAGGACAGTGGCTAGGGGGCGCTGTTTGGCTTGTTCGTCGCCATCGAAGTAGGTGTCGCCGGTGGCAAGAGCAGCTACGCCGGGGAGGAAGCGCATGAGAGTGCCGGCAAGTCCGCAGTAGACGTGGCCACCAGTGAGGGGGTGCGGGATGACCCGCAGAGTGGTGGCGCGGGGACGCCTGTCCGCCTGGGTGATGTAGTTATCGCGGGCATTGTCGGGGATGACGTCGATGATCTCTGTGCCAAGGTTCCGTAGCGCCTCAATCATGAGGTCGGTGTCGCGGCTGCGGAGGGCACCGGTGATGGTGGAGGGGCCGTCTGCTAGTGCGGCGAGGATGAGGGCACGGTTAGTGATCGACTTAGAGCCGGGTACGTGCACGGTGGCGGACACAGGGGTGGCACCATAGGGTGCGGCGTACAAGGTGGGACTCATGTCTCCATTATCGCACGCGCAGGGCGGAGGTTAGTGCTGTGCGGCAGCAGCTTCCATGTCATCCCAGCGTTGCAGGAGACGAGCCAGGATGCTGCTCTTGTCTGCTGCCAGGGTGTGTGGTTCGCCCTGTTCCACGATGCGGCCTTCTTCCATGACGATGACGTTGTCGGCGTCGAGGGCGCTGGCGGGCTGGTGGGTGATTTCGATGATGGTGGCGTTGGGGCGGGCTGCCTTTATTTGTTCGCCTACCTGGTGGGCCAGCTCCTGGTTAAGGTGAGAGGTGTATTCGTCCAGCACGAGCACCTGGGCGTCGGTGAGGAGAGCACGTGCGATGGTGAGTCGTTGCACCTGCCCACCGGACAGTTCGGTGCCAAATTCCCCCACTGGGGTGTCAAGACCGCGCGGACTGTTCCGTATGTCTCGGTCCATTCCTGCGATGCGGAGGACCTCCCATAGCTCGTCGTCGGTGGCATCGAGTTTGGCTAGACGCAGGTTCTCTGCAATGGAGGTGTTGAAGAGGTGGCTGGCTTGGCTCACTTCGGTGACGGCAGCACGGAGGTCATCGGGATTGATGCTGGTGGTAGGCGCACCGTTGATGGTGATTTCGCCGGCATCGGGGTCGAAGTGACGCAGCAGCATGTGCACCATGGTGGATTTGCCGGATCCGGAAACGCCCACGACGGCAGTGTGTTGGCCGCCGGGGAAGTCTACCGAGACATCCCGGAGAGCTTGTTTGCGGACTTGCTGGACGGTGACACCTCGGTCGGCGTCATCGAGGTCTCGGACCGTGTCGGTCATTCCCGGGTAGGTGAAGGTGACGTGGCGGAAGCTGATGGTGTCGATGGAGCCTGCGGGCATGGGGTCGCCGCTGTCAGGGACGAAGGGTTCCCGGTACTTGATGATGCTCATGCGCTCGGCAGCTGCGAAGGAGCGTTCCAGGTCGTCTGCAAAGTCTTCGGTACCGCGGGCGGGGGTGAATACTCCTAGCGCTACGGTGGCACAGATGGCGAGGTCGGGGAGGTTGAGACTTCCGTCGCGAACGGCGTTTGCCCCAACGAGCACGGTAGTGAGGACAGCGAAGAGTCGTAAACCTTCGCAGAGGCTGCGGCGGATGCCAGAGGTGAGGCGGTTCGCGAAGGCTGCTTCTCCTACCTGTTGCGAGATGGCATCAGTTTCAGTGAGGCGGCGGGGGCCGTAGCCGAAGCCCAGGACTTCCCGCATGCCTTGGGTGGTGTCAGTGAGGTGCTGGGTGAGGTCGCCGCGGATGCGTAGCATGTGTCGGGCGGCGCGGTGCGCGGGGCCGGAGAAAGCGAAGGGCACGACGTAGGCGGCGAGGGCGACGAAAGGCAGGATGGTGAGGGCGGCGGTCCAGCTGATGCTGGCGCCGAGCCAGATGAGGGTACCGAGGGGTACGACGACGGCAGCGATGGCAGGGGCGCCGGTGTGTGCGTAGAACACTTCGATACGGTCGTTGTCTTTGGTGGCGCGTGCCAGCAGGTCACCGGATTTGGTGGTGTGTTGGATGGCAGGGGCCTGCGGCCAGATCTTGTTGAAGAAGTCGGTGCGCAGAAGCTCGAGGGAGCGGAAGGCGCAGAAGTGCCCGAGGAATTGCTCGAGGTAGCGCATGAGGGCCTTGATGAAGGCGATGCCGATCATCCATCCGAAGGTCACTCCGGCGGCGTGACTGATGGCGGCGGTGTCAGGGGTGGGTTGGGTGTACTCGAGTCCGATGGTGACGAGGCCCCAGGCTCCGAGGGAGAGCAGCACGATCCCCAGCACCTGGTCGACGATGCGGCAGAGGGTGCTCAGGATGAGCGGCCACATAACGGGTTTGGTGACGCTAACGAGTTGACGAGCGAGTTCGGAGCGCTTGATCATGCCTGCTTCTCCTCTGTGAGATTGCCGTCTTTGAGGACGAGGACGCGGTCCACGTCGCGGAGGGCGGTGGGGCGGTGGGCAATGGTGAGCACGGTCTTGCCGTGGCCTACTTTTTCCATGGCGGCGAGGATGGCCGCTTCCGAGTTGATGTCGACGTGTGAGGTGGGTTCGTCGAACACCATGATGGGGGCGTCGGCGAGGATGGCGCGGGCGATGGCGAGACGTTGGGCTTGGCCGCCGGAGAGTGAGTAGCCTCGTTCGCCCACCTCGGTATTGAGGCCGTCCGGCATAGTGCGGACGTCTTCGGCGAGGGCAGCGGTGTCGAGGGAGTGCCACATTTCTTCCTCGGTGGCATCGGCTTTGGCGATGCGGAGGTTGTCTGCCAATGAGCCGGTGAAGAGCCAAGTGGTTTGGTTGACGGCGGCAGTGCCAGAGCGAATTTGTGCGGCTGGTACTTCACCCACGATCTTTCCGTCCACAGTGACGGATCCGGTGCGAGGGACGAGATCGCCCAGGACAAGGCCAGCCAGGGTGGACTTTCCGCCCCCGGAGGTACCGACGAGGCCCACATGTTCACCGGGGGCAATGTCGAGGTTGAGGTTGCGGAGGACCTGTTTGGCATCGTCGTCGGCGCTGTAGGCGAAAGTGACGTTGTGAAGGGTGATGGCGCCGGGCTGTGCGCTGGCGGCAGCGTCCTGGTGGACGGTGGGGTCGGCAGCCCGCTTTTCCTCGCTGATGATCTGGTAGGCGGGTTTTTCGGCGAGGAAGGCGCGAGCTTTGCGCTGGGCAGCGAGGCCTCCCATACCGACGTAGAAGAATTGGCCGATGCGATCGAGGGGCTCCAGCATGATGGTGGAGAGGAGGACGACAGCGACGGCTTGCCCGATGGTGATGTTTCCGTCGCGGAGCGCTTGGTAGGCGAGGAAAGTGGAGAGGGTGATCATGGCCAGGGAGAAGACGGCGTCGACGATGAAGATGACCAGTTGGTTGCCGAAGAGGAGTTTCATCATGCTGACGCGGTTGCTTTCACCAATATCTGCGAGTTGTTTGGCGATGCGTTTGGCGGCGCGGAAGGTACGCAGGGTGGTGAGGCCTTGGATGGCGTCCAGGTAGGTGGAGGAGAGTTCCCACCGGGCGCTGACGGTCTTGCCGGAGACTTTTCTGAACACCATTTCAAAGCTGCCGATGAGGATGGGCACCGCTGGGATGGTGAGGGAGAGCCAGCCGGCGATTTCCCAGTCGATGGTCGATCCGATGATGAGGATGGTGATGACGGGGGCCAACATGGAGCCGATCATGGGGCCGAGGAAGGTCTGCCGGTAATAGGAGATGCGTTCGGTATCGTCGGTGAGCAGGCTGACGATGCTACCAGTGCGTTCTGCGGAGCGTTCCTGGGTGCCGAGGCTCATGAGGTGGTTGACGAGTTTGTGGCGAAGGTGGAGTTCTTCCCAGACGGCGGAGGTCTGTGTGAGGAAGAGGCTGAACCCGACGATGAAGATGGAGACGAGCGCCAGGACAATGATGCCGGTGATGGTGCCACCGCTGACATCTGTGCCGTTGTTGGCAGCGTCAATGACGGTGCCGAGAAGGACAAAGAGGCCTCCGGTGGTTGCGGTGGTGATGAGTCCCAAGAGAAGAGCGAGGCGGATGACGCGGGTTCCAGCGCGTGTCCCCAGTGGTTCCTTCGGAGATTTCTTCGTCTTCGTGGTCTTCGCCATGGAGTACTCCAATCCCGTGTTCTGTGGATGCGGACGTGAAGAGCCTTAATAAGGGTTGGCTACACTTAGTCTTTCTCTTTTAAGAATAGCTTAAGCGACACATTGTCTCTAAAAAATTATTCTACGTTCACTCTGGGCGATTCGGTAGCCGCGAGAATCTCTCTGCTCTATTCGTAAAATGTGTATAGAACTGCGAATATAGGAAATTGTACGAGAGGTATAAAAATGCGCATGTACTAGTACATAGGGGTGTGGCAGTCCTGCTATTGTGCTGCGATATCGGCGACTATCGCGTTCGTTAGGGTAATGAGGTCACCAGGTGCGATCTCCAGGTCGCAGCCGCGCCGTCCGCCAGACACAAAAATGGTGTCCCACAACAAGGCGCTTTCGTCGATAACAGTGCGGAGTGCTCGCTTCTGGCCTAATGGAGAGATACCGCCAGCCACGTATCCCGTTGTTTTCTCGGCGAGGGCAACGGCAGCCATACGTGCTTTGTGCGCGCCCAGAGCCGTCGCAGCCTTTTTCACGGTGAGAGTAGTGGTGACGGGGACAATGGCAACTGCGAGGGGTGACTCACCGGGGGCGAGGGTGCCGGAAAGCTCAATGATGAGGGTTTTATAGATCTGTTCTGGTTCGATGCCCAGCCGGTCCACCATCACCTGTGCGGCTTCTTGGCCGTAGTGTTCTGACTCGTTCTCGTAGGTGTGCACGCGGTAGTTGAGTGAGGTGTGGGCGAGAGCAGCAAGAGCAGGGGTGTTAGCGGGGGTTGAAGCAGCTTTATTCACGCCCTTCACTTTACTTGTACGCTCTCGGCAACTCTTGGTATGAGACGGAATATCACCTATTTGGGGGGTGTTGAGGTGGATGGAAGGAGGTGGAGAATGGCCATTGGCATCCTAGACAGCCCAATTTTGTGTAGGCCGAACCAAGAGTCGGTACGAATTCTTGACACTGTCCTGCTCGCTAAGAGCGACCCTTACCCATTAGGGTTAAGGGGTAGTGCTCTTCCCGCCCGGCGCCCTCCGTGTCGTGCATTGCTAGTAAAGGTTAATCCCGTCAGTACCGCTTCTGCCCCAGTTCGCTCCGCTCAAAACCCTACCGAGTTGGCCGCACGTTTTGAGCGCGATGCACTGCCTCTCTTGGACCAACTCTACGGTGCAGCAATGCGGATGACGCGTAACCCTGCCGATGCTGAAGACCTCGTGCAGGAAACGTACGCGAAGGCATTCTCCTCCTTCGCTTCCTATAAAGAAGGCACCAATCTTAAAGCTTGGCTCTACCGCATCATGACGAATACGTACATCAATACGTATCGGAAGAAGCAACGCCAGCCGTATCATTCCCCCGCGGAAGAGATGACGGACGCGCAAGTTGCTGAGGTAGCGAACCACCACGCCACAGGTCTCCGGTCCGCCGAAGTAGAGGCCCTGGATAATCTTCCCGACGAGACTATTAAGCATGCGCTCAATGAGCTTTCGGAGGATCGTCGTATGGTGGTGTACTACGCGGATGTGGAGGGGTTGCCCTATAAGGAGATTTCAGAGATCATGGACACTCCCATCGGAACGGTCATGTCTCGTCTACACCGTGGACGGAAGCAGCTGCGTGAGTCGCTTCGAGATATCGCACTAGCCGCCGGTATTGGTGGAGAGGGGGGAGAACTGTGAGCAGTCGTCGCCGTAATTTGCTGGCCTCACAGCAGGAGCATGCCAGCCACTGTGGCACTAATGGTTGTGGATGTTCCGGTAACCCCACGTCGTCGTCCTGTCCGGTGAACCGCGCATACGCGCTATTGGACCCCCATGTGTCGGACTACTCCTCGTTGGACTGCTCCGTCGTCGTTTATGAAGTGCAGCGAATGTTGCACCAGCTAGATGATGACGATGAGTTGGCGGCAGAAGTGGGGGAGGAACTGGCGGAGTGCCCGTGTGGCGCGGAGCTTCTCGAGGTGGAATCGAAACTGCGCGGCAAACTCCATTACGCGTGTGCGGAACATGCTCCGGAAAATCTCCGTCTTCGCCTGTTATCGTATATTCACTGTTCTAACAGTGAACTGCCTGCTGATGGAGAAGAACTCAACAGCTAGCCCAGCGTTGAAAAAGACGCCTCCCGAAAGCATCCGGGAGGCGCCTGAAGCGTTCTAAGCGGGCTGCTCGGTAGACCAAGCCTGTCCGCGACTTAAGAGTTTGGCCGCTTTCCGTGGTTGGCCTTGCTGCCCTTACGGGCGCGCTTCTTGCGTCCACGCTTTCCCATAGTTGCCTCCTTGGTTCGTTTGGTGTGCACCATCCTCCGAATCGAACCACGAGGTCGTCGAAGTGTCAGTACAAATTGGAACGAAAATTATTCTTTCATTACCGGGCGGTTCAGTGCAATTAGATAAAAACGATCGCCCCACTGGAGAAGTGAGGCGATCGTAAAGTGGTTGTAATTAGACGGTGCTGCGGGCACGGACGCGAGCCTTACGACGCTTGAGGGCGCGCCGCTCTTCCTCGCTCATGCCTCCCCAGACACCGGCATCCTGACCGGATTCAATGGCCCACGCGAGGCACTGGTTGGTCACCGGGCAGCGATTACAGACCAGCTTTGCGCAGGCAATCTGCGCCAGCGCGGGACCAGAATTTCCTACGGGGAAGAAGAGTTCCGGGTCCTCGTCGCGGCAGAGTGCTTCATGGCGCCAATCCATAGTCGATGCTCCTTACTGAAAAAGTCACAAAATATTGCAGTCGTTAGTTTGGGGGAGTTGCTTATTGCATCTAAGCTAGAGAAGTTATGGGAAGAACGGGGGTGTTCTTTGCACACTCGTTAAATCTTGTCACGATTAAGATGGATGTCAAGAGATTTTTTCATTAATGTGACGAAAGCCACAGTGTAAATTCACCTATGATCTGAGTCACTAGATGAGATATGAGAAGTGGGTCTCACTTTTCCTAAAAATGCAGGTAAATGCATTTCCTGGGAAAAGTCCTAAAAAGGGACACCGCAATCTGTGTGCTGAGTTTATGTTACCGGGGAGTAAACAACAGGATTTTTCACAAATCCTGATTTGACACCTCTAATGCACATCCCATAAAGGCGAAAGTCCCAGGATAGTGTCACCCTGCTGGACCACAATCATGCCTCCAATAACCACAACTTTGCGGATTGCCGGCCCCGCAACTGGCAACAACCGAGCCCGCTTACCCGTATTTCCATCCACCAATGCGAGCCCCCCACGCACCGGAGCGACCAACCAATGTGGGGAACCCATCAGGCTCGACAGAATACCCGGTGTACCCACCACGTGCGCAGCACTCCACTTCGGCGCAAGAGTCTCTGCATCGAAAGCGTAGAGATTCTCACCGTCATTCCAGAAAAGGGACTTATCAGTCCGCACAATCGGAATACCCGGTAACGCCGCCCGCCCATGTTCCGCACGAGTCATCTCGAGTACCCGCACTGTCGTACGCGCAGCTTCATCGGCACTCTCCCGACGCGAATGGCGTAACACGACAAAACGTGGGGTAGGTTCGGCTAAATAGAGCAAAGCTCGAGAATCAGTGACTTCCAGCACCGCTCCATGGTGCGCACCCGTCAACCAGCTCCCCTCTAGTTCAGGAGTGACATCCTCCTTCGGAACAGCGTTAAAGAAGGTGAATCGCAGGGATGCATCGCCAGGACACCGCCGCAGCACACCCACCGTGTCATCATTCTCGGTAGCATCCACGACGTCACACACCGGCTGCTGTGCTTGATCTGGTTCCAAGGGAGTTTCGCTGGGACCCACCAGCATCGTTCGCACCAAATCAGCGCGCCAGGACTCCACCTGGTGCGGTCCATAGGAAAGAATATGTTGTCCGCCGGTCACAATCCGACGTGGACCAGCTGCAAAACCAGACCGAGAGGGTCCATACCGCCCGCCATCGCCCTTAATAAGCATGACATCGCCGCACCCACCAGGGAAGTCCCAGACAGTAACCGCCCCGCCCCACGCGGCTTCCAGCGCACACAAAGGAATACCACGCCGGTACTCCCACACCATCTCGCCCGTCATCGGACTGCGCGCAGTAACAGCCTCAAACGTGCCCGTCAGCACCACCGGGCCAGCGGTGAGCGGACCGCGCACCAGCCGAGTGGCGGTCACCGGAGATGGGGCCCGCCACACCACGACCAGCCCAGTTGGTTCACGCGTAATAGGAGCACCACTCTGTACTTGCCCGCCACGGGCGAGAACGGCGTGGGACCGGCCTCCCGTCACCCACGTGACCGCCGCCAACACGACAACTGCCACTATTATGAGAGCCACCGCAACGACATCGCGAACGGTATAGCGTTCCGCCGCTACCCGCACAGGGCGGGACTGGCGGCGCAGGCGAGGAGAAGCAGAAGCATGCTGGGCGGCCATCCTGGCCTCCTACTCAGCGGAGGAATGCTGGGTACGGCGGCGGCGGCGCCGACGCCGCTGGGAACCTTGGCCCTGCTGCGCGCCAGTCTCTTTGGCGGAACTAGCAGAGGCATTCTTATCCACAGAATCCTTGGCAGTAGCCTTGTGGGCCTCGGGAGGAACAGCCTGCTGCATCTCCGCCCCCTGGGTGGCGCCAGCACGAGTGCGCTTCCGCTGGCGGGCACGACCCCGCACCTCGCGGCGCTCCTCGCCGTCACCGTCCTGCGCATCCTTCCGCTGGCGGGCACGACCCCGCACCTCGCGGCGCTCACCATTGCGCTTACCGCGCTCTCCACCGCGGCCGCCCTGGCCATCCCGGGCTCGGCTCCGGCGCCGCGTGGGCACCCCAATGAGCTCCTGTGCGGGGCCTACTTCGCCCTTCACGTCGGGATCAATCCCGAGGTCGGAGTAAAGGTGCTCGGAGGTGTGGTAGGTCTCCTCCGGCTCACCCTTCCCCAAATCTAGGGCCTTGTCGATGAGCATCCAGCGAGGAATGTCATCCCAGTCCACCAACGTAACAGCAACACCAGAGTTGCCCGCACGGCCGGTACGGCCAATGCGGTGGACATATGTCTTGTCATCCTCTGGGCATTGGTAGTTAATAACGTGGGTGACATCATCAACGTCAATACCGCGGGCCGCCACATCGGTAGCCACCAGCACATCCACGGTGCCGTCCCGGAATGCATCAAGAGCTTTTTCCCGGGCCACCTGGCCCAAATCGCCGTGGACGGTAGCGACCCGGAAACCGCGCTCCGCAAGTTCCTCCGCCAACTTCTGGGCGGTGCGCTTAGTCCGGGTAAAGAGCATCGTCTTACCACGCCCCTCGGCTTGCAGAATACGGGCGACCATCTCCGTCTTGTTAAGGGCGTGGGCGCGATACACAAACTGGGCGGTGTTCTCATGTGTGGCAGAGGCATTCACCGACTCAGCCCGAATATGGGTGGGCTGGCGCAAGAAGGAGCGCGAAAGCCGAATGATCGGCCCCGGCATCGTGGCAGAGAAAAGCATCGTCTGCCGATCCTCCGGCACCATGCTGAGGATCTTCTCCATATCGGGAAGGAAGCCCAAATCCAGCATTTCATCGGCCTCATCCAGGACCAGCACTGACACCTTGCCAAGGATAAGGTGATGCTGCTGGGCAAGATCCATCAATCGGCCGGGGGTACCCACCACCAGATCAACCCCCTCGTGCAGGGCCTTGATCTGCGGCTCGTAGGGGGTGCCACCATAGACCGCTAAAACTGACAGGGGACGTACCCGGCCGGTCTCGTCGCCATCCTCCGTCCGTTCCTGCACCTGTAGGGTGTGAGCAGCCTGTGCAAGGTCCTCCTCCACCTGCAGGCACAGCTCACGAGTAGGAACGACCACTAAGGCGCGGGGTGTGCCGTCAAGCGGACGATCAGGTGACATCACCAAACGATGCAGCAGCGGCACCCCAAAACCATACGTTTTGCCCATTCCAGTACGGGCTTGACCAATGAGATCCTGCCCCGCCATGGCCAGCGGAAGGGTGAGCTCCTGGATCGCAAAGGTGTGTTCAATACCCTTTTCCGCCAGAGCCTCCACAATAGCGGGATGGACGCCCAAAGCGGCGAAAGTGGGGGAGTTAGCGGTGCTCGTTGCACCATCATCCAGCACCGTCGTCTGGACATTCATATCCAGTTCGGAATCGTGCTGCTGAGACTCTACAAAGTTGGAGGGGTGGGCCATAACAGGCGCCTCGCTTTCCGCGAAAACTATCGGCACGCGCGTCCAGAAGGGAGGGGAAGCGTTCCGCACGGTACTGACGATGGGATGCTCATGATGGAAGCACCATCACCGTCTCTCGCGCTCCTCTTGCGCCCAGAGCGGGACAAACACCGGGAACTGCCTCAGCTGCCGACTTGCGGAGAGATATCCACAAGCATGGAAGGCCGCGCACATTTCTTTCTACACAACCTGACTCAACAGGCGGCGTGCCTCAAGTCTAGCAAAGGAGAAGTGCAGACCTGGAAGGCGATGCGTACACTGGCAGAAGAGAACCCCGCAGACTGGCACCCTGCCATCCTGCACCCACCGAGGAGGAACCCATGGCCGTCACCGTCAAAATCACCCTGCAGGACTCTCCCGTCCAGATTTCTGCCCAGGTGGACGATGGTGCAGCAGTGCTCGCACAGGTGAAGGATGCCCTCGCCTCCCAGGCAGGTGTCCTGGAGTTTACTGACGTGAAAAAGCACCAATATGTCGTTGCTGCCTCCAAGATTGTCGCCGCGGAAGTCTCCGCTGAAGAAGGCCGTAAAGTCGGCTTCGCCAACTAGCATCAGCGACAGTAACAGCCCCGTAGTGTTAGGTGCCCTTCCCATCACCGCAGCTGGCACATTATGGTGGGGGTTTACTCCGCGGCAGTGCGCTACGACTGTGCTGGTAGAGCGCGTAGGCCGCTCCACATCATTCCCGCAATGAGGTCAGAGGCTGTGTCGATATCCAGCTCACTCTGAGACGTCCGCAACCACGCCTTCGCTGCCGACTCACTCGCTCCCACCACTGAACTTGCCAGCACTTGCGCATGTGGTGCGGCGAGCCCCGTGTCGCTCGAAATATGGTTCGCGATACGTTCCACGACGGCAGACGTCACCTCCTCAACCCGCTCCGCAGCATCCACATCATCGAGCATGTCGGAGTCGAACAGCAGCCGATAATACTGCATGTCATCGGCGACGAACTCAAAGAAGGCACGCACCGACGCCTGCACTATGTCACGATTACGGCCCGGTTGGTTGAGCACCGCGCCGATGGTCTCCTCCAAATTTTCCCCCGCTTTTTCCAGCACCGCCAAATAAAGATCGTGTTTGGAGGAAAAATACTGGTAGACGATGGGCTTACTGAGCCCCAGTGTGCTGGCCACATCATCCATACCGGTTCCGTGGTATCCGTTGGAGACAAAATGGCGACGCGCCGCGTCCAAAATTGCCTCGCGCCGTTCTTCTCGCGACACTCGACTAGTAGACGTGGTGTTCACTCCGTACCTCCTCGTCAGCCAACGACCTGGCAGCCCGCTCCACAGATACAGTCGTAACCGTCTCCGCTACTTCGCACCTTACCGGAGGGTGGCCAGGTGAGAAGTGAACTCGGTTCAAATTAAAAGGATGTCCCGTGGCTCCACAACACCCCTCCCCACACTCCACAAGATCTACAAGTGCCGCTTCTGAACAGGCAAAAAGAAGTGGAGCATGGCTGGTTGGCGGCATGCTCATGGCACTCCTCGCCGTGGTCATCATCATCGTGGGCATTGTCCAAGCCGTACAGTCCACACACAATACTGCCACCAGCGGCCACCAGCCGGCCATCGTAGAACAGTCCAATGGCCATTCAGCCACCCACCTGTCCGACCCCGCCCTCGCAGCCATCGTTGATGCCGCATTCCTCCCCGCGGGCGGCCCCTATACCGAGCGTGGCACCGGAGAGTTTGTCACCGACCCACTGCACGTCGCCCCCAGTATGGAAGCAAGCGCCGCAGCCACACCAGGGCAGGGAGCCCCTAACTCGGTGGCAGATGCTGTTGCTGCCGCCACTCTTGGGGCAGTCACCATCCCCTACACTATCGACATCGAGGGCGGTATCAACACCAGCCACATCGGTGGCCGCGATGTTTTCGCGTGGTGGGTGCATTCGGCCTTAGGGGATCCCCGCGGTTGGGTGAGCGGTGGACGTCGTAGCTTCCACCAATTCGACACAGTAGGGCTCGCTGCACTCCAGAAAGAGCCCACCGGAGTAGGGGCTGACCTTCGCAAAACTGCCCTACACTTCACCCTCGCCACCCCACTGACGACCCGCAAACTGTGCGGCTACACTCTGCCCGTGGAAACCTCCTGCTGGTCGCCGCAGACTCGCCGCGTCGTCATCAACCTGGCACGCTTTGTCCGGGGAGCCGCCACCTTCTCCCACGACCTCGCCGGCTACCGCTACTACGTCATCAACCATGAGCTAGGACATGGGTTAGGGTTCGGACACGAAGTATGTGGAGCTGCCAATGGCACTGCCCCGGTGATGATGCAGCAAACTCTCACCCTCCGCAATACGATCGTTGCGAAACTCGAGCCGAGTCTCTCCAGAGCTCCCGGATTCTCCGCCAGCTTCACCTGTCAGCCCAATCCCTGGCCTAATCCGGAAAACGTCGTTGCCGCTACACTTCCAGAGCTTCCCGTTTCCGAAACACCCTAAGGCTTTTTCCTCACCACGAGTAATAGTCGCAAGACCGGTGACGGGTCCCTGTCCGACTTCTATGCTGGAGACATGACTCCTCGCCCGGTACCCCCTAGCCGCGTTCCCCTCGCCCCCCTGGCCCCAGTGGGAACCCCACTCACCGCAGATCAGGAAGGGCGCTACGCCCGGCATCTCAACCTACCCGGTGTAGGGGAGGAGGGGCAGCGTCGCCTCTCCACCGCTCGGGTGCTTGTTATCGGAGCCGGTGGTTTGGGCTCTCCCGTATTGCTCTATCTGGCAGCAGCTGGCGTGGGCACCATCGGCATCGTTGATGATGATGTCGTGGATCTTTCCAATTTGCAGCGGCAAGTGATCCACTCCACCGCCACTGTGGGGGAGCAAAAGGTAGAGTCGGCTGCCCGGCGTATGCGGGGAGTCAACCCGGGGGTAAACGTCATCCCCTTCCCGGTTCGTCTCCACGCCGGCGACTTTGCCCAATTTGGAACCGACTGGGATCTGGTGGTGGATGCCACCGATAACTTTGCCACCCGCTACCTCATCAACGACCTTGCCCGACAGCTGGGAGTACCGGAGGTGATGGGCTCAGTTTTGCACTGGCGCGGCCAAGTGACGAGTTTTTGGGAGCAATGCCCCGATCCAGCCCGTGCCGTCACCTTACGAGATTTGTATCCCCAGGAACCCTCCGCCGATGCACCTTCTCGGGAGCCCGGTGCCGGCATCATGGGGGCGCTCTGCTGTACTATCGGTGGCTTCATGGCGACAGAAGCCGTGAAGCTCCTCCTCGGACAGGGCGATAATCTGCTGGGGCGCGTGTTGTATTATGACGCGATGCAGATGCGTATTCGAGAAATCGCACTTCGCCCTGATAGGTAGACGGTCTCGCCGGGTTTCGTCCGGCCACAACCCGCCTCCGACACGTAGGATAAAGACGTGAGTATGCTGCAGCCCTCTCCGAATGTCCTCAACGCTTTTGGTTTGCGTGATCCGCATCTAAGCCCCGCCCCTCGCGGCTGGGGTGGAGGCGTGCTCGCTGGCCCCATCGTGCTAACCCCAGTGGCGGACCGTGCCCGGGCCACCTGGTCCGCCCGCGTCCGCGACACCCTCGACCCCTCCGGAATCCGCATCGCCAGGCCGTTCCGTGCTACTGACGGTCGCACAATTGTGGGGGACTGGCGGGCTGACCACTATGGCCCCGGAGTTCTGCAGAATCGCCCCGATGAGGTGATCGCCACGTCTCTCCGCCTGCACGACGCCCTCGCCCCCCAGGAGCGTCCACGCTTCCTCGTCGGTGCTCCTGCCTCCCCTTGGACGGAGGCAGACTACTTCAGCATGGCCGACCGGGCCGCTTTCCACCCTGCCGGGCTGGAACTACTGCGGGACTATCTGCCGCACGGAACTGGAGTTGACGGCGGCCTGCGGGCTGATATTGCCGCAGGGGTGGAGCTTTACCAGCAGTTTGCAGACTTACGAGAAGATGTCCACGCTCCTGCCCAAGTTGTCCACGGAGACATGCTGTTTGGAACACTGTTTGAGCCAGGAAGTGCCCCACTGGTCCCCGATATTGTGCCCTACTGGCACAACCCGGCTTGGGCTGCGGGAGTCATAGTGGTGGATGCCCTGAATTGGGCGGGAGCAGATGCCGACTTGCCACAGCGCTGGCGCCACCTGTCCGAATGGCCCCAACAGCTTTTGCGAGCGTATCTGTTCCGGTTGGGCCTGCACCTTGTGCACCGTCATTCCGCCGCGAGCGCCTACGACAAGCTGCTCCACACGGGCGTGGTGATTGCAGACTTCGTGGCTAACAGCACGTCGGTAGAGCCGGCGGTTGTGCCGTCTACCGAACCGCCTGCTGCGGAGATCACCGTCGATGAAGGCGCGGACTCCAGCGCGCACCTGGACGTCTCTCCAGAACCCACCTCTTGGGAAGACACCGCAGAATTTCCCGAGGTTGGCGATGCATGGGAGGGAGCCCCAGACAGCTCTGCCTCAGCAGATCCAGAGCTCCAGACGGGGGAGGACGCCACTTCCCCAGAACATCACTGAGTGTCCGTGCAGGTTGTGCAGTGCCCACAAATGTTACAGCAGTATGATCGACTAGCAGCATGACGGAACCAGCCCCCCTCTCCGATGATGCCCTCCATGTGACGCTGCTCCGTCCCCCCACAGGGGAGCATCACACCGCGCGTCAGTGGACCGGTGCTGCTGCTACGCTGTTTACGACTACCGGTGCACCCATCACCGATCCTGTCCCCTACCAAGTGGTGGGCGGGCCCGGAACTGGAAAGACCTCCCTCCTCATCGACCTCGCCTGCGCCTACTGTCGGCAGCCCGAGCACAGCTCCGATGCGGTGCTTCTCCTCACCCAGTCGAAACGAGCTGCCGCAACACTCTCTGAAGAAGTTGCTACCCAGCTGGTGGGAAGTGACGGTCTCGCTTCTCAGCAACCCCTCATTCGCACCGTCCATAGCTACGCCTACAGCCTGCTTGCCCGCATTGCTGCAGCGGAAGGTGCACCAGCTCCGAAACTCCTCACCGGCGCAGAAAAAGATGTGATCTACCGAGAAATGCTCGAGACCATCGCCGAAGATGAGACCAACCTCTGGCCGGAGTGGATCCGCCCCGCCCTCACTACCGTCGGTTTCGCCCGCGAACTCCGCGACCTCATCTCCCGCGCCGCCGAACGGGGATTAGACGGAGCTGCACTACGCGCCCTCGGCGAGGACGCCGGCGAACCCGCGTGGGTTGCCGCCGGGCAGTTCGCCACCGACTTTGAGCGTATCCAACTTCTCCGCGCCAGTGTGGGCGCAGCACGAGAAGAGGAAATTAGTCCGGCACTCGACGCCGCTGAACTGGTAGGCGCGGTACTAGAAGGGCTCGCCACCCACCCAGACATCCTGGCGAGAGAACGACAGCGCCTCGAACTACTCCTCGTTGACGACGCCCACCACCTCGACCCCCAAATGGCGGAACTCATTGACACCATCCGCGGCGGGGCACAGCTCACCGTACTGGCCGGAGACCCCGACCAGATGGTATTCCGCTTCCGCGGAGCCGACTCCAGCTACTTCCACAACCTCGCCCCCCTAGGCAGCAGCCACCGTATCGTCTTGAGCTCCAGCTACCGGCTTACCCCCCGCAACGCAGAGGTCGTGCGAGTGACGGGCAGCCGCCTCCCCGACAACAGCCAACAGTGGCGTGAGCTCACCGCCGCCCGGAGCGGCACCGCGGCACCCGCCCCGACGATCCACCTCACGGAAAGTATTGCTGCGGAAGCAGCCACTGTGGCAGACGTGGTGCGGCGAGCCCATCTCATCGACAATGTTCCCTGGAGCGACATCGCAATCATCTGCCGTAGTGTGGGGCCCCATCTGCCCTCTCTACGCCGGGCTTTGGCAGCTGCTGGCGTTCCCCTTCGCACCGATGCTGCCGACCTGCCTCTGACCGAACAGTACGCCGCAGATGGCATTCTGGCGGTGCTCGAAGCGGTCTCCGGTGCCTGCGATAGTGACGTTGCAGAAAAACTCCTCACCGGTGTAGTCGGCCGCGCAGATCCCGCAGACGTACGAAGCTTGCGTCGCGGGCTGCGTCGCACTGAACTCGCCCGAGGCGGTCGCCGAGATTCCGGTCTCCTCCTCACTCTCCTTCTCTCGCCTACCGCACGCGACACCTATTACGCCGAGCACTCCTCGGACATCCCGCTCAGCACGATCGAAGCTGGCCTCACCGATTTTGAGTCCAAACCTCTCCAACAGGTACACACAGTAGTTGATGCTGCCTGGCGGGCCGTCCAACACCACGGCACCGTAGAAGAAGTCCTCTGGGAAGCTTGGAATGCTACCGGACTCGCTGATAGCTGGCGAGTAGCCAGCCTGCGCGGAGGAGTTGCCGGAGCCCAAGCCGACCGTAACCTGGACGCCATGATGGCACTCTTCGATGCAGCCAGCGACTACGTCGACCGCATCCCCACCGGTACTGTCGCCAGCTTTGTGCGCTATATCCGCGAACAAGAACTCCCCTCCCTGCCCCGTATTCGCAGCCTCCACACCACCGATGCCGTCACCATCATCTCCGCCACTTCGGCGGCAGGACGAGAATGGGATACCGTCATCGTGCCCGGCATCCAAGAAGATGAATGGCCCACCCTCGCGGTACGCGGGTCCTTACTGAAGCTCAACGAGTTGCTTGACCGCATCGCCGGAGTCGCCCCCGACCCCATTGTCTCGCGACGCGCTCCCCAGCTCGCCGACGAACGTCGCCTCCTCTACGTCGCTCTCTCGCGCGCCCGCCGGAGTCTCGTCCTCACCGCCGTATCAGGTGGTGGTGCCGACACACTCACCCCCAGCCGCTTTCTCGAAGACGTGGCCGAGGTAATCGTTCCTCCCCACCTGCGCGCCGACGAGGACTCCAACCTCCCCACCATCACCTCCACCGTCCCCTGTGTGCTATCGATGCCTACCATGGTTGCTCGACTACGCTCCATTGTGTGCGCTACCGCCCCTTTCCCCACCATTCCACCGGAAGAGTGGGATAGCTACCAACAGCAGGCCTTCCACCAGCTGGTCAGACTCGCACAAGCAGGCGTTCCCGGAGCCCTCAACTGGTGGGGAGTGGACGGGATCACCTCAGACGACCCTCTGTGGACTCTCACCACTCCTCACGCCACCTCCGATACAAGCCCCCAATCTGTGACGCCTCTCGAACCGCGCCCCGTTACTCTCAGCCCTTCTGCCTTCGAAACTCTCCAAGAGTGCCCCCTCCGCTGGTTCCTGAGCCGTAATGGGGGTGACACTGCTCCCGGGCTGGCAGCTCAATTCGGCACCCTCATCCACGCCCTCACTCAAGCTTCTGCCAGTGGGGTAGCGGAGGCGGATCTTCGCACGGCCCTCGATGAATCCTGGCCAGCTCTTGGCATTGATGCAGCGTGGCTCGCCGACCAGGAAAAAACTCGCGCCGAAGAAGCCCTCGCCAATTACGCCACCTGGAACGCTACCGAAAGCGCCACGTTCACCCTCGACGGGCTGGAAGTGGGAGTGGACCATATCTTCACCGCCGCAGACCTGGCCGACTACGGTATTAGCGCCGCTGATCTCGCCGCAGTTGATGCCAGCACTATACCTGTTCGCGTCAAAGGCCGTATTGACCGGCTGGAGCGTACCGATGCCGGACACTACGTCATTGTCGACTTCAAAACCGGTAAGACACTCCCCTCCAAAGCCGCCACCGCAGACAATGCCCAGCTAGCGCTCTACCAACTCGCTGTCTCCGCCACCAAAGGCCCCGTCGCCAAAGCCAAACTGGTCTATCTACGACCCCGCGGCGGCACACTGGGGGAACGAGAACAACACAGCTTCGATGCCGAACAACAGAAACTTTGGCGTCTCGCCCTCCAAACCGCCGCCAGTGCCACCAGCGGGCCCACCTTCCAGGCCTGCCGTAATGACCACTGTGCACAGTGTGCAGTGCGCGAGTCCTGCCCCCTCCAGTCCCAATCCGTCCTCACTAGAAAGGCCTAGGATGCGCTACACACCCGCTGATATCGCCCGCCTCCTCGGCCAGAAATTCTCCCCCACCGACGAGCAAGCTGACGTCATCTCCGCTCCTCCTGGCCCCCTCCTCGTCATCGCCGGCGCAGGAGCAGGAAAAACCGAGACGATGGCGGCTCGAGTAGTGTGGCTTGTCGCCAACGGCTACGTGCGTCCCGACCAGATCCTCGGACTCACCTTTACTCGAAAAGCCGCGCAGCAGCTCGGACAACGTATCCGCCAGCGGCTCCAACGGCTCGCCGCCAGCCCCGACTTCACCGGCCCCGAAGCAGACCAGATCCGCCACGCCATCCACACCAGTGACCCGAACACCGCCACCTACGACTCCTACGCTGGCACGATTCTGCGCAGCTACGGGCTTCTCCTTCCCGTGGAAACCACCGCCACTATCGTCAACGCCGCTGAACTCTCCGAAGAAGCCGTCCGCCTGGTTTCCCAGTGGCCGCATCCCTTCGCCGTCGAACGAACCACCTCCAGCGTCGTCAACGACCTGCTTGGTCTCCGCGGAGAAATGGCCAACCATATGGTGGACTCCGCCACGGTTCGCGCCGAAAACCGTTGCCTTCGTGAAGGCCTCACCGATCTTCCCAAAGCGAAGCGAGCTCGCTCCGACCTCTCCAAAGACATGCGCGACTTCCTCAGCGTGTGCGACTACCGAGACCAGCTACTCGACCTCATCGATCTCTTCGATAACCGTATGCGCGAGATGGGCTACCTCGACTTCGGCCAACAAATGGCCTACGCCGCCGAACTCGCCCTCACCCATCCGCAGGTCGGCCACTCTGAACGCGCCCGCTACCGGGTAGTCCTCCTCGACGAATACCAAGACACCGGCTATGCGCAGCGCGTCTTCCTCCGCTCTCTATTCGGAAACGGCCAAGACCCCACTCTCAGCGTCACTGCAGTTGGCGACCCTATGCAATCCATCTACGGATGGCGCGGCGCCTCCGCCACCAACCTGGCCCATTTCCGCACCGATTTCCCAGCCGTCACCACCGACACCCCCACCGCACAGCCCGCCCCCGTCAGCTATCTCCTCACCAGCTGGCGCAACCCCGGCGACATCCTCAGCCTGGCAAGCACCTACACTCACCGGCTCAGCGCTGCCACCCGCAACGCCATCGTCGTCCCCGACCTACGGCCTGCACCCCACGCAGCAGAAGCCGACATCCACTGCCGCTATTTCGGCAGTGCCGAAGACGAATACACCTGGATCGCCCGCTACTTCCGTAGCCAATTCGATGCGGCCGCTGCACGCGGAGAACTACCACCCACTAGTGCCGTACTCGTCACCCGCAACCGAGACTCCCTCCCCATGGCGCAAGCACTCGAAGCAGCAGGCGTCCCTGCCGAAATCGTCAACATTGGCGGTCTCCTCTCCATCCCCGAGGTACAAGATGTGTGGGCCATGCTCCGCATCATTGCGGACCCCCTCGACGGTGGCGCCGCCCTCCGCATACTCACCGGTCCCCGCCTCAATCTCGGTGCCAGTGACCTCCGCGCCCTCTGGGGACGTGCCCGCGAACTCCGCGGAGATCTCGACCCCGCTGAAGACACCGACCCCACCACGCTCGATAATCTGCTTGCCATGTTGCAGGACGCACTCCCGCAGGATGCCGCCGCCCAAGTAGGGCTCGCCGATGCCATTGACGACCCCGGTCCGGCAGACCGCTACTCACTTGCCGGATACGCCCGGCTTCAGCAGCTCCGTGCCGACGTCCGGCACCTTCGCAAACGCCTCGGCCAACCACTTCCCGAACTGATTGCGGAAGTCGAGCGCATTATTGGAGTAGACGTTGAAGCCGAAGCTCGCCTCGATCCCGGAGCTGGGCACCTTACTGGACGCCACCACCTCGATGCCTTCGCCGATGCCGTCGCCTCCTTCTGCCGCGGCGCCAATCCCAGCCTTGGCGCCCTACTTGCATACCTCCAACAAGCTGCTGAATCCGAAGGCGGTCTCGCTCCCGGTACCGTCACCGTTCGCCGCAACTGCGTCCAAATCATCACCATCTTTGGGGCGAAAGGACTGGAATGGGAATGTGTCGCCATCCCGAACCTCTCCCAGCGTGAATTTCCACCCGCCCGCAGCCGCACCAACTGGGTGAAAACCGCCGCTGAGCTCCCCGCTAACCTCCGTGGGGACACTGCTGTACTGCTCCCCGGAGCTGAACTCCCTTCTGGTATGCCCACTTTTATCGCAGCAGACGCCAACGACCGCAGCGAATACTGGCAACAGCTCACCGAGCACCTCACCGAACTCAAAGCCATAGAGCTGGAGGAGAAACTTCGCCTCATGTACGTCGGTGTTACCCGTACTGAACGCTCCCTGTTGCTCACTGGACATGGCTGGTCGTACCACGACATCACCTTTCATGAACCCTCCGAGTATCTTCGCGACGCCTACCAGTGGGCCGAAACCATGGCCGTCGACCACGGTGCGGACGCCGACATTTTCCCCCTAGTCAGCTATGACGACCAGACAGAACCCACCCCGCCACACGTCGTCACCACCCACCACGGGGGGACTATCACCATCCACCCCTACTGGGCTGCCGCGCCAGCGAACTGCATCACCACTCCGAAAGGAGAGCTCGTTCCCGACCCAGCCTTCCACCCCCTCGCCGCCCGTAACGCCCGCGCTACCTGGCCCGTCGACCATCTCGCCGACAGCCCTCACATTCGCCAGGTACACGCCGCTCTCCAGCAGGCAGTCGAGAGCGCGCAGGCCAGCGAAGGGAGCGAGCACACCAGCCCACCTCCCGCATCCGATGCCGAGTGGGCACTCTCCCAAGACACCGACGTTCTCCTCGCCGAATACCTGCGTCAGCAAGCAGGAGACGATCCAACAGCCCGCACCGTCACCCTTCCTACCCGGCTGACGGCTAGCCAAATCGTGGCGCTACGGGAAGATCCAGAGGATTTCGCTCGCCGTCTCCGCCGTCCCATTCCCTTTAAACCCAATCGTTATGCCCGTCGCGGCACCGACTTCCACACGTGGGTGGAGCACCATCTTTCGGGTGACCTTGGCTCCCTGGTCGACCTCGAGGACATTATGGATGCGCGCGACGACATTGCCGAACCAGTGTCGTTGACGCGTCTCAAAGATACCTTCGCCGCCTCCAGCTGGGCGGAACGCACCACGTCCATGGTGGAAGTGCCGTTCGACGTCTCCCTCGGTAGCGTCGTCATTAATGGCCGCATCGATGCCGTATTCCGCGACGACGCCGACCACTACACGGTGGTGGACTGGAAGACAGGCACTATCCCTCGTACTGCCCGCGACCGCACCACCAAAGCACTACAGCTTGCCACCTACCGTATTGCCTTTCACCGCATTATCAATGTACAGCGAGCCGAACACGGTCAACCTGCTCTACCGTTAGAGAACATCCGTGCCGCGTTCTACTATGTTGCGCACGACTACACTCTTTGGCTAGATGAGCTCGCCGACTCGGTCGAGTTGGAGCGACTCATCGATGACCTCACCACATCCACTGGCGATTCAGTGGAAGGAATCGCTGGCAACGGCTAGAGTTCAGCCATAGGCGCCCCCGCGCCGCACCTGCCATACTGGAAAAGGGTGACGGGTCCCGAGTCTCTCGTGAACCTGCCGCCACACAGCTGCCGAGGAAGGAGGATCCCGTGGCAGTGAGCCGTCGGATCGGGAAGAGTCTGCGCAGTCTCATCTCTCCAGAATCCCGCCTCGATAACCGCCCAGACTACGCCCTCGTTGGTGTCGTACGGGTACCACTCCTCGAATCCAGCCCTTGGCGACAGATCGCCGTCCGTGTCCTCTGGGCCATTGGCGCCCTCATTCTGGCCGTTATTATTACCTACGCTGAACGGTCTGGCTACCAGGACAATAATGACCCAGCCAACGGTATGACTCTGGTGGATTGTATCTACTACGCCACTGTCACTCTCACCACCACTGGCTACGGTGATATCACCCCTGTCACCCAATCAGCTCGACTTGCGAACGTCATCCTCATTACCCCTCTCCGCGTCTTCTTCCTCATCGTCATGATTGGAACGACGCTGCAGGCTCTCACGGAACGTTCCCGCCAAGCCTTCCGAATCCAACGCTGGAGGTCCACCTTGCGTAACCACACCGTCGTCGTCGGCTATGGCACCAAAGGTCGGTCCGCGGTCGCTGCTATGCTAGCCGACGATGTTCCTCCCAGCGACATTGTCGTTGTCGATACCGACCAGTCTGCCCTCGACCTTGCCGCTTTAAAGGGGCTGGTCACTGTACATGGCTCCGGAACGAAGGCGGACGTCCTCAAACTTGCCGGGGCGCCCCGTGCGAAATCGATTATCGTCGCCACGAACAAAGACGATACAGCTGTCCTCGTCACACTATCGGCACGCGAATTGAACCCGCGGGCTACCATTGTCGCCTCTATCCGCGAATCTGAAAACGCCCACCTTATTGAGCAGTCCGGTGCTGATTCTGTGGTGGTTTCCGCGGAAACCACTGGTCGTCTGCTCGGCCTCGCCACCGTCACCCCCTCTGTCGTGAGTCTTGCTGAGGATCTTCTGTCCCCGGAGGAAGGCTTCTCTGTTTCCGAACGGCCGGTGGAAGAATCTGAACTGGGTGGTTCGCCACGGCACCTGAAAGATTTGGTGCTGGGTGTGGTGCGGCACGGCAAGCTCTATCGCGTTAACAATCCAGGGGTTGACACGCTGGAAATTGGGGACCGGTTGCTCTACGTGCGAATGACTCAACCCGCCATCATGACGGAGAACACGAACCCCATTGTCATCGGCTAGCCTGTTCAGGTGCGTGCTACACCGGGCACCCTACACGAAGACGTCTGAGATCCACTGCCGATAACGTGCGCTGCCTTCTATGACACGCGCTGTCTAATCTACAGTGATGCCCCACCTGCAGGTGGGGCATCATGTTTGGTCGGGTAGGACAAGCGCAGCGGGGACCGGCAGGGACGAGCACTGACCGGTAGGGTCATAGAGGGGCTGCGGGGTACCTTAGCTGCAGCATAGCCTATCGATGTTAGGCGTTATCCTTTAGCTCTTTGAGCTTGTCGCGGACCTTGGTGGCGCGCGGATTGGTCATAGTGGTGCCATCGGAGAAAAGAACGGTGGGGATAATCCGATTTCCGTCGTTCACGCTTTCCACGAACGCGGCTACGGCGTCTGTATCTTCATATTCGTCAACATCCACGTTGTGGAAAGGAATGTCGAGCTCACCCAGGAGCTTCTTGAGACGCTGGCAGTGGGGGCACCATGCCGCGGAGTAGATGGTGATGTCTTCAAGGTTTTTCGGGGCCTCAGGGGCTTCAACAGTACTCATAACTCCAGAAAACCACGTTTTATAGTCTGTTGCTAGCTTTTGCAGGCTAGAAATGTCACAGTCGGTCTCTACACTGAGACATGTTGGCGAGAAAGGAGAACGACCATGCAGCTGGATGACGAACAACATCTCGCCGTCCTTGCGCCGCGTGGTCCCGTATGCATTCTGGCCGGCGCTGGCACCGGAAAAACCCGCACCATCACTCACCGTATTAGCCGTCTCATCCACGACGGGCAGGTCAACCCTCGGCATATTCTCGCCGTCACATTCACCAAACGGGCAGCCGGAGAGATGCGGGAGCGCCTCACCCACATGGGGGTTGGACAGTTTGGGGGACAGCAGGTCCAGGCCTCCACCTTCCACTCTGCCGCACTGCGCCAGCTTCGCTATTTTTGGCCGCAGATGATGGGGGACGTGCCATGGTCGATCATCGACCGTGACCGCTTCGGCGTGGTAGCGCGAGCCGCCGACCACTGTGGGGCGGACTCTAGTAAAGAAGCGATCCGGGACTTTCTCACCGAAATCGATTGGGCTAAATCCGAGCTGCTTGACGCAGAAACGTACCAGGCAGGCGTAGCCCGACTCCACCGGGAGCCCCCTGCAGATGCCGCCACAGTGGCGCAGGTGATGGCCCGCTACGAGGAGTTAAAGCGGCGTAGCGACGGCATGCTCCTCGATTTCAATGATCTGCTGCTCTATATGAGCGCCGCTCTCGACGAATTCCCTGGCATCGCAGAAGAATTTCGCGCCAGCTACCGTAGCTTCGTCGTGGACGAATACCAAGACGTCACCCCCTTGCAACAACGTCTTCTCGACGGGTGGCTAGGGGAGCGGGATGACCTCACTGTCGTGGGTGACCCCAACCAAACCATCTACTCCTTCAACGGTGCCTCCCCGGAGTTCCTAGTGAGCTTCCGCCGACGCTTCCCGCACGCCACGTTCGTCACCTTGGTGCGTGACTACCGTTCCACCCCAGAGATCGTCAGCTGCGCCAATAAGGTGATCGCGGACGCCAAAGGTGACGTATCCCAACCCAGTATGCAGCTCCGCGGGCAACAACAGCGAGGAAGTGCACCGCAGATCCTCCGCTTCGATGATGACTTCCAAGAAGCAGAAGAGGTGGCAACTGCCATCGCCGCTGATATCGTAGCCGGCCAGCTGCCGGAGAACATCGCCATCCTTTACCGCACCAACGCCCAGTCCGCACTCTTTGAGCAGGCACTCGAGGAACGCCATATCCCCTACCAAGTACGTGGTGGAGAAGGGTTCTTCCAGCGTACAGAGATCCAGCAGGCCTACCGCCAGCTGATGCGATTGGGTACCCGCACTGATCTACCGGCAGAGATGGTCGGTCCCCACCTAGTCACACTGGTGCGGGCAAGTCTTCAAAGTTTAGGGCTCACGTCGGAGGAACCCACTGGCCAGCAGGCGCGGGAGCGCTGGCAGGCCCTCACTGCTCTAGTCACTCTTGTGGAGGATATTACGGACGCCGCCCCTTCCCTGACGCTTGACGGTTTGCTGCGGGAGTTGCAGGATCGGGCAGACAACCGTCAACCGCCCACCGTACGGGGTGTCACCCTCGCCTCCATTCATGCGGCGAAAGGGTTGGAATGGGACACTGTCTATGTTGTTGGGCTGGTGGAAGGAACACTACCCATCCGCTACGTGTTTGACGACAATGCCCCCGCCGATGCTCTTGAAGAGGAACGACGGCTACTCTACGTGGCCATCACCCGTGCCCGCTATCAGCTGACTCTCACGTGGGGTGCAGCCCGGCGAGCCGGCGGCAAGGCCCGTCAACGCTGCCGATTCCTCGACAGTATCGATCCACCGAAGCGGACAGACCCCCGCCGTATCACGGGAAACCCCCAACGCCCGTCAGCATCGCGCAGTGGAACAGTAGGCCATGCAGGTGCAGTAACCTCCTCGAAGCAATGGAAACGGGAGGCTCTAGAGGCGATGTCCTACCGGCAACAGGAGCTTTTTGAAGCGCTAGTGGCCTGGCGTAAAGCCACCGCTGCGGAGATCGGCAAACCCGCTTTCGTGGTGTTTACGGACCGCACCCTCATCGAGGTGGCCCTTCACAGCCCGCGTGAACTGGGGGAACTGTCCGGCATCCACGGAATCGGGCAGGCCAAACTGCAGACCTATGGGGAAGATCTCCTCCGCCTGGTAGCCGATAGCCTCTAACCCAATACCGGCAGACTCTCTAGCTCGCTGAAACCAGCGTCACCAGCTGGGCGTCCGGTGCCACCACCATCCGCTGATAGTAGGGAAGCACTTTTTCCGCAGCCCCCAACTGCGTTCGCTGCACAATCAACGGGACTGCAAATGCCGCAGTAGCCAAGACCGTCGCATGCGATGCGCGGCCCTCCTGACGCATCAACTGCGCGGCCACCTGCGCAGGCAGTCCAGTCGCCAACGGGACCTGTGCCAGCTGCCCCGCCAGCTGTTGTAGAGCGGAGCGCGCTAAACCACCCGGTGCCACCAGTGGCCCCACCACCCCACGGTTGTCCACCAATGTGCACACCAAAAACGGCTGTTTTCGCTCCATTAACTCCCGTACCACCACCGGGTCGGGAACGATCGAGCCCGCCAACACCGCCAGTGTGCATTGCCGCGTACATGCCTCCCGTTCCTCCACCATCTGCACATCCTCGAATGCCAGCAGACGTCGCAGCTGGGTCGCCAACTGGCCCTTACCGTACACACAAATGCGAGGAATCGCGGGGCGGTGCTTCGTCTCACCTAAATGCGCTACCCCCAGTCGCTCCAGTTCCCTCAATAGCTGGGTAACATGAGTGGGACTCATCACCTTGTTCCGTCCCGTTCCAAATAGCCGTACCAGCTCATCCATGTTCCGGGAACCGTCACAGCGTGTCAGCAGCCACTGCACATCCTCCGGTTGGTACTCTTCCGGGACGGTCACCAGTACCGCTTCCTGGGGAACAAGCCCCACCTGAAGTGTGCGTTGCGCACACTGGATAACGGTGAGGTAGGGGTGCAGCTGAGGGCCAAAGGGGATGCTCATAGCGACATGATTGCAGGGCAACTGCACTGATAGGGAAGCTACCCGGTACATTCGAGATATGCACGACACCAGCCCTTTCCCTAACATCCCAGGTAAAAGCCACCTTTGTGAGGGAAATGAGGTGTCTCCAGAAAAGTCTCCAGAAAAGATGACCCACCCTGATGAGCTGGCCTTTCCCCAACAGGTGGAGATCCGCCGCTCCAGCCGTCGCCGCAAAACCATTGCAGGCCGCACTGAAGGCGACCGGGTGATCGTCATGGTGCCGGAACGCCTGAGCGCACAAGCGGAAGAACGCGCGGTGGCAAGTATGGTGGAGAAACTGCGTAAACAGCAGCGTCGTAAGCATGCCCAGCAAACAATGAATGGTGCAGAACTCGCCGCTTATGTGCACCAGCTAGACGAACGCTACTGCGCTGGTAAGGCACAACCAGCAGCCGTCGAGTGGAGTCGCGACGTCACGTCCCGCTGGGGAAGCTGTAGCTATCGCACACGCACTATCCGGCTGCATCCGGCGTTAGCGACCATGCCACGCTACGTGTTGGACTATGTGATCGTCCACGAACTGTGCCACTTGACGGTACCGGGTGGGCACACCGAGGCCTTCTGGCAGGCGGTGGCGTTTTACCCGAAGACGGAGCGGGCACGCGGCTACCTCGAGGCGGCCTCCCGCTACGAACTGCAGTAGTGTCTGTGCGCCGCTTGTGGGCTACTGCCGGGGAGTAGTGTCACCGTTGTCGCTGTCGCCGTCGTCTCCACCGAGAAGTTCCTCTTCCAGCTTGGCAAGATCCGCCTCGAAGGAGTCGGTGCTGTCATCCAGCAGCCGGTCGATACAGGCGGCCGGGTTATCGAGGTCGCTGGCGCGCGGCAGCAAATCCGGGTGTGCCCAACAGCCGTCACGCTTCTCCATCCCGCAGGCGTCAGTGATACGAGTCCATAGGGTGACGGCGTCACGCACCCGGCGTGGCCGCAATTCCAGCCCTGCATGGGCTTTGAGTGCGTCCTCTGCTTGGCTGGCGGTGGCGCGCCGCCGCCGCCACATCTCTGCCAAGGCGGGAGTGGAGGGGATGCGGTCCCCAATGGCGTTCTGCACTACGACGTCGACCCACCCTTCGATGAGGGCAAGCATTGTCTCGAGGCGCTGCAGTGCTTTCTCGTGGGTGTAGTGAATTTCCGGGGTGAGCTCGATGGTCTGCATCTGGCTCATGGCTTCCTGCAGTTTCTCCGGATCCGAGAGTGCTTCAGGGTCGAGGCCCATCTCATGCGTGGCGGATTCGATGTTGGAGTAGTCCACCACGATGCCATTGGCGTGGTCTTGGATGGCCCCCAAAAGGCGCGGGGCAAGCCACGGTACGTGCGTCCACAGCCGCTGGTAGGCGGCTTCTCGGGCAGCGAGGAAGACTAGGACGTCGCGCTGCGGAAGTTCGAGGTCCTCCGATAGCTGCGCGATAGTGTTCGGCAGTAGTGCGGCGGTACCAGCAGAGTCCAGGGGGATACCCATCTCGGAGGAGCAGGTGATCTGTTGGGAGAGGGTGGCGAGTGCGCCACCAAGTTGGGTTCCGAACATGTAGCTGGTGATGGCGTTCATGATGTTCATGATGCCCCCCATGCTTTCGGCGAACTGCCCAATCTGCTCTGAAATGTCGCCGGGGAGCCCCTCTAAGCCGGCGGTGTTCATTCGTGCCACCACGGGGGAGAGGAGGCGCCCCCAGGTGGGAAGAGAATTCTCCACCCAGGTACGGGGAATCCAGGTTTCGACGTGAGACACCCCGGATGGCAGGGTGGTCACTTCGTTCAACCACAGGTCTGCGAGCTGCACCGAGTCCTCCACAGCACGGCGTTGACCATCACGCACGGTGGGGTCCGCACCTAGTGCGCGGATAGCGGCATTGCGAGCGGCTGTAGTATTGATGGCGCCGTCCTGACCTCTGCCGAAGGAGCTACTGATGCCGGAGATGAAGTCTCCCATCTGCTGCATCATGAACATGAAACCACCTTCGCGGCCCTGGTTGCCGGCGGCATCGGCGGAGTGCGTGTCCCCGTCAGCAGCGGACGAACCGGGGTTGGGGCCGAAGCCGAAGCTGAACCCTCCGAGGTTGTTAAGGTTGAAGCTGCCAGACGCTCCTCCATTGCCGGGCGTACCAGAGTTGGCGCCGGCGGAGCCGTCCCCGGGCTTGCCTCCTAGCAGTCGGCGGAGAAATTCCATGGGGTCGTTATTGTCGCCATTACCGCGTGGGTCGTTGGCATTGGAACCACCAGTGGGAGTGTCGTTCTTGTCGCTCATATCTTCAGGGTACCGGGCTCGAGGAGTGAGGGCACGAAATTGCTATCGTGGGTGTCACGGGGGGATGGGGGTTTTCTCGCGGAGGCAGTTCTGCCACGGTAGGTGGGGGAGGACGGTACCGCACGGTAGGCTGACAATCGTGAAACCGAAGACCAAGTCAGCCGTTATTATCACCGTCCTTCTGCTGGCGTTTCTCGCGCTCGGTACGCTCGTGAAGATGCCGGTGGCGGCAATGGGGCCGGGCCCTACCTTCAACACCTTGGGGTATATTCGTGTCCCGAGTAATCCAAGGGAGGGTGGTGGGTCCACTAGCAGCACATCTGCGGCCGGCGGGAAGGGCAAGCTGGTGCCGGTTATTGACATTACGGGTGCCCCGCTTGATCAGGTCGATGGCCACCTCAACATGACGACGGTGAACGTGCTGTCGGGTATGAATTTCTTCGAGATGGTGCGGATTGGTCTCCATAAGGAATGGAATCTGGTGCCGCTCTCGGCTATTTACCCTCCGGGGGTGAGCCAGGAGCAGGTGCAGCAGGAACAAGCGGCGGAGATGACGCAGTCAGAGAACGCCGCCGCCACAGCTGCGTTGCACTATCTGCACCTGCCGGTCTCCACCTATGTGGGGAGAGTGGTGAAAAAGGGTCCCGCAGTAGGAAAGCTGCAGGCGGGAGACCAGATTGTGGCAGTGAATGGCAAAGTCACCACGCTGGCGACGGATGTGCATGCGGCGCTGCGAGGAACCACAGCGGGGCAGACGGTGCAGGTGTCGGTGCTGCGGCATGGTCAACCCCTCACTTTTCCCATCACACTGATGAGTGGTGCTCCCGATGTTGTGGATCGGGGTCTGTTGGGAGTGGGTATTTACAGTGCCCCTTCCGGCAAGGTGCAAGTGCACATCAACTTGGCGGATGTGGGTGGTCCCTCCGCGGGTCTTATCTTCACCTTGGCGATTATCGACAAGCTGAGCCCCGGTTCTCTTACTGGTGGGAAGTTCATCGCCGGTACTGGCACCATGGACTATGACGGGACGGTGGGGCCTATTGGTGGAATTACCCACAAGCTGGCGGGAGCTCGTGCTGCTGGGGCCCGCTATTTCCTGGTACCTGCACAGAATTGTCGGGAAGCCCTGACGGATGTACCGAAGGGGCTGACGCTTATTCGGGTGACGAACCTGCAGAGTGCGCTTGATGCGTTGGCGTTGGTGCGCGCCGGTAAACCTGCCCCGAGCTGCCAGGCCAGCCAGTAGCACTCCTGCCAGAACCCTGTTTTTCCCGTATCCTTAAGGCATTGTTGTTGTCTTGAGGAGACGTAATGGCCTTTAACTTCCCCGGCTTTGGTGGTTTCCAGCAGCCGCAGCGGCGCCCTCCACAACCGCGCCAGCGGCAGCCTCTGAACCCTAAGCAGAAGAAGCAGCTGAGGACCGTCGGCATTGTGGTGGCAGTGCTTATCGGTATCTTTGTGATCGTTCCCCCGCTGGTCAGTGTGTACACCGGCTGGCTGTGGTTCGACTCCCTGGCTAAGGGCGGTGTTTTCGGAACGATCCTGGGAACCCGTCTGGGGCTTTTCCTCATCTTCGGAGCACTCTCGGCAGTCATCCTTTACCTGTGTATGGAGCTTGCCCACCGGACTAAACCGACGACACCGGCTCGTCCTAACCCCGTGCTGGATTCTTACCGACGCATGGGTTCGGGTAAGCACAAGCCCGTTTTCTCCGTTATCGCGGCAGTGTTGGGCATCTTCTTTGGTTTTTCTGCACAGATGAAGTGGCAGCAGGTCAGCGTCTTTTTCAATGCTCAGTCGTTCGGTGTTAATGACCCCCAGTTTGGGCGCGATTTGGGCTTCTACGCCTTCCAACTACCTTTCCTCAACATACTGGTGACATGGCTGGTGTCGTTGGTGGCTATTGGCGTTATCCTCAACATTTTCCTGCACTACTTCCAGGGTTCGCTGGAACTGCGTCCGCGGCAGGGCAAGCAGCGTGGCAGCGTGGTGTTGGCACAGAAAGCACGTCAACAGATCGCCATCCTCGGCGGCATCCTCATCCTGCTGGTGGGTGTACGCTACTGGCTTGACCGCTACGAGTTACTGTCTGGTGATATTAACTTCAAAGACCAGACCATCACCGGTGCGGGCTTTACGTCTGCGAATGTTCTCATGTCGGCAAAGCTGTTGCTCACCGTCATTGCCGTGTTCTGTGCGGTGGCGTTCTTCACCAGCTTCGTTATTAGGGATCTGCGTATCCCCGCACTGGCAACAGCCATCATGCTTATCGGTGGCGTTGCTGTGGGCAGCATTTTGCCGTGGGCGGTGGAGCAGCTGTCGGTGAAACCCAACAAGGCCAACAAAGAAGCGGAATTCATCGAACGCAATATTCAGGCCACCCGTTTCGCCTACAACCTGGGGGATAACAACCTTACGGTGATGCCGAACTTCGGTAAGGAAAGTGCTCCGGTTCCACAGCCGGGTGGCAAAGGTGTTGCCTCAACGCTTGCCAATATCCGGCTACTCGACCCGAACGTGCTGTCGCCTGCGTTTACTCAGTCCAAGCAGCTGCGGTCTTTCTACGGATTCCCGCAGACTCTCTCTATTGACCGCTACCAGGTCGATGGACAGCTACGCGACTATGTGGTGGCAGTTCGCGAAATCAATCCCAGTGCTCTCACTGGTAACCAGACGGACTGGATCAACCGTCACACCGTCTACACCCATGGCAATGGCATTGTGATGGCCCCCGCGAATACTGTTGACGCTATTGTCACCGATGCGGGAGACCGCGGCGGCAACCCCAAGTACGAGGTCTACGACTTGCAGTCCCTAGCAGCGAAGCAAGCGCGTGAGAAGGCCACCGCCAATGGCGCACAGCGCAGCCCCGTCCCCAGCGACACTGCGCAACTTGAACTGCGTGAACCTCGCGTCTACTACGGTCCGCTCATCGCTAAGCAGAACCCGGACTACGCCATCGTGAAGACAGCCGGAGAGTCGCAGGAATACGACGTGGATGGATCCAACTACACCTACCAGGGTGCAGGTGGCGTCCATGTGGGCAGCGTGGGTAACCGGTTGGCCTATGCCATCGAATATCGGGAGCTGAACTTCATCCTTTCCACACTCATCGGTGGAGACAGCAAGATTCTGTTGAACCGTGACCCGCGGGCACGCGTGGAAGCGGTGGCTCCTTGGCTCACCGCCGACACCTCCGCTTATCCCGCTGTCATTGATGGCCATATCAAGTGGATCGTGGACGCCTACACCACCCTGGATTCTTTGCCCTACTCACAGAAGGTCAATCTGGGCGAGGTGACCACCGACTCGCAGACGTCGCGTCGTGATTGGTCCCCGACAATGAAGCAGGTGTCCTACATTCGTAACTCGGTTAAAGCAGTGGTGGATTCCTACGATGGCTCCGTGCAGCTCTACACCTTCGATGAGAAGGATCCGGTGCTGAAGGCGTGGAAGCGTGTTTTCCCGGGTTTGGTGAAGCCAAAGTCTGACATGTCGGAACAGCTGCGTCAGCACATCCGCTACCCGGAGGATATGTTCAAAGCCCAGCGAGAAATCCTCTCTCGTTACCATGTGACCAATCCGCTTGGCTTCTACACTGGCGGGTCCTACTGGCAGGTCCCGAACGAGCCCACTATCTCCGAGAATGAGGCATCCGAGAACGCGGCCGCCCGCGGTCTTTTCGATCAGCCTCCCTACTATGTGGTTTCCGCCGACCCACGCACTGGGCGTCCCAGCTTCCAGCTGACCACCCCCATGTTGTGGAATCAGCGTGAGTTCCTTTCTTCGCAGATCTCCGTGTCGTCCGATCCGGATAACTACGGCCACATCACCATCCGTCAGTGGCCCACCAACACCACGACGCAGGGTCCCAAGAATGCCCTTGACCGCATGACCTCCGCCGGTGGCTATCAGACGGAGAAGCTGCAGTTGGAAGGTGCTAATACCATCATCTACGGCAATCTGCTGACCTTGCCCATCGGCGACGGGGGGGTGCTGTACGTGGAGCCTCTCTACGCTCAGCGGAAGGGACAGGAGTCTGCCTACCCGAAACTCATTCGTGTGATGGTGATGTTCAATAATCGCATGGGATACGGGCGCTCCCTGTCTGAGGCGCTTGAGCAAGTGGGTCTGGATGGCTCCCTGGTGGAGCAGCCAGAAGGTCTAGAAGGTGACGGTACCGCCCCGCCGATAGCGAAGAATCCTGCTCCCGGTAGGATGACACGCGATGAAGCTGCTGCGAAGCTCAGTGAGGCACTCGCTGCTCTCAAGCAGGCGCAGGCCTCGGGAGATATGGGGCGCTTCGGTGAAGCGCTGCAGAATCTGGACCGTGCCGTGCAGGACTATCAGAGCGCAGATAAGTAGCAGCGGCACCTATTTCGCAGGAATCTGGTTATTTCGTGTTAACGATGTTGACTATCACGTCATGATGTAACCTGCAGAATTACCGATTTGCTTCCTGGCCCCACGGTGAACTAACGTTAAACGTGCAACATCGCGGGGTGGAGCAGCTCGGTAGCTCGCTGGGCTCATAACCCAGAGGTCGTAGGTTCGAATCCTGCCCCCGCTACTAAGAAGAAAAGCTCGGTTCCTTTCGGAACCGAGCTTTTCGTTTGTGTACAGAATATTTTAGGGAAGCCGGTGGTAGAAGTATGCGGCGCAGCGATTCTCCCCAGCATGTTGTCCACAAAATAGTGCCTACGATACGCTGAAAAAAGACTTTTCCCCGTGCAAGGACGACCTTAACCTTATGATTCTCGCAGCTAGTCCCGTCAATGATGCTATAGAAACGGTGATGTCGCCCATCGCGGATGCCGTCTCCTCCGTCGTCTTCTTCGACATCCCCATCGGGGAGAACTCTCTCCCGATCATCCTCGTCTGGCTACTCGCTGGATCCCTCTTCTTCACGCTCTACCTGGGTGTCCAACAGCTCCGCCCCCACTCCCAAAAGCTTTCCTACCATCTCATCCGAGGCCGCTTTGCGCGGGAGACGGACCCCGGTGAAGTCACTTCGTTCCAGGCCCTCGCCACCGAGCTTTCCGGCACTGTCGGGCTCGGCAATATTGCCGGCGTCGCGATCGCTATCACAGTGGGTGGGCCCGGCGCCGCGCTGTGGATTGCCGTGGCAGGCTTGCTCGGCATGTCCGTAAAGATGGCAGAAGCAACGCTCGGCTCGAAGTTCCGCATTGTGCGAGAGGATGGCACAACCGACGGTGGCCCTATGTACTACCTACGGGATGGTCTCAAACAGCAGGGCCACGCCACCCTGGGCAAAGTCCTGTCGGTGGCGTTTGCCGTCACGACCATCTTCGGTATGACTGGCGCCGGCAATATGTTCCAGGCGAACCAGGCCACCTCGCAGATCGTCTCGGTCTCAGGTGGAGTTTTGGAACCCTACCGCTGGGCCATCGGCATCGCGATCGCGGGTCTGGTAGCACTCGTCATTTTGGGAGGAATCACCAAAATCGGTAACTACACCTCCCGCATTGTCCCCATTATGGCGGCTGTCTACGTACTGACCTGCCTGGTCGTTATCGGTGTCAATATTGAGCAGTTGCCTGCCGCTGTCACCGCTATCGTGGATGGGGCATTCACCGGAAAGGGCGCTGCTGGCGGCGTATTCGGAGCCATGATTATCGGTTTCCGGCGGGCTGCCTTCTCCAACGCGGCGGGTGTCGGAACAGCTGGCATTGCACACTCCGCGGTGAAAACCCGGCGTCCGGCTTCACAAGGGTTCGTCGCCATGTGGGAGCCTTTTGTAGACTCGGTGCTAGTGTGTTCCATCACCGCCCTAACGGTTGTTATCACGGGGGTGTGGCAGAATCCTGAGCCGGGGGTAGAGGGCGTTGCCCTCACTTCGGGGGCATGGGAAACTGTTGCCCCGTGGCTCTCCTATGTACTGGCTATCGCGGTTGCTCTCTTTGCCTTCTCGACCATGCTCTCTTACTCCTTCTATGGGTGTAAGGCAGTGGGGTTCCTTTTCGGGGGTTCGCGTAAAGCGGAGAAAATCTACAATGTTGTTTTCATCCTGCTCATTGTGGTGGGGGCGACGACGTCCCTCGACCCTATCGTCAACTTTTCCGACGCGATGCTTTTCCTCATGGCTGTTCCCAATCTGCTCGGGCTCTACTTCTTGGCGCCTGTGGTGAAGCAAGAGATCTTTGGTTTCGTAGGGCGTGTGAAGGACGGCGATATTGGTCCAGTCGCCGAAGAACACCAGCTCGGCATGCTGTACAGCAAGGAAGGGGACGAGGACCCGGCCGTGACTGTGGGTAATATCCCCGAGGGTGGTGGCTCGATGGGGGAGGTGCCCACCGGTTCGGAACCCGGCGAGTTCTGTGTTGATTTTTACAGTGACGAGATGCCGTCCGCCGATGATGACGATGTATCCGCAGACTCGGGTGACGGCGTTGTTGGGGAGTCTGGAGAGCGGACCTCGGCTGATTCGTTCCAGTCATCCGAAGGGCGTGTGCAACAATAGCGGGGGAAGACATCTCGAATCTTACAACCGAAGAAGGACACGTCAGTATGAACGCTGTTGGTTTCGACCGCCAGAAGTACATTGACCTGCAGTCACGCCACATTAAGGAACGACGGGCCCAATTCGGTGGACGCCTCTACCTGGAAATGGGTGGAAAACTCTTCGACGATATGCACGCCTCGCGTGTCCTCCCCGGGTTTACACCCGACAACAAGATTCTCATGTTGGAGTCCATGAAGAGCGAGATGGAGATTCTTGTGGTGCTGAATGCGGAAGACCTCATCCGCAACAAAGTACGCGCGGATCTTGGCATTTCCTACGAGGAGGATGTGCTCCGTCTGATCGATGTGTTTCGGTCGCGCGGTTTCCTCGTCGACAACGTTGTCATCACACGCTGGAATGACGACAACCCCCAGGCTCAAGAGTTCCATCGCAAGCTCGACCGTATGGGAATCACCGTTGCCCGCCACTACCCCATCGCCGGCTACCCCAATAAGATCAGTCGAATTCTCTCTGACGAAGGCTACGGAAAGAACGAGTATGTCGAGACCACCCGCGACGTTGTGGTGGTGACCGCACCCGGACCCGGCTCCGGCAAAATGGCCGTCTGCCTTTCGCAGATCTATGCAGAGAACCAGCAAGGGATGAAGTCTGGCTACGCCAAATTCGAAACCTTCCCCATCTGGAACCTTCCCCTCGACCACCCGGTGAACGTGGCCTACGAAGCTGCCACTGCAGACCTGGAAGACGCCAATATTATCGATCCCTTCCACCTGGCCACTTATGGGGAACAGGTGGTGTCCTACAACCGTGACGCTGATGTTTTCCCCGTCCTCAAACAGCTATTGGAGGGAGTGATGGGGGCCTCCCCCTATCAGTCGCCCACCGATATGGGGGTCAACATGGCTGGTTACTGCATCAGTGATGACGAGGTCTGCAGAGAAGCTGCCCGGCAGGAGATCATTCGCCGCTTCTACCAGGCGCAAGTGTACGAAAAGCAGCAGGAGCTTGAACCCACCCAATCGGAGCGCATCGCCCTGCTCATGAGCAAGATGAAGCTGAGCACGGAGGACCGTGCTGTCGTCACCCCTGCGCTGGAGGTTGCAGCCACAACCGGGGCGCCGGCAGCCGCTATTCAGCTGGCCGACGGTACCATCATCACCGGCAAGACGAGCCCTCTGTTGGGATGCTCCTCAGCACTGCTGCTTAATGCCCTAAAATACTTGGCGGGAATCCCCCACGAGGTAGAACTACTGGCGCGTGAATCGATTGAGCCTATCCAGACCCTAAAGACGCAACATTTGGGATCGCGGAACCCTCGACTCCACACTGATGAGGTTCTTATTGCGCTGTCTGTGTCCGCCAACACGGACGAGTATGCGCGCCGGGCGTTGGCACAGATTCATGCGCTCCGAGGGTGCGATGTACACACCACCACTATCCTGGGGTCAGTGGACACCGGCATCTTCCGAAATCTCGGAGTTCTGGTGACCTCTGAACCGGTCTACCAGCGTAAATCTCTCTATCGGAAGCGTTAATACAGGATGACCCTCCCCATTATTCGGCGGGCCACTGTGGATGACGCCGCCGTTATCTATGAGCTCATTTGTGCTCTAGCGGAGTTCGAGAAAGCTCCTGCAGAGGTGAAAACCTCGCCCGCCCAAATTGTGGAAACAATGTTCGGAGACGACCCGCAGGCGTGGGCAGAGCTTATCGTGGATGAGGACGGTGTGCAGGGGATGGCACTCTGGTTCACCACATACTCCACCTGGGAGGGCGTGTACGGCATTCACCTGGAGGACTTGTACATTCGGCCGTCTGCCCGCGGAAAGGGCTATGCGTCGCTCCTGTTCCAGCGTTTGGCCTTGATCATGGAGGAGAATAACTGGGGCCGATTGGAATGGACGGTGTTGACCTGGAATCAGGCAGCTATTGACGTTTACCAGCATATGGGCGGTCGAGAGGTGCAGGGCTGGTATGACTACCGCATGATTGGTGCGCCAGTGAAAGCACTGGCAGAACAAGGACGACGCAATGGCGTGACATCCGCTCTATAAAGTAGTGGATTGTGCTCGTCGTTCGTTTATTCCATGGCAACGGGCGTGGAGTCTTTCTCGATCGTGAACGCTCTTTTGTTGCTGGGCGTGGTGGCATGCGTGGTGGGGGTGAAGGTGGTCGTGGCTAATCATCACCGCTAACACTGCTCGTCTTGTGAGGCTGCTGATTAAGCTAGGAGAGGTACAGAGCCAAGGAGGATAGTGCGCATGGCGCTCTCAGTGCAGCAGATCCAGCAACAGGTGCGGGATGCCGCCACCGAATTATGTGACAAAAGTGAACTTTCTGCCGGGTCGCTTTTCGTGGTGGGGTGTTCTTCGTCAGAGATCACCGGCCATGACATTGGCGCAGAGCCCAGCCCGGTTGTGGGGCAGGCAGTGGTCGACGCTTTGGTGGACGTACTGCTACCGCGCGGGATCCATCTAGCTGCCCAGTGCTGCGAGCACTTGAACCGGGCACTCGTTGTGGAGCGGGAGGCGATGGTGGGCCGTTGGTGGGCTGAAGAAGTGAACGCCCGCCCCGTTCCCACCGCGGGGGGCTCTTTCGCGACTGCCGCCTACCAGACTTTTGACCATCCTATGGTGGTGGAATCTATGCGGGCAGATGCAGGCCTGGATATTGGCGCTACGCTCATTGGAATGCATCTGCGTGCTGTCGCGGTGCCGGTGCGGTTGACCCATAATCAGGTGGGGGAAGCTTCGCTGACGGCTGCGCGGACCCGCCCGAAGTACATTGGTGGTGTGCGTACACAGTATAACGATGCCCTGGCGCACACTCCGGGCTGTCCGCCGAAGCACTAGTCGGAGGTGCAGCTACGGCGCCAAAGTAGCGGGGTGGACCAGATAGTGCTGGTCCACCCCGCTACCTGTGTGTTGGTGACGTGCTCTTAGCTCTGCCAAACGACCCCGAAGGGAGTTCCAGCGTCCAGTAACTGGGCAATACCGTGGGTGACGAAGTCCTTCGCCGCCCTCACAGCGGCATGGAGGTCCTTGCCCTTGGCTAGTTCTGCGGTAAGGGCGGCGGCCAGGCTGTCGCCGGCGCCGGAGACTCGCAGGTCACCCACTTTGGGGGCGGAATAGACGGTGGCTTCGTGCCCATCCCAGAGGACGTCTACGGCATTGTCCCCGGGCAGGTTAGCGCCGCCCTTTACGAGTACTGCCTTGGCGCCGGAATCGGCGATGCGTTTGGCGGCTTCCGTGAGTTCCTCCACGGTACTGATGTTCTCCATACCGGAGAGGGTTTCAGTTTCAAAGAGGTTGGGTGTGAGGACGGTGGCGAGGGGAAGAATCTTCTCCCGAAGTGCATTGTCGATGTCGAGGGCGGCCCCTGCCTCCTGACCCTTGCAGATGAGTACGGGATCTACCACCACATGCGGGAAGTTGTTCTGGGAGAGGATTTCTGCGGTGGCGTCGATAGCTGGGACGGTACCCAGCATGCCGATCTTCACCGCGTCGATGTCCCAGCAGGCGAGAGTAGCTTCGGTTTGGTTTTTGATGACCTGCGGATCGACTGGGACGAAGCGGTGGTTCCAACCGTTAGCGGGGTCAAACGCCACGATGCAGGTGAGGGTGCACGCTCCGTAGACGCCCAACTGGTGGAAGGTGCGCAGGTCGGCTTGGCAGCCGGCACCGCCGGTGGACTCAGATCCAGCAATGTCGAGAACAAATGCAGTCATGAGGATTCCTTAGTGTCCCTAAGAGTGGGGAAGAAGAGGGTTTAGTGGGCGTGTCCGTGTCCGTGTCCGTGTCCGTGTCCGCCGCAGCCGCAGCCCTGCCCGTGATGCTCACTGCGGTCGCCATGTTCGTGTCCGTGTCCGCCGCAGCCGCAGCTTCCATCTGATCCGTGTCCGCCGCAGCCGCAGCTTCCACCTGATCCGTGGCCTGCCAGTGGAAGGGTTTCCTCGGGAATCTCAACGAGGGTGGCCAATTGGTCTGTAGACAGTTCTGCCCATTCGGCGAGTTCTTCGCGGGTGGGGTAGCGGCCATCTAGCACGACTGCTCGGTCAACGACGACGGCAGGCAGACGGTGAACACCCTTCTTTGCGACGAAGGAGCTGATCGGGGTAGACATAAACGCCATCGGCTCTTCGTCAAAGTTGTGTCGGGTGATGTCGGCGCCGGCGGCGCGCACTGCGGATGCTTCGAACGTGAAGGTGGTGACTTCCGGGTTGTGGTCGGCGCCGCAGCCGCAGTGGGAATGGGGGACATTGTCGTAGACGATGATGGAGGGCATAGATGATCCTTTTTTACTGTAAGGGGACGGAGCCGGGCAGGGTAACGTCCGTTAGGCTAACTTGTCTTCAGTATACGAGTGCGTTCCAACAAGTAGCCGGCGGCAGGGGGATTTCCACGACCAGAGAACAACTCTGCCGTGGGGTAGGCGCTGCTAGATGCGGCGGAGGCGGGAGACTCGGGTGGGGAAATCGATCGCAGCGAACGGCAAAGGAGGCACGATAACCTTGATCTGTTCTTCGGTGACTTTGAGATAGAAGGGGACGACGGGGTCTTCGTCAATGTTTTCCGCGAGGAAGGCATCCAGGGCAGGGTCTTGAGCGCGCTGTTCGAGGACCTCGGGGGGAATGAGCAAAGCGGCTTTGTAGTAGCGAGGTTCGTCATCTAGGCCGAAGGCGCGGCTGAACAGGCGTTGCGATAAGGGGCTTGCGAGGCGTCCGTAGGCGGTGGCGATGGTCATGTGGTAGGTGCGGCCAGTTCCCCAGGCGTTGTGGGGTCCGCCCGCTTCGGCGTCTTCCGAAGTGTTGTAGACGGTGGCTTCTACCGGGTGGCTCGTGGCGGCATAGGCGAAGTGGGGAAGTTTTACGCGCACATTCTTGTTGCCGTAGAGGCGGCCTTCGTAGCTGTAGGGTGAGGGGTCGGCGAGAGTGTCGGACGTCCGGTCGGTAGGGCTGTTGTTGAGGATGGTGCCTTGTAGTGGTTGCCCGGTGGCGGTGAAGCCCCATTCCTCGTCGAGCAGCATCTTGTGCCAGTAGCCGGTGTGGCCGGCGTGCTCCCCTTCGACGCGCAGTTCGCGGTTCTCGGCGCCGGGTGCAGTGGAGTGGATGGAGATCCGGTCGGTGATGGTGCCAGGGATCTTACTGTGGTGTAGCCATTCCTGTGGGGGTAATTTGATGGGGGCGGTGCGGAAGTTGATGCGGTGTTCTTTCCAGGAGCCGCTTCCTTTGCGTTCGGGTTTTCCTACCCACGTGTAGCGGAATTGGGCAGGGTCGCCGCCGGCGAGGTCAACGTCGTAGAGGCGGGTGTACATGTCCCCGTACTTGTTGGTGATGAAGGTGGTGGAGGCGGCCGACGACAGGGAGTGGACGAGGAAGCGGCAGTCCTCGGGGGTGCCGACCTCGTAGGAGTAGTCGCGGGTGAGCCAGGGGTCGCAGGAGATGATGTGTTGTCCGTTGCCGGCGAGGAAGAGTACTTGGGTGAGTCCGGCGAAGGAGACGGGGTGAACGCGACCGTCACCGTCGATGTAGGTTTGGTCCTCACTGGCGCTGATGACGGAGAGCACCCATTGCCCAGGGGTGGTGTTGGCAATTTGGAAGCCGTCGAAGATTCGGCCGGGCCCGCCCCAGGCGCGGATCCACACGAACTCTTCGGGTTCTTTGAGGGTGCCTTTCATGGTGTAGAGCCAGCCGTCTGCGTCAACACCTACTAGACGGTCGGCATCGAGGGAGATTCCGATGAGAGTATCGTCAAAGCCTTCCGGCATGGGGGCGTAGCGCCACGGTTCGTCTGTCTCTCGGTGGCGCATGTAGAGGGTGCCGTCGAGAAGGGTCATTTCCCAGTGCCGGTTGAAGCTGGAGGTGTTGTCCCGTAAATCGATGCGGGTGGGTAGCCGCGGGTCGGTCGCTACAGGGAGGTCTGCGAAAGGCTGTTGGTAGCTGAGGTCCGTGTCGTCTTTGATGCGGACGGGGATGATGGTGTTGGGGCCGTCACTGGTGGGGCGGAAGGGCGTATTTGGGTGCGGGGTACGTCCGGGGGTAGTCGTCATCTCGTCCTCTATGTGGATAGTGTAAAGGTGGTGGGGCTGGGGTGGGAGAGCCTTCCGGAGTGGGAGATGACGTCGGGGTGGCGCTCAGCCCGCCTCCTCTCAGTCTACCTATAACGGCCAGCTCTTCCCCGCTAGCACTGCAGCGCAGTCGGCGGATGGTGCCGGCCGGAGTGGCTCTGCAGGCGTGGGGGAAGAGCTAGCCGTTATGGTGGGAGTCCGCCCCGTCCGGGAAAGGGCGGAGTTTGTGCGGTGCTGCTCAGGTGGGTTGCGGTGCAGGTGAGTTTAGACTGGCACACCCAACTCGGGCAGGGGTTAGTAGCGGTCGAGTTCGGCCACCTGGGGGGTGAGGGAGATTCCGGGGACGAGCGGGTTGAGAAGAGTCATCGTGTCAGATGTGACGGTCATGTACATCGTGTGGGTGCGCTCACCTCGCAAATAACTCTTCACAAAGGCGGCCAATGCGGGGTTGCTATGCTGTGCCGTCCAGACTGCGGAGGGCAGTTCGAAGGCGATGGCGTAGCGGCGTGGCTGTTGGGTCACTCCGTATGAGTGTGCAAAGAGTTCTTGGCTTGCCATTGTCCCTAGTCGTCCGTAGACCGTGTGCATGGTGATGGGGTAGCTCTTCCCTCCGACGGTGAGAGTGACCGGCTGATGCGGGGATTGGTAGGCGAAGTGGGGAACGGTGAGGGAGGCGTTGGCGGACAGCTTACCCCGGTAGTTCAACGGGGAGGAGGGGGCGAGGGTGTCCATGGTCCGATCACGTGGACTGTTCTCAAGTAGTGTGCCGCGGAGTGGAAGCCTGGTGGGGACAAAGGTCCAGCGGCGGTCGTTGAGCATCTTCTTCCAGTAGCCGGTGACGCCATTCTTGCGTCCCTCAACCTTGAGGAGGCGGTGAGCGGAGCCTACTGCTACGGATTCCACCGAGAGTCGGTCGGTGATCTCACCGGGGATCTTCGGTTGTTGAGTCCAGTCGGGGACGGGGATGCGGATCTTTGGAGTACTGGGGTTGAGTCGCTGGTCGAACCAGTCCTCTGCCTCGTGGCGGGAGGTGTCTTTGGTGAAGGTGTAGCGGAACTGTGCGGGGTCGCCGCCGGAATAGTCGTAGTCCCACATGCGGGTATAGAGATCGCCATACTTGTTGGTGATGAGGGCGACGGAGCCGGAGGCAGAAACAGATCGGGCGATGAAACGGGACTGTACTGGGGTGCCCCATTCGTAGCTGTAGTCGTTGGGAAGCCACGGGTCGTGAGAGAAGAGGTGACGGCCGTCGGGGCTGAGCTCCAATATCTGGGTGCAGCCGGCGAGGGAGATGTGGTGGGTCACGCCGTCTTTGTCGGTGTAGTACTTGTCGTCATTAACATTGATGATGGAGAGGGACCATTGGCCGGAGTGTGTGTTGGCCATTTGGAAACCATCTTCGGTGCGGAGGAGGCTGCCCCAGGCGGTCTTCCAGTACCATTCGTCAGTGTCTTCTTGGGCCTCGAACATGGTGTAGACCCAACCGTTTTTGTCGAGCGCAACGATTTCTTCAGCGTCCATGGAGACCCCGATGAGCTGGCCGCGCATGCAGCTGGGCATGGGAGCGAGGCGCCATTCTTTTGTGCTGTGGCGGGGGCGGGTATAGAGCTGCCCGTCTTTCAGCGTGACCTCCCACTCTCGGTTGTAGGAGCTGGTGTTGTCCCGCATGTCGACGCGGGTGGGGAGCCCAGCGACGCGGGCGAGAGGGAGCTCGTCGAAATCTTCAGCGTTGGTCGCTTCGGGTTCATCATCGTGCACGGGGACACAGCTGAGCGGGGCGCCTTTGCGTGCTGGGCGGGGCGGTTGGCCCGGCCAGTCGGGGTAGGTGGCGTGCTGCGTGTGGGCAGCGTGGAGGGCGGCGCCGGTGGAGGCGCCGAGGAGGGGGGTGGGAGCAGCGGTGGCTAGTGGAGAGGCCAGGAGAGAAACGCCCAGAGAGAGGACGGAGGCAGCGGCAAGTGCGCCGGTGCGAGAGGAATGCATGAGATTCTCCCAAAGTCCGTTGCGGTTTATGGAATTGTGTAAAAACACTCTGACATCCTCATCGTTCTCTTTTTTGGTCAGCTTTCCTAGAGTGGTAGGCACAATGTTGCCTTACCTAAAAAAGTGGGTGCACACTACGGACGTAACGGCGTGGTGATAGCAAGAGTGATACTGGTGCGTCGGAGATTGCGTCTGGACGTGCCGGGGTGCATTTGCGGTGAGGAGAAGCCTGGCCAGGGTTGGGGTTAAGGTTAAGGGCGTGCGCATCCTGCTTGTGGACCATCATGATTCCTACACACACATTCTGGGGCACCTCTTGTACCGTGCTGGCCAGCAGTTAGGTTATGCCGTGGAGGTGGATATTGTTCCCCATGATTGCCCATCGTGGCAGGCTGGGCGAAAGGACGAGGTGTCCCGCTACCACTTGGTGGTGCTCTCCCCGGGTCCGGGAAACCCTTTGGTAGCAACAGATGTGGGAGTTTCCAGGGAGCTTTTGCTGGAACCGGTTCCAGTGTTGGGTGTGTGCTTAGGACATCAGCTGATGGCAGTGTCCCAGGGGGCTCAGTTGCGACCTGACCATGTACCGCACCATGGGGTAGTGTCGCAGATTCGTCACCATGGTGACGGTATCTGGGAGGGGGTGGCACCCTCGGCGCAGGTGGTGCGTTATCACTCGTTAGCGGTGGCGGAGCCGCTCCCGGAGGGGGTAGAGGCAACAGCCTGGGCAGAGGACGGCACTGTGATGTCGTTACAATACGAGTCGGTTGGGGCACCACGCTGGGGGGTGCAGTTTCACCCAGAATCCATAGATTCCACCTGCGGGCTGCAGCTGGCGATGAATGTGCTGAGGCTGGCCCACCAGTGGTGGGGGACGCGCCGTGCGGCAGTGTCGGCTTCCGTTCCGGTGGTGGAGGGAATAACTGCGGTGCAGTTGGCCGAGGTGCTGCGGTGTGCGCTGCAGGAGGGGGAGAGTTTCCGCTGGCTAGATGACAGTTTGGGGGAGACGACGAGTCTTTTGGCGATTTGCGGCGAGCCCGGAGGGTTGCCTGCCATCACCCCAGCGTGCCCGCCGTACCCCTACTCCGGCTGGATTGGGGTGCTGCCCTATGAGGTAGACGGAGCAGATTTTGCCCATACCCGTGTGGTGGCATGGGGGAGTGGCACTCGTTGGCAGTTGGCAGGGGAGGACGCGGAGCGTGTTGCGGCACTGCGGAAACGTGCCGCCGCGTGTTGTGTCGCTACACGCCGTGCCGATGCGGAACAGGCGGAAGAGCCGGGCAGGAGGAGCGCCTCTGAAGTCGCCGAGTTAGCGTCGACTATCGGCGCCTTTGCGCTCAGTCCAGGACGGTACCGTCGCTCATTTGCGAACTGTCAGAACGTGCTATCTCGTGGGGAGAGCTACGAAGTGTGTCTGACAGATGTGCTGCGGCTGCCACGTCGGCTTACCCTCAACCCGTGGGAGGCTTATCTGCGGTTACGGCACACCTGCCCAACGTCTTTTGGGGCGTTTATGCAGCTGGCCGGAGGCCCAGTGGAGGCAATTGTCTCTGCTTCTCCCGAGCTTTTCTTACAGATCAGTGTGGATGGCAGTATTACTACTCGCCCCATGAAGGGAACGGCGGAACGGTGCCTCTCGGACCCTGTTGTGGATCGCGAGCGGGCGCTTGACCTGCAGCAGGATCCCAAGACGCGCGCGGAAAACTTGATGGTTATTGATATGGCTCGCAGTGATGTGGCGCGTGTGTGCCAACCGGGTAGCGTCACCGTCCCGCAGGATAGGGTCGTGGAGAGCTACCGCACCGCGCACCAGCTGGTGACGGAAGTGACGGGTCGGCTCCGCCCGAAATGCAGCGCCGTGGAGGCGATTCGGGCGTGTTTCCCGCCTGCGAGTATGACGGGTGCCCCGAAGGAACGGACTGTCCAGCTGCTCCGAGACATTGAGAGGCAGAATCGCGGAATCTACTCCGGCACTTTAGGTTTCCTCGGTGATGACGGATCCGCTTCGCTGTCTGTGGTCATCCGCTCCGCCTGGTTTACGCGCGCTGGGGAAGTTTTCGTGGGGGCGGGTGGCGCCATTACCGCAGAGTCGTCCTGCAACGACGAGTATGCGGAGATGCTGCACAAGGCTAGCTATGTGGTGGGGTCAATACTCGATCCGGCAGCATGGACTCCGCGAGTAGTGGACTCGTTTTACCTCCGTGACGGTGTCTTCGCGCAACAGCTCACTACGGGCTTTGCGGGCTTCCGTCAAGGCAATGGGGGAGATGGAGACAGCCGGGCCCGAGAGCTCCATCAGCAGCGTTTCGTGGCGGGTGTGCAGAACCTTTATGGCCCCGCCGCAGCGGCGAAGGCCGCGGAGTTCTACGCGCAGTGTTGTGCCGCGCTTCCCTCCACTGGTGAGTTCTTCCCGCAAATCTGTTGGGAGGCAACGGGTGGTAGTGCTCAACTGACTCGTCCATGCCCACCCAGGTACACCCACATTGTCGGTCTCATCGGAAGTGCGGCCTGTTTTACCGACCGATATGCGCGGCTGGTCCTCCCGCGCATTAAGGGGCCCGATATGCCGGTTTACGGGGAGCTGCGCGCCCTCGCCGGAAAGCAGGGAGCGCAGGAAGTGGTGCTGGTTGACCGATGGGGAATGGTACGGGAGGGAAGCCATTCGGCAATTCTGTGGTGGGACGGGGACACACTCTGTGGACCACCGCACGATGCAGTGATGCCATCCACGATGCGCCTGCTCGTGGAAGAGGAAGCACGCTCCCAAGGCTATGCGGTGGAAGAACGCTGGTTGGCAGCGACAGAGCTGCCCCACTACCGGGTATGGTCTGTTAACGCGCTTCATGGGGTGCGCGAAATCGACCGCTGGGTTGAGTAGAGCTGCACGCGCACAGGTGGGTGAGGTGAGCTGGAGAGCTTAGTCGCGAGGCGGGAGCTCCCCCAGGTTGATCGCGCGCAACACTTGGTCGTGGAGGAGAGCGTTGGTGGCGACGGCCTCGCCGGAATGCGGTCCGGGACGCCCATCCAGAGAGCTGAAACGTCCGCCGGCTTCGCGTACCAGAATGTCGAGAGCGGCGAGATCCCACAGACAGACCTCAGGCTCTGCGGCGACGTCTACCGCACCTTCCGCCATCAGACAGTAGGAGAAAAAGTCTCCGTAGCCGCGCATGCGCCACGAGTAATTCATCATATTGATGAAGTTGTCCATGAGGTTTTTGCGCTTCCACCCGATGAGGCTGGAGAAGGAAATAGAGGCGTGGCGTAGTTCGCTCACTTCGGAGACGTGAATCTGTTTGGCAGGGGAGTTGGCGGAGCAGCGGTAAGCCCCTGCGCCTTCTGCTGCCCACCAGCGTCGTTGTAGAGCAGGGGCGGAGATCATACACATGCGGGGGATTCCATCCACCATAAGGGCGATAAGGGTGGCCCAGGTGGGGACGCGACGGACAAAATTTTTCGTGCCATCGATGGGATCGATGACCCACTGGCGTCCGACGTAGTCGGCGTTACCCCCGAACTCTTCACCCACAATGTCATCTGTAGGGCAGTGGTCGTTGAGGTAGGTACGGATGGCGCGTTCGACGGCAAGGTCCGCATCAGAGACCGGGGTAAGGTCCGGCTTCGCCTTCACCTTGAGGTTGTCCGCCTCGAAGCGGTCCATGGTGATGCTGTCGGCAATGTTCGCCAGCTCCCAGGCAACACGCAGGTCGTCCTGATACTCGCCTTCCAGACCAGGAAGGGTGTCGACGGCAGGTGGGTAGGCGTTCACTGCCAGCTTCTCCTCTGTTACGGCTCGGGGAGTCTATCGTCCCGATGCAGCTCGCATGGTTTCTTAAGGCTAGCCTACTCCAGCCGTTGGAGGATACTGGGCTTAGTCGCCACGAAGTGCCGCAGCAGCTTCCTCGACGAGGTGTGGTGCGCCAGCGAGTGTCCATATTTCCCCGGCTGCTTCAACGTCCTGTACGGCTCCACCGACTCCGAGGACGAGGGCGGCGCCGGGCAGGCGATCCCAGTCGGGGAGGCGGTGTTGCATCCACAGGTCGGTGTCGCCTTCAGCAACCGACGCGAGGTCGACAGAGGCGGAGCCCATCATGCGGTAGGTGGCGGAGCGGCCAATAACCCGCAGGAAAGCAGCGTAAATGTCGGGGTCTTGGTAGAAGGTGGGGTGTAGGTAGGTGTTGATGCAGGCGGCCGCCAGGTTGTCTCGGTGGGGTCGTCCGGTTTCTCCAAAGTGAGGGAGGGGTTGTCCATTGCGGGTGGTGGGGATGTTTGGGCCGCCCATCCAGAGCGTGTGGGTGCAGGGTTGGTAGACAGCGCCTGCGGTGACGTTTGTGGAGGGCGAGAGGTAGCGGTCGCGGTTACTGAACCGTGCAGGGTTGGTGGGGTCCTGTTCGGTGAAGGCGATGGCGGAGCACCAGTATTCGAAGTTGTTGGCGAAGTTGTAGGTGCCGTCAACGGGGTCGATGGTCCAGCGAGTTCCGCTGGTGCCGAGGTGGGTGGTGCCTTCTTCGCCGAATACTGCGTCGGCGGGGCGTTGGTCGTGGAGGGTGGTGACGACGTAGTCTTCCGCAGCGCGGTCGGCTTGTGTGACGACGTCGGAGATGGAAGTTTTGGTGTCGATGGTGAGGCCGCCCGCACGGAGAGAGAGGGCGAGGTTTCCGGCGGTGTGGACGAGGTTGGCTGCGAGATACAGATTGCTTGTCGTCGTGTTCACGCTTTCCACGGTAGCGGCTTGCGCGGAGTTTTTCGAGGGTGTCTGGAGGAGAGGGGAGGAGGTAGGACAGAAGATTGGTCAGGGGATGTGCCCGGGGCGGGTAAGCGGGGGTGCGGCTCTGTAGTGAGGGCTGGTGCTAGTGGTGGATTTGCGTGACGAGGGTGACGAGCTGTGTCCGGTTGAGTTTGCCGTTGCTGCGGTGTGGTAGTTGGGGGAGGTAGATGACGTTTTTGGGAATGGAGTAGTGGCCGAAGGTGGGTTCGAGCAAGGCGTTGAGTTCTTCCAGTGTGGGGGCTGTGGTGGCGTTGGTGGGGACGATAACGGCGGTGACGCACTGTCCGAAGTGCGGGTGGGGGAGGCCGATAACAGCACATTCCTTGACGCCGGGATGGGTGTAGAGTGCGGCTTCTAGGGGTTGGGGGATGACGATGATGCCGCCGCTGTTGATGGCCTCGTCGAGGCGTCCGTCGATGATGAGGCGTCCGGCGTCGTCCCAATGACCGAGGTCGTGGGTGTGGTACCAACGTTGGCCGTCGTCGTAGGTCCAGTCGGGGTGGGTGGCCTTTCCCACGTATCCGTCGGCGAGGGTGGCTCCGCTGATGCTCACTCGGTGGGTGGTGGGATCGATGCGGAGCTGAGTGGCGGGGCCGGGGCGGCCGTTGAAGAGCACTCCGCCAGCGACTTCGGAACTGCCGTAGCCGCGCACGATAGTGAGTCCTGCGCGGGTGAGGAAGGTGTTGATGTGATCGGGGAGGGGAGCGCCACCGGAGAGGATCGCGTCGAGGTGGGAACAGGAAGCGAGGGCTTCTTCTGCTATGCGTCTGGTGGGGAGGTGGGAGGAGTGGAGGCCGTGGTAGAGGGTGTCGAGTTGGCTTGGGACAAGTGAGGCGTAGTGGCGTCGGTGCGAGGTGGTGCTGCCGTCGCGGAGTTCGGCGATGGCGGCGGGGAGATCCGCTAGGTGGAAGCCATTCTCTATGGGGATGGTGACAGGGTCGTATCCGGCGTGGAGGCTGCGGAGGAGGACTTGCATGCCGATGATGTGGTGGGCGGGGACGGCGAGGAGCCAGCGTCCGGGGCCGCCGAGTGCCGCGTGGGTGCTGTCGATGGCGGCGCGGAGTGCGGCGGCGGAGAGGCGGGCACCTTTGGGGGTTCCGGTGGTGCCGGAGGTGGCCATGATGAGGGCGCTGCCGGGAGAAGGGTGTCCAACGAAGTGTCTGTGCAGGCGCTCGGCCTCGGAGGGGTTAGGGGGGAGGGCGAGGAGTGGCGGGGTGGTGCCGTGGAGGCAGTCTCGCAGTACAGGGTAGATTGAGGCCATGTGGGCGTATGGAGGTAGCGGTAATGCTTCGATGAGGTCCTGCACAGCGCCATTATTGAACAGTGTGTAGGAGAATGCAATATGCTCGCTATATGACCACCCGCAACCATGCGCAGACCTCGCCGCAGCAGAGTGCACTTCACTCCTCACAGCGCGTCTCACACCTCGCCCCGGAAATCCCGATTGTTCGCCAGGACACGCCGCGGTCAGCCGCCCACACATTCATCGATCTAGCTAGCAACGACTATCTGGGATTAGCGAGACATCCGCGCGTACAGACCGCCGCACATCAGGCAATCGACCAGTGGGGTGTCGGAGCAACAGGCTCTCGGGTCGTCGCTGGTACTGTCCCGCCGCACCATTGCTGTGAAGCGAAACTCGCCGGCTTTCTCGGTTTCCCTGCCGCGCTGCTCTTCTCCTCGGGATACCTTGCAAATCTGGCAGCCATTACTGCGCTCGTCCCGTCGGGAGCCACTCTGATTTGCGACACCCGCAACCATGCCAGCCTGATCGACGCCTGCCGCCTCACCACAGCTCCCCGCATCATCTGTGATGTGACGAAGCCGCAGGAACTTGCCGCCGCACTCCAGCAGGCGACCTCCTCAGTCGTTGTCTGCGATGTTGTGGACTCCACCGATGGTAGTGTGCTCGACATCCCCTCGATTTACCACGCCACTCATGCGGCAGGTTCGCTGCTCATCGCTGATTTCGCACACGGGCTCGGAGTGCTGGGACACGATGGGCGAGGCGCGCTTCCCACGCTGTGGACGAATGGACAGGCGCCAACAGATCTCGTCATCACCTGCACCCTTTCTAAAGCTCTGGGGAGTCAAGGGGGAGCAGTACTATGCTCGGCGGAGCAACGGCAACATTTGGTCAATACCGCCCGCTCCTTCATCTTCGATACTGCCCTCGCACCTGCCTGTGCTGCTGCCGCCACCACCGCACTGGAGATTATCGCTAGTGAACCGACACGCGTTGAGAGGCTCCACCAGCACATGTCAGCGTTAACGAACGCTCTCGATCTCCCTTCGGTCACTGCTGGAGTAGTTGCCATCCCCCTGGGTGATCCCACACGTGCTATCGCCGTTCACCGTACGGTGCTCTCCGCTGGAGTAGGGGTGGGGTGCTTCCGTCCGCCAAGTGTGCCGTGGCAACGAAGCGGATTGCGGTTAGGGGGTCGAGCTGACCTCTCGGCTGAACAGTTGATCCGCGCCATTACCGTGTTGCGAGACGCACTTCAACAGGGGAATTAATAATTGTTGCCAAAGTTTCCGGAATTTATCTGAGTTATTGTTAGCGACGTAGCGTCCAGCCTGCGCAAATGCTGAAGAGCCTAAAGTTGTCCAAAATGCCAACCGTGTCTTGGGAGCGGAATAAATCCGCCTTTAGTATGTCGGCATGAGCAATACCGACAATCTTCCTATCGTCTACTTCCTCGGTGCCAACAACGTCGAGAAGAGCGCAATGGCGGAAGCGATCACCAACGCCCGCCATGGAAACCTCTTCAAGGCCTACTCTGCCGGTACGAACTGTGAACCGGATCTCCCACGGGATGCAGATTGTGTCGCCGCCTGTGCCGAAGCCGGCATTACCCTTGACGGCGTCTCCACCCCCGTTGATGAAGAACTTTTCCGCAACGCCAATCTCGTCATCATCGTCTCCCGCAAGATGATGATCGATCCGGTACCTGGAATGAAAGGCATCATCCTTCGCTGGGGAGTTGATGAACCCGCCGACACCGGCATTTCCGGCCGCGAACGCGCCAACCTGCTGCGCGACTACCTCATTCGGCGTGTCGACGCCCTTGCCGTCGGAGCCATGACCAGCGATGGTACCCTCCGTTCCGGTTACCGCGGAGAAGATATCCTCGACCAAACCGGTGGGCAGAAGTCCAGTCGTCGCCTCACCGGCGTGAAGTAACCACATCACTACTACTTTTTAGCTAGCCCCCGTCACTCCCGACGGGGGCTAGCTGCATCTCCTGATCTAGACGGATGTCCGTTTTCTGAATGCAAGAAGAAAAATCGCCCACCCAATAGGAAAAACAGTAGAAAATGCACTATTTTTACAGTGAACATATCTTCCTATAGGAGTCCCACTCATGCCTCGTAATTTCCGGGTCCGACTCGCCAGCGCCACCCTCGCGTGTGCCACCATAGCTGGCAGCCTGGTGATCAATCCCACCCAGGCTCAGGCTGCTAGCAACGGCATTGCACTTACGCCTCCCATGGGCTGGAACAGCTGGAATGCCTTCCACTGCAACATTACGGAAGGAAAGATCCGCGCTATGGCCGACGCCATGGTGAAATTGGGTCTCAAAGATGCTGGCTACACCTACATCAACATTGATGATTGCTGGCAAGCCTCCACTCGTGACGCCAACGGCAACCTCCGAGGGGACCCCAAGCGCTTTCCGTCAGGCATGAAGGCACTGGCCGACTACATCCACTCGAAAGGCCTGAAGGCTGGCATCTACGCCACCCCCGGCACCCGCACTTGTGCAAACATCTGGGACAAGTATCCAGGAAAACTTGGCTCGCTGGGGCACGAACAGCAGGATGCTAACATCTTCGCCAAGTGGGGCTATGACTTCCTGAAGTACGACTGGTGCAACGCTGACGAAGATGGTCAGGAACAGCAAGCCGCATACACCAAGATGGCTCGTGCTCTGAAGAAGACCGGTCGTCCCATCGTGTACTCCATCCACAGTGAGCCCGAGCTTCCGGTGCTCGCTTGGGAACCCACCGTCGCTAACATGTGGCGCACTACTCCTGACATCCAGGACAACTGGACCTCCATGATCGGTACCGGTCTCATCAACCTCTTCGGGCAGCGCTACCAGCGCCCCGGCGCCTGGAATGATGCGGACATGTTGGAGGTTGGCAACGGTGGGATGACCTACCGCGAATATCGCACCCACATGACCCTTTGGTCCATCATGGGTTCCCCCCTCATGATCGGCACTGATCTGCGTAAAATTCACGCGTCGAATCTGGAGCTGCTCAACAATCCTTACACGATCGCCATCAATCAGGACCCGCTGGGTGCCGCCGCGCAGACTGTCTACTTCAACGGGAAGTCCCTCATTGTGGTGCGCCGTCTGACCTACGGTCGTGTCGCCGTTGCCATCTTCAACCTCTTTGGGCAAGTACAGCAGAATTCCCTGTGGTTCAGCACCCTCACCCAGCACGGTCTGAAGCAATCCAGCAACTACCTCGTGACAGACGTGTGGGGCGAATACAACCGCCTCGGAAAACGGTATGTGGAAGGCCGCCTGGAAAAGCACGACTCCATCTTCTACATTGTCACGCCGATCACGGCTCGCCAAGCGGATGCTTTCAAGCGCTCCGAAGCAGCACGCAAAGCGTACGAAAAGGCAGAAGCCAAGCGTGTCCGTGAAGAAAAGGCTCAGGCTTACTCTGAAAAGGTAAAGGCGCAGAAGGAAGCCTCAACGCCAGCTAAAGACAAGAGCCCGCTCGACAAACTCTTTGGCTAACGCCAACACGCACGCACTCCGTCGAGCTTTCCTCACCACCCTGTTGACGGTGTGGCTGCGGGCTTCGCTGACCGGCAGCCCCACCTGCGGGACGTTACCGAGAGGCTAACACCTGCGGTACTACACCCGGTATCCTGGCCGTATGACCCCTGAAATTTCCGCAGACATTGAGGATCTGGAAACCCGGCTCGCCTCTATCGAAAAAGTACTCGACCCGGAAGACCTCCAGCGTCGAGTCGACGAACTGGAGCAGAAAGCCGCCGACCCTGATCTGTGGAATGACCAGGAGTATGCACAGCATGTCACTAGCCAACTCTCCCAAGTACAAGCACAGCTGCGGAAGGTGACAGCGCTCCGCGATCGCCTTAACGACCTCCCCATCATGTACGAACTGGCGGAGGAAGAAGAGAACTCCAGTGCTCAGCAGGATGCCATCTCACTCGCCGACGACGAGCGCGCCGGACTGCGTGGTGACATCGAATCGGCGGAGGTGACTACTCTACTCTCCGGAGAATTGGACGAGCGTGACGCAGTCGTCAATATTCGTTCAGGTGCCGGTGGCGTGGATGCGGCAGATTTCGCGGAGATGCTGCTGCGTATGTACATTCGCTGGGCGGAGAAACGCGGTGCAAAGGTGGATTTGTACGACACGTCCTACGCGGAAGAGGCAGGAATTAAGTCCGCTACTTTCGTCGTACATGAACCCTATGCCTATGGCACACTCTCGGTGGAACAGGGCACCCATCGCCTTGTGCGACTGAGTCCCTTCGATAATGCACACCGGCGCCAAACCTCGTTCGCGGAGGTAGAGGTACTCCCGGTAGTCGAGCAGACCGATCATATTGATGTGCCAGATTCTGACATCCGAGTGGACGTGTATCGGTCATCTGGGCCTGGCGGCCAGTCGGTGAACACTACAGACTCGGCAGTGCGTATCACCCACCTCCCCACCGGCATCGTCGTCACCTGTCAGAACGAGAAGTCGCAGCTGCAGAATAAAGTGGCTGCTATGGCTGTGTTACAGTCCCGACTGCTCGAGAAGAAGCGCCAAGAAGAAAAGGATGCGCTGCGTGAACTGGGGGCTGGTGGCAACGCCAGCTGGGGAAATCAGATGCGCTCCTACGTGTTGCACCCCTACCAGATGGTCAAAGATCTGCGCACGAGCTACGAGGTCAATAACCCGCAGGCGGTATTGGATGGGGATCTCGATGGTTTCTTGGAGGCAGGAATCCGGTGGCGTGCTAATGGTGGGGCGGATGCAGAGAACTAACTGTGCGGAACTAGCCCACTCGCAGGCGACTCTGCCGTGTGCCCGTTAAGCTGGATGTAGCTACTTTTTCACCAACCCGCGTTGGTACCTCCTGGGGCAGCAGACCTGCCTCCACCGGATTGTTGCAGCGGCCCGCTGCCGGCCCCAAGGTGGTGCATGAACGCAGGAAGGATCGGCATGTCTAACCCTACGTGGGCGTCAATACTGTCCTGGCTCGGTACACAAGGGATACAGATTCTCCTTATCGTCATCGGGTCCATTCTCTTAGCTCGGCTGGCAGGGTTTGTCAGCCGACGTGTCACGCGAAGCATCGCGCAAGGCGAAGAAAACCGTGACAGCCTGGTGCAATCTGAAACCGCTAAGCATCGCTATGCGGTAGCGCAGGTCATCACCTATGTGGTGGTGGCACTCATTGTGGTAGTCGCAGCAGTAGGCGTCGTGGATCGCTTGGGTATCTCTCTCACCACTTTGGTGGCACCTGCCACCGTCCTCGGCGCTGCTCTCGGTTTTGGTGCACAGCGTGTGGTGCAAGATTTCCTCGCAGGATTCTTTGTGGTGACGGAACGCCACTACGGATACGGCGACGTGGTCACCATCTGGGTGACGGGCTGTAGCGAGCCGGCGAAGGGAACCGTGGAGGACGTCACCTTGCGTATCACCCGGGTTCGGACCGCTGACGGTGAAGTGGTGACGGTACCTAATGGTCAGATCGTCAAGACCATCAACCGCTCGAAGGACTGGGCCCGCGCGGTGGTGGATGTGCCCGTCCGAAACCAGGACATTGGTCCAGCTACCCACCGTCTGCATGAGCTATGTGACGACATTATTAATGACCAGCAATTCCGTGACCTGCTACTCGACAAACCCACCGTGATTGGCGTGGAGGAGATCGGCGCGGAGGAAACAGTGCTGCGTATTGTTGCCCGCTCGCTGCCCGGAAAGCAGTTTGAGGTGTCTCGTGAACTACGTGTGCGTGTTGCGCATAGTCTGGCAGGCCTCGGAGTGGATTCTGACAAGGTACAGGCAGTAGGCACCAATGGGGAATTGTCCGAAAGTGTGCAGCGGAGCGAACGAAAGGGGGAGGACGCATGACGGAGCGTAACCAGCAGAACGTGAGTGGCGCCCATGAAGTCGTCACCGCCGACAACACCGGGGAACAGACACCAGTGGAAAAGGACAAGGGCCACGAGGAGCACAGCTTCGGCCTCCACTGGGGGGAGCAGCGGGAGCGGGAGCACCGCAGCAAAGTAACCTCCACAATCGTGCTCGCGGTACTGTTTGTCGCTCTCCTCGGTACTTACCTGTACCTGCACGGTTCTACTCGCTTTGAGCTCTTCCAACCGACCCCGACGAGCAGCACTGTGCAGCCAATCCCCATCATCCCGTGGGAGGAATACCAAAAGCAGATGCAACAGGAACAGCCGAGCTCGCAGACGACGCCCCCTACGAGTTCGGAAAGCTCTTCATCGCCCTCCGACGAGCTGACAACGGAGCCTGCCCCAGGGGAAGAGCCGGGGAGTGACAGTGAGACCACCCGCCGGCCCCTCCTACCGCCGTTCAATGATTCTGGCTCGACTCAACCTTCGGATTCTCACCCAGCGCCCGAGTCTGCCCCAGCACAGTAGAGTGAGTTTCCATCCCGTCTCCGTGCGTCCTGTGGCAACAGCCCCTGCGAACCTTTTAGAGTGATAACCGTGATGATCGACGTTCAGAATGTCTCAGTCGAATACCGAGGCGCTACCCGCCCGGCACTCGACAATGTCAGTTTCCAGGTAGCTAAAGGTGAGTTCGCCTTTATTATTGGCCCTTCTGGTTCGGGCAAGTCCACGGTGTTGTCAACACTGTTGGCAGACCAGAAGATCCGCTCCGGCACCATTACGGTGGCAGGACAGCGTGTCGATAAACTACGCGGCGGTGCGATTTCACGCTACCGTCGGAATATCGGCTGCGTCTTCCAGGACTATCGCTTGTTAGAACGCATGACGGTGGAGGAGAACGTGGCTTTCGCTCTGCGTGTCATCGGCAAGCGTGACCGCTTCATCAAAGAAGCTGTCCCCGAGGCACTCGATATGGTTGGTTTGGCCGGTAAGGGGCGGCGTTTCCCCAACGAGCTCTCCGGTGGTGAGCAGCAGCGCGTGGCGATTGCCCGGGCCTTCGTCAACCACCCGCTGGTACTGCTGGCCGACGAGCCGACGGGTAACTTGGACCGCTCAATCAGCGACGAAATCGTCACCCTGCTGCAAAAGATCAACCGCATAGGTACCACCATCCTCATGGCCACCCACGACGACCGCATTGTGGATGATCTTCGCCAGCATGTCGTCGAAATGCGCCATGGCAAAGTTATCCGCGACGAAATGTCCGGCGTCTACGGGCGTATCTAAGGAAGGCCAGCTATGAACGTGAAATTCCTGTTCGGTGAGGCCTTCCGTGGACTCCGCCGCAACCTCGCCATCACCTTCGCTATGATCGTCACCGCCTCCATTTCCCTTGTCATGCTGGGTGTGGGCATTCTCATTGCCGGCATGGCCGACAACTCAAAGCAGGAGTGGGTAGACCGTACCGAGATCTCGATCTTTGTCGAACCCAGTGTGGCAGTGAAAGACCCCGACTGTGACAAGAAGGGATGTGGGGACCTCCGGAAAGCCCTGCTCAACACGGAAGGTGTGAAGTCTGTTCGTTACCGCGACCAGCACCAGTCTCTGGAGGTTGGTAAGAAGACAGCGCGTGCAGACACAGCAGAGATCTTCGACCGTGCCGATGCGCGTGCCATGCCTGGCACGTTGCTGGTGAAACTGAATGGTGAACATACCGACTCCACCCCTGTAGAGGCCACTGTTTCCCGCTTCCCGAAGGTTGCACAGCCGGCTGTACAAGCCCGCAATGGACAGCCTGCCATCTATATTTCGGACTCACGAGAGCTCATTAACCGCCTCTTCAGCTTCCTTGACCTCACTCGCAATGCTGCCTACGCCCTGGCCGCATTCCTCGGGCTGGGTGCCCTAGCGCTTATTGCCAATATGGTGCAGATGGCTGCCTTTACCCGCCGGAAGACCACCCAGATTATGCGGCTGGTTGGAGCTAGCCGCACCACCGTCACCGCTCCTTTCACTCTGGAAGTGGTGTTGAGTTCCTTCATTGGTGCCCTGGTGGCGATTGCTGGCCTGTTCGCCGTCCACGCGTGGATTCTGACCCCGTTGTTGAAGAATGTGTGGGAAGGCCGTGCCATCGCCCAGATCACTGTGGCTGATGTTGGGTTGGTGTCGCCTATTCTTATTCTCGTTGCTATTGTTGGTTCCGCGCTGGCATCTGTGCTGGTGCTGCCCTTGTATGTTCGTCGATAGGTGGTGTAGCTAGGTGGGCGCGAAGTCCAAGAAAGCTCAGCAGAAAAAAGCAGCTGAGATGGCAAAGAATGGTGGCAATTTCACTGTTGCCACCAACCGGGCTGCCCGCCACAACTACACCATTCTGGATACCTACGAGGTGGGCATCATGCTCGTCGGTACCGAAGTGAAGAGTCTTCGGGAAGGGAAAGCATCGCTGGTCGACGCGTGGGCGTCCATTGAGGACGGTGAACTGTGGCTGCGAGGCTTGCACATTCCTGAGTATTCGTATGGGACGTGGACTAACCATGCTCCGCGGCGTACCCGTAAACTGCTTGCCCACCGGCGTGAAATTGACTACTTGCAGGGTAAAGTCCGGGACGGACACCTTACCCTGGTGCCGTTAAAAATGTATTTCAAAGATGGTCTCTGCAAGATTGAGTTGGGATTAGCCGCCGGCAAGCAAGCCCATGACAAGCGTCAGGATATGGCCCGCCGCCAGGCGGAACGCGATGTTATTCGAGAGTTGGGTCGTCGCGTGAAAGGTATGCGCGGCTAGCTAGGGCTATCACGCTCTCGCTCTGCTGTGCCCTAGGGGAAGCTGACGGGCGTCGGAGGTGAGGCTCGTCAGCTCCTCCTAGCTACTGCGGGGCAATACGTAGCATGCGGGTAGCAGTGGCTTGCCACATCACCCCATCGGGCGTAATCATGCCGGTAAGCTGCATGGGTTCATCAAATGGTAGCCACCCCACCGGAGTACGTGACGTTTCCTTGCCGGTGCGAGCATCCACCGAAACCACCCACACTCGTGACGAGTCCTGATCAGTCGTCAGCGACCAGATTCGGAAATCTTTCAGCGTCAGCATGGGTAAAGTGCTGATGCGATGCATATTCTCCCACCGGCGCACGCAACGATCATTCACCAGATCGATGCGGGTGAGTCCACCAAGGAAGGTAGCTTTTTCCGGGAACTGGGGGCCTTCTACCGCCAGCTTGGGGTAAGTGAAGCCATAGGTGGATGGAATCCAGAGGCTATTCCCATGGGCCATGATTGAATTCTCGGTGCCTTGGTTTGGAGCCCGGAACGCCGGCATCTTGCAGATAGTACGGCCAGTTTCTGCATCAAAGACAAGCAGATGTGGTGTGAAATCTGCACTGTCAACAATGGCCACACGGGAATGATGAGGGCCGAAGAACGTGGGAGTTGTGCCGGATCCCCAGGAGAGCTGTCCCGCCTTGCGTGCTCTGCCACGGTCGTAGGCGCGGGCCCACTTGACCTTAGGAACAGGGCCACTGATTTCCCACAGTTTGTGCGTGGTGAGGACAGACACCCCGTTGGGTCGTGGGGTGAGGCCATTGGCTACGCGCTCTCCTTTCCCCAACTGTAGTGTGCGGACTTTACCAGTGGGGGTGATGCTTCCCACCAGCGCAGTGGAGGTGGAGAACCAGGTATTTCCGGCCCCATCTGGTATCACCCCGGCAATGCTCACCGTTTCGGGGAGACCGGGAATGGTGGTGGACTCAGCAACGTAGAACTCCCAATGGCGGTTGGTGGAAGGTCGTCCGACTGCTCGGAAGGCAATTTTGAGTAGTTTGTTTCCTTCCGTCATCACCACGCGGTCCTGTTCATCGAGGTAGCCGTAAACGCCACCCAGTAGGCCGTTCTTATGGAGTTCCCACGTGGCGAGTGGCTGGGCAGTGCGTGGGTCCATAAGGACCACAGTAGGGGCGATAGGGGTGATGCCATGTTGCAAGCCCACATACTTGGTGCAGAGGGCAATTGTCATCTTCGTGGATGTCTGGAAAGCGGTGGAGCAAGCGCCAAAAGGTATAGAGAAGGTGACGGAAGGGTTGTTGCCTGGGCCCGCCCAGGGGAGAGTGTCGCTGGAGTTCATGTCGCGATGCATGAGGCGGACATTCGTAGGGGAGAAGGCAGGGGTGAGTGATGAAGTCGTGGAGGGTGACAGAGTAGTGAGGGACGGGGTAGTGGAAGGTAGGTTACCCGCGGGCGATGGTGTCGCATTCGCGGGAAAGGACAAGCCGGCAACGAGCGCAACTGCACTTAGGAGGGTGGTTGCCTGGCCTGCTTCAAAAAGATGACGGTTGCTCATACGTGCAGTGTAAAGAGGGGAAACGGGTTTCCAACTGAATATCGTCAGTTATCTACTTCACACTTTTATCGTGTCGGAGTGAGTGAATGTGTGGGGAGTTGATACTGCGGCGGGTTCAATTTGTTCGACCGTCCATCCTCGATACAGTGGTGAATCCTAGAACAGTCTGTTGAGTGTGATCATGTTTTGGCGTATCCTGGGGTGTCACCTGGTTTCAGGTGATAGCTTTTTGGTTTTCAAGGGGCTGAACGGTTTCGACTGCGTATGTTGCGTCGGGAGAAGCGTGCCGGTGCAGGCTAGAGACCACCGTGAGCGTCGTAGCAAACTATTAAGCGCCGAAAATACTCAGCGCGACTACGCTCTCGCTGCCTAATAGCGACGGCTAGTCTGTGGGCCCGGAAGTGTCTCCGATCCGGTGTTTTCCCACATCATCAAGGGGGCTTACTGTGAGCTGCGGCTACGGCAGCCTACAGGACATCTAACAGTGGCTGGGTTCGCCTTCTGGACTTGTGAGCGTGTTCCAGAGAACCGAGTAATGGTGTAGTTCACTGCGCACGGAGAAGTCCTGTCAAAGCTGCGGAGGACCCGGGTTCGATTCCCGGCAGCTCCACAAAGTATGAAAACCCTGGTTATTCTGACCGGGGTTTTTCTTTTATTTGCACTGGTCGAAGCACTATTTCATTATATCCTGCACACTCTGCCATATGCTGCGATATGCTGAATTTTGTCTGGATTTTGTCTTTTTCTTGTCTTGAGACCAAAAGGAGAAGTCATGGCAAAGGGAAAGTTTGGCACCATAGACACCACACCTTCAGGGCGGTACCGCGCCCGCTACATGTACCACGGAGTGAGGGGCAGCAAAACATTCCTCACATACGGGGCCGCGGGAGAGTGGCTGAGAAAACAAGAAAAAGCCATTGGGTTAGGTTCCTGGGTATCGCCTCGAGAACAGAGGAAACAAGATAAAGCCCGGAAAGCCCTCACTGTGGGCGATTGGGTAGTGCAGTGTATCGAGCGGCGCAAGCTCAGAGAGACTACGCGGGCAACCTATATGCGTACTGTCACAAATAGGATCCTTGACCCTATTGCGCCGGGGCACCGGGTGGAGGACATTACCCGCCTGAAAGATATCCCGGCCACTGAGCTGACGAAACAGGACGTGTACCGCTGGTGGGATGCAGTGAAGACCACCTACCCGGATACTGAAGAGCAAAACATTAAAGCTTATAAGCAACTCAAGTCTGCCTATATCGAGGCGGTGGATAGGGACATGGTGGAAGTAAACCCTGTCCGTATTCCTAAAGCCACTGAGAGACACAATAAAAATGATTTGTGTCTACCGACGAAAGAGGAACTGCTGTCTATCCTTGAGTGCACCCCGGACAGGTACAAACTGTTCACAGTGCTGCTGTTCTTCCACGGACTGCGTATTGGTGAAGTTATCGGCCTCGAGGTGAAAGACATTATCTGTGTCGAAGACATTAAAAGTGAATCACAGTACAAAGTGCAAATTAGGCAGAATGTGCAGCGTTTAGAGCACGGGGGCGGGCAGGCGGTCACTCATGTGCTGGAGCATACAAAGACTAGCGCGGGGGTGAGAATGATTGACTTTTTGCCCGCGTTTAATGCGATTCTGGAGCACCATATGGAGTGTTACGCGGATAGTGGGACTGTGGCTATACCAATGGACACAAAGTTTGGGGGCGGGACACGGGAGGTCCAGTTATTGACGGTGACGGCAAAGGGTAGGCCTGTGTGGGACACGTCCTATCGGGAGGTGTTGAGGCGGGCCAAGGTTAAGGCAGGTATTCCTAAAGAAAGGAAGATTACGCCCCATTCTGGGCGGCGCTGGTTTGCTACTCAATTGGCTGAGAGTGGGGCGAGTGTGAAGACTGCTGGAGCACTTATGGGGGACAAGGATACGGACACCATTATGAATGTGTATATGAAGGTGGATGAAAGTCGTCTCAGTGGGGCGATGACGGGCATTAATGATTACTTATTGGAGGAGGGAGTTAATGTCTCTCTGGTGGGGGGTGCCTAGTCATGGCAAAGAAAAAGAGTGAGCGGTCGGAGCATGATTATTTTTCACGTGTCATTCCCGGTGGGGAAAACAGTTCTGTAACTGTTTATGACGGCGACTATTGCATGGGCACATTAGACGTACTCTCCCCTGAAAACCCCCTATATGTGGAGGTCGTTAGTCCGGCTACTATAGCAAGAGTGGGCAAGGATGTCCCCCCCTATCCAGCCGGGAACACAGCAAGAACTGAGGAGCTCTTTACCTTATTTTCACCGGCCCGTAATCCCAGGGTAACCGGTGATATTATGCGGCGTCAGTTGTGGGAGAAGGAAGTTTATCCGAAATGGTGGACATATGGGTCTCCAGACGCCATGGCGTCGATAGAAGCCTGTGGGTCTCGGGAATTGAGGGACCGGGCTGTTCGTGAATCCCGCCGCTATATTATGATGCCTCACCCTAATAAGCGAGGTCAGCATATAAGCATTAGTTCTAAGAAGCTAGCCCCTATCGTGGCAAAGCTGGTTAATAGCGGGATTCATGAAATTAGCTATGAGGGTTTACTTCGAGTATTGGGAATGTAGTAATGCTATTGGCGCTACCATGGGCTACAATATGTTTAACCCGCGGCGTTAGGTACGACCTGTTCACCTAAAGGCTGCTACGCCGCCTATCCCGTACAAGGGTAGAAGTGGGTGCCGCTCCGCCTATCTCTTACAAGGATAGAAGCGGGGTGTCACGGCGAATGCTCCCTGCCAGGGGGGTAGAAGGGGCCGTGAGGGGAACTATCCCGTCAGTGGATAGAGTCGACAAAACAGGGACAACGGTAGCTACTGGAACTACCTTAGAGCCTCAAACATGGAGGCTCTGGACCAAAAACCACTACTTCGGCGGTGGTCAATGTTTCATGCTTTGAAACAGAAAAGGTTCACAGTCCCATGACTACAACGTCAACTGTCCCAGTCCGCTCCCGATTCCTCACAGTTGCTCAAGCTGCTGAAGAGTGCAATGTGTCCCAAGACACTATTCGCCGCCTTATCAACGATCGAAAGCTTAAGGCGGGCTATTTCCGTTCCCACGTGCTACGTATCGAGCGTAAAAGCCTCGAACGTTTCATTGAGTCCTGCTTCGTCTAGGAAGTGAAGCAAGACATGGAGACAAAAGAATACCCCGCCAATAGCGGGGCACCTGTAAGCACCCTTCCATCATACAGTGATGGTGTAGCAGAGTGCGACCCCACCAGTGGTTTCCTAGAAAACTGGAAACGCCTAGACACAGAATTTCTCATTGCCCTCTTCGACACGGGAAACAGTAAACGCCTCCTCGAACAAGTGCAGAAAGAAGACTTCTGTAATTCCTGTTGCGGCTCACTATTTGAGTGCATGCAGCAGGTAGCCAGCACCGGGCCCCTTACCTCTATGCGGATGTTCCATGCCCTCACAGCAACCCGCTGGACAGGAGACGCCTATTGGCGCGGAGAGTTCCTTAACCTTGTTGCGCCGGGCCGTGACCGTGAGGACGCCACCATATGTGCCTCTTTGCTGGTGCAGTTGTCGTGGAGAGACCGTGTGAGGCGCCTAGGTATGGAGCTCCAGCAGGCGGCTGAAACGCTCTCGGTCGAAGAGTTAGATGAACTCCTGTCCTCTAGTCGCATGGACGAGATAAAGGCGCACAGGGGCCGTCTAGCAGCCCTAGAAGCAATGGCAGGGGGTGTGGCATGAGTGACGCACCAGAACAGCATGTTTCGTGCTTAATGCCAGCTACCAGCATGGCACGCCCCCGGCGGCTGAAATGGCTTATCCCCGATCTACTACCGCTAGGCAGCATGGTCTTCCTGGCAGGAGACGAGGCCATAGGCAAGAGTGCTTTTGCCACCTACATTGCTAGTGTCATCACCAGTGGTCGAGGCGATGCAGGGTTAGGGATTCCAGCAGGTGAGCCTAGAAGAGTACTGCTATACAGCACTGAAGATGAGTGGTGCACCCGTACCGGTCCTGTGCTGGAAGCGTGTGGCGCTAACCTGAACTACCTGCGCATTTTCACCTATGACCAAGAGGGCATCCACTATCCGCGCTTCACTAATGTAGTGGAAGACGATATTCGGGAGTTCTCGGAGTGCTACGGTGCTCCCGCTCTAATTATCGTGGACAACTTCCTACACACACTGCCTGTTGGTGTGGAGCAGAAACGGCCTGAGCAGCTTCAAGGCGTGCTAACGAGGTGGCGGAAGGTGGCACGGTCTACGGGCGCCACTGTGTTGTGTGTGCATCACACTAACCGAACCAATTCGGCTAATAGCCGTGACCAGTGGGCCGGAAGTAGTGAGTATCGTAAGGCCTCACGTATGGCACTTTTGGCTAAGGACAACGAGGACGAAACCTTCACTGTTGGTGTTGATAAATCCAATGTGACGGGTACTGCTCGTGCTGTCGTCTTCAGAAAAACCACAATTCCTGTTTCGATCCACTATGAAGATGAGAGCAGTCCGAGTACTGAAGAGATTTTCACAGTCGAGTATGTGGGCGAATCTGACAGGACGATAAGGGAGCTAGTCGAAGATAAAGCAGAGGGCGATATTACGGGCGCGGGGATCGGAGGAAGTCTAGAGGCTCTACTCCGATATCTCTTGCAGTGCGGAGGAGCTAGCACTAGGCAGGCAGCAATAAATGCGTTGAAGCCTCTAACTGAAACTCAGTTAGATAAAGCGATACGCAGGGGGCGTAGGCAAGGCTACGTGGAGAGTTCTAGAGACGGCATAACAGCCGTCTATAGGATTACGGAGAAAGGACGGAATGTGCTCAAACCAAGAGTAGAGGCCCAATTCTGCCACAATTCTGCCACAATTCTGCCACCTCAAAAACAGGCATCTACCTGCAATTCTGCCAATTCTGCCAATTCTGCCAGTGTACCCAGAAAAGGTGCTGTTTTGGCCACGGTTGAGGCCCCTCCGCTTGCTGTGGATACTCTCCCACTCTTTGCCGTTGAGGCTGACTGTGTGGTGTGTGGCAAGCCCCTCGGACCTGATTCCTCAATCCCCGGCGTGCCTCTATGTGGGCTCAACGACGATAACCATAAGACAGCACGGAGTGAGTACGACACGCAGGGGCTTATCCCCGCCTATCTCACTGTGGACAGTAAGACATGGCGACCAGAAGAAAGGATGGATGCCTAATGGAGTTGAAGGAACTGGTGAAGGGCTTCCAGGTGAGGAAAAAGAATAACTGCTATTCGCTGTATCCGCCTCACCATTGGGGCACATAACTGAATCAGTGTGGGAGAGGTCTCTAGGTGCGCCCTAGGGGCCTTTCTCCATAAATGCCCCTGAGAGCCACGTAGAGGAGCAAATACATTTGCCTAGGCAACAACACGTGAGACGGGTAGAAATAGCCTTATAAACGTTTCTAGAGCGTGAAAAATCACCTGGGGGGGTATAGCTGCTAAGCCCATGGGATGTGTGGTGTGTGTGGTGGGGGTGCCCCCCGTGGGTGCTGTGAGGGGGTTCCCAAGGCGGTAACCCCTTCCTCCATGCCCGGCGCAACAGTCTTTATGGTTCTCCTCTGGCTGCCAGTTCGGTAGGTGGGGGGGTACTCACCTTCAATAGGGTTCCGCTACCGACTCGGATACATGGCCTAACTTTGTACGGGTTAGAGGCCTGTTTTGGTTGGGCCCTGAGAGCCGTTTTAAGCCACTTTGTGGATGGTGTCTAGGTAAAAATATGCCTGAAGAGATGAGTAGCGCGGCTTAGAATTGATTTGAGGGGCTGTTATGGGGGGTGCAGATGATGGGGTGGTGGAATGCCACCTCATCTATGTGTTTATTCGCGGGGAGGACGTCGGTATTACCGACACCCTCTATGTGTGCGGGGGATAGCAGGGGGGCGGTGGATTGCCGCACCCTTCACGCGGGCGGGGGATACGAGCAGGGAGGGGCGTAAACATCACCAGGATTACCCAACACGGAAAATTTCGGGCCGGTTAGCTTTCCTTTCCCTTCGAAGGTATAGGCGGAGGGTGCAGGTGACTGTCATATAACTGTGAAAAGCACTCAGTGCTACTGGTGTCTCTACCTCTACTGTCACTGTGAGCTGGACCACACAAAGTGGGGGCGAAAGCGCTCTCCATCTACACATGTTGGCAGAAATGGCAGAAATGGCAGAAATGCAGCGTAACCCACATTTTCCAAGTGGCAGAATACTGGCAGAAATGTGGCAGAATTGCCGTGTCAACCCCCCCTACCCAGTGCGGGGGGAAAGGACCCATCACCGGCGTGAGTGAGGCCGTGAGAATGGTTCTGGTGATTTTTGGGCCCCTACCCTTGTGTGTGTATGGGGTTTATGGTGTTGGTGGCTGTGTGTGGCTTCTAGGGGTGTTTATGGGGGTCACATTTGGAATGCGACCCTTGTATGTGGCTTCTAGGGGGTCGCGAAACACTACCCCCTTTGGGTGACTGGAAGGGGGTGGTGAAATACCACCCCCTTTAGGGCATAAAGAATCCCCGCTACTACGTCATGCAATAGCGGGGCTAGGTGTGTGGAGTTGTTGAGGTCTATTAGCTAGTCACGTCTTTTTCGGTAGTGGCACGGAGTACTTCACCTACCTGTGCAAGATAGTCGTCTTGCCCCTCATAGAGTGCACAGATAGTGGCGATTGACGGAACTGTTCCATGCTCTGCCATATATGCGTGCACCTGGTCTGTGGTGGTCATCTCTGTTCGTCCTCAATCTCCTGCACAATATCCTCCGAGTACTGCACCATGTCGTGCATCCATGTATCGCCTAGGAGCTTGTCTAGATCCTCCCAGCAGTGGCCACTAATGCTGTCGAGGTGCACGCACCCTCCATCCATAGCAATAATGCGGCCATCATAGGCGTAAGGAAACACGCCCACATGGACGGTGTAGTCGCCTATCTGTGTGTGCTGTTGGCCTTCGGTGTATTCGCCCATGGGGACGTCAGCAGGGGCGGGTGCGGGGGTCCAGGTGAAGCGGGTGAAGATACTCATGACTGTGCCCCCTCCTGAGTGGCGTCGAGTATCGAGAACGCAATAGCTTCTGCAATGTCCTTCACTACATCGTCTGCGTTACCTCGTTTCTCTAGGAGGGCATCGGCGATAGTACCGACGTGTGCGAGTGTGAGCGGGTCACGTGGATCACCACAGCAGGGAATGTCAGGAAAGCAGGCCTCAAGCCATAGAATGGCTAGTTGCTTGTATAGTGTTTCTTCCACATGGTCATAGTTTATGGGGGGCTGTGAGGGGTTCACTGTGAGGGCCTTCCTGGAGGGGAAACTTCAATGATTTTGTCTGGATTTTGTCTTGATGTTTCCGGTATTTGCGGATTTAGTGCTTTTACCAGCGGTTATTGTGGGTCTAGTTCGAGTCCCGGCAGCTCCACAATATGGAAATTCCCAGGTCATTAACGACCTGGGAATTTCTTTATCTTTGCTGGTAGTTGCATGTTTTCATCTTAACCCCTTGTGGACAGTTTGGGACACCTTTAGACTCAGTTTTGGCACGTTTTTGGCGGCAGTTCTGTCGTGTACAGGGGGAGTCCTCGTATCTCTGGTACAGGCAGAAAGCTTCCCGAGAGGCTCCCTTAGTAGTGGGCAGCGTGATAGCTACCGGTTCCGATCCTTAAAATCGACCTTCACCCCAAGCTTATCGGCGAGTTCATAACCATCAATATGCAGGCCATCATAAAGACGATCACCCATACCGATAGCATCCAGGAAAGCCTGCAAATCATCCTTAGATTTGAAGCACAATCCAGTCCAGAAACCTGCATCGACAGCAAACTTGAACCTAGACCGCTCGGCCTTGTTCCTCTCAACAAAACCGGAATAGGCCTCACCCATCTTCTCGGCAATATCCTTCAGATCCTTTTCCAGATCACCAGACTCGCCAACACCCTCAATGGGGTTCTTGTGCGGGTTGGTGTAGGGAACCTCTGTAGAACCATTGGCAGACTTTCCTCCGCCGAAACCAGTCTTACCACTACCGAAACCCTTAGACTTGGACGAACTCATAGCGCATAAACTCCATTTCAACAGCGGGGAAATACTTCAATACCTGGTCATAATCATCTGGCAGCTTATCCCGCAAAGGCCTCACAAACCGGTAGTCCAAACCATCAAAAGTCCTACCGAAAAGCTCATAATCAACAGGCAGCTTCACCTTATTGATCTCAAGACAGCGCCGAATGTCCTTGATTTTCCAGTCATGAACAACATGCGCATACCGCTTAGCAAAAGCCCGCCCATTACTTCTGGCAATGGAATCAGTCCACGGTGAATGCTTCTGGATTGACACACGACGCTGGATACTATCCGCACACCGGATACCATCACACAACCACGTATCCTTCGGCAGCCCCTGCCATTCTTTGAATGCATCCCACAATTCATCATGGCCAATAACCCCCAATTCGGCAGACTGATTAATCGAAATCTGCCAGGGAGCCTGGAAAACACCACGATCCAAGTAGTACCAAAAATCGCGATGAGGAAGATTGAAAATCCGCATCTGGAAGAAATCCTCAAAATACTTCAAGGAGTCTTCCTCAAACTTCAACCCAGGCACCCGATACAAATGCACCGGAATAACCTCAACCCCTGCTGCCAAAAGCGCAATCATCGCGCAAATAGAATCCTTACCGCGCGAAAATGACACAATAACAGGCTTACCTGAGCTAGCAAGACGCTCTCGCATATGTATAGAAGTTTCGACGGCCCCAGACATGGGATCCTTACTCTTCTTATAGATCAGATCAGGCTCAATCCCATCAATCCGCCAACGATTACTCACCATAACTTCACTATGCCACGGCAGAGAACTATTTCTTCCCAAAATGGTCGGTCTCTACTCACAGTTGATGGATGGCTCCACTACGAGCAGTAGCAATTGAGAAAGATCAGGATCATGTCGATGATGAGTTTTAGAAACAACACGTTGACTACACGTATGACGTGCCACCGCAACGTTCGAAACCTGTAAAAAACCTCATCGTCTAGGCCTCAACGACGACTATGAGGTATTGGCGTCTCACGCTCTATACCTCGTAGGAGGCTACCACTGGAGATTTATTTGGCTCTGGTGGTGGGATTAGCCCTGAGTATGCTCGAAGTATGGCTCACACAATCAAAGTTGTTCGGGTGTACGAGTGGGATGATTCACTAGCAGGCCACAAATTCCTTGTCGATAGGTTGTGGCCGCGGGGTGTGAGTAGAGATTCTCTGGAGCCGTTCAACTGGGCGAAAGAGCTCACACCTTCCCCGGAATTGCGCAAATGGTTCGGGCATAGACCGGAGCGGTTCGACCGCTTCGGTCAGCTCTACTTGGAAGAATTGGAAGACAACAGCGACGCTCATGAAGCGCGGGAGAAGATTCAGACACTCCTTCGGGATGACGACGTTCTTTTGCTCTACGCAGCTAAAGACAAGGAGTGTAATCACGCGATTATTTTGAAATCGTGGTTGGACTGCGATTCCGCGTATTCGCAAAGGAGTCTATAGGACGGAATCGCGTCACCTTGTTATTACCGGACGTGACTTGGTGGGGACGGTAGTAGAGGTTGGGCCGGGCGTAGCGGATGTAGCCTGCGGGGACAGAGTGTGGACGAATTCCGCCGGTTTCGAGGGGCGTATGGGAGCTACTGCCGAATACGTGGGGGTGGACATGCTTACGCGTGCCGAAGGGTGAGGCCCGGGGTTACGACCGATAGATCGTGAGACCCCACCGTTCCATCGCTGGACCAATGTCTTGGGCACTGACGCGTGTGGCATCGGCAGGTTGGCGGTAGGAGATGATGCCGACGGCATAGAGTTCGTTGTTAATGAGGGTGTAGACGGGGCCGCCGGAGTCGCCACTATCGACGTATCCACGGAATTGGAAGATTCCGGTTTGGTTGTAGCCAAGGTAAGCGCCACAAGATTGGCCGGTTCGGTAGCCGAGGTGGCATACGCGGGTGCGTTGTTTGTCGAGCCAGGCAGTGTTTCGCCAGCCTTTGAGAGTCTCTTTGAAAGGTGGTTTCGCGTCGACGTATTTCATGCTGTAAAGCTCAATGAGGCCATAGTCTGCGCCCCCAGCCTTAATGAAGGTGGATTCCACCATTTCTCCAATGATGGCCCGGTTGCCGGCTTGGTCGGAGATCGCGAATTGGTCGCGGATGTTTCCGCAGTGTCCGGCGGTGAGAATGAAGCGGCGCTGTTCGCGTCCGACGATCCATCCGACGGAGCACTGCGTGCTCTGAGTGATGTTGATCATAAGTCCGCCGGGAATAACTCTGCCGGGGTAGCTAAGCCACCCCCATTCTGCACTGCTGTGGTAGATCTGGGAGTCTGATTGGCCGTCTGGGGGTGCGGGCCGAACTTGGGTGGTTGTGAGAGTTGTCGTGGTTGGCGCCACGCTGGTGCGGGTGCGTTGGATACTCCGCGGTGTGACCTCATGGTTATCGCCGTCACGGTCCCGGTAGGAGCGCCGATAGGAGTCTCGTTCAGTGCTGCGATTCCCGTTGTATTTAGTGCTGCTGTGGTAGTCGTAGCGGTCGCTCGTGCGGGACGTGGATTGAGTAATGGTAGTAGTTTCTGTTCCGGTGGCGTCTCCGGAGGTGTAAATGGAGTTTTCACCGCACGCGCTGAGGGTGAGGAGGCTGATAGTTGCTGCGGCGGCAGTGGCGAGGAGGTGTCGGGGAGGGGTCACGGGAGGTCCTTCCGCTGAGAGGCTGCGTTTGTGACGGAGTTCACTTTTTGTAACGATCGTAGCAGTGGAATCCTTCCCAGTGGCCTGGATGAGGCCTTTATTATGGTGAAACCAGTGTGCCGCCGTTCGGGGTGCTGCGGCACGTGGCCAAGTAGCTATAGGGGGAAGGCTAGGCGCCGTAAAGGGTGAGTCCCCAATGCTCCAGGGCAGGGGAGAGGAGTGACTAAAAGTCCCAGTCGTCGTCCTCTGTTTCTTCTGCGGTACCCATTACGTAGGAGGAGCCGGACCCGGAAAAGAAGTCGTGGTTTTCATCTGCATTGGGACTTAGTGCAGCCAGGATGATGGGGTCGACTTTGGTTTCGGAAGCGGGGAAGAGGCCGTCGTAGCCGAGGTTGTTGAGGGCCTTGTTTGCGTTGTAGCGCAGGAATTTTTTGACGTCTGCGGTCCAGCCAATGTCGTTATAGAGATCTTCGGTGTACTCGATTTCGTTGGTGTAGAGGTCGTTGAGGAGGTCGAAAGTGTGTGTTTTCAGCTCATCTTTTTCTGCCTGGGTGAGCTGGTCTTGGTTGCGTTGGTATTTGTAGCCGATGTAGTACCCGTGGACGGCTTCGTCGCGGATGATGAGGCGGATGACGTCTGCGGTGTTGGTGAGTTTGGAGTGGGAGGACCAGCGCATGGGGAGGTAGAACCCGGAGTAGAAGAGAAATGATTCCAAAAGAGTGGAGGCGATCTTTTTGCGGAAGGGGTCGTCGCCTTCGTAAAAGTCAAGGATGATCTTGGCTTTTTTCTGTAGGTTGGTGTTGTCCTCGGACCATTGGAAGGCATCGTTGATCTCTTCGGTGGAGGACAGGGTCATGAAAATGGAGCTGTAGCTCTTTGCGTGCACCGATTCCATGAAGGCTATGTTGGTGTAGACCGCTTCCTCATGCGGGGTGATGGCGTCCGGGATGAGGGAGACGGCACCGACGGTACCCTGAATGGTGTCCAGCATGGTGAGGCCAGTAAATACCCGCATGGTGGTGCGTTTTTCCATGTCGTTTAGGGTGGCCCAGCTTTGGATGTCGTTGGACAGAGGTACTTTTTCGGGCAGCCAGAAGTTTCCGGTGAGGCGATCCCAGACCTCGAGGTCTTTGTCGTCGATGAGCTGGTCCCAGTTGATGGCTGCAACGGGGCAGGAGCGTGATTCGGGGTGAAGATGGCGGTATGCGGGAGTTGCGGCGGGGCAGTCGATACTCATGGGTGGTTTTCTCTCGGTGAGGTGATTTGTAGGGAGGGGGTGTGGGAGGAGAAAAACTCCGTGAGGCCGTTACGAACGAGGATGACGTCTTCGTCATCTCCCATGAGTTCGAAACGGTAGAGGAAGGGTACGTGGCATTTTGCCGCGATGAGTTCGCCAGCGGCGCCGTAGTCTGCACCAAAGTTAGTGTTGCCGCCGGCTATAACGCCACGGATGAGGGAGCGGTTGTGCGGATCGTTGAGGAACCGGATGACCTGTATGGGGACTGGGCGAGGGTCGCCTCCGTGGATACTGACACCGCCGCCATAGGTGGGACAAATGAGAACATAGGGTTCGTTGACGGTGAGCGGGCATTCTGCTTTTTTGAGGGGGATGCGTGCGGCGGGGAGGCCAAGTTTGTCAACGAAGCGGTGAGTATTTTCAGTCGCGCTGGAGAAGTAGACGACGAGCATGTGGTCTCCTCCTTCGGCGCGGTTATTCGACCGTTCTCATTATACTTAGGTAAGCCTAAACAAATTGCAGAGAAATGGGTATGGGGCACCGATATTTTCGCAGTCTTTTCTAGAACAGCACACCGCATGAGAAATGAAGCGAAAAGGCCCTCTGTATAAAACTGGGGAAGGGGAAGAGCATGAACTGGCTCCAGCCTAGCAGAGACCAGGAGAACGGGCCAAGGCAGCTCGCTATGTGCGAAATTGCCAAGTTCGCAGCAATAAGAACGTAGGCTAGAAGAGTCGCCATCCCCATTGTTGTGGACATCGGCCGTCCCTCTTCCGTTCCATCTGCTAAGAAGCCGGTATGAAGGGTGTGAAAGACAAGGTGTGTTCACGGTGATAGGAATGGACGCCCGTGAACAAGACGCAACGGACACCCAACAGCATTAGTGCAAAAACAATAAGTGTATATTCATCTGTATTAGGCATGTTGGCATTAAGAGGGAAGCCTTGGTTTCTCCTAGAAGGATGTACTAAAACCGCTATGACCAGTGAAAACAAGGTGTGGTGCCAGCTCCTTGAGGGCAACCGGAGATTTGCCGAAGGTAAGTCTCGATTTAATGGATATTCCGTCGACTTGAGAAAAAGCCTGATAGACGAGCAACATCCGCATACGGTCCTTGTGTCGTGTTCCGACTCTCGGGTTCCTCCCGAAATTGTTTTTGACGCCCATTTAGGTGAGCTATTTAGTGTGCGTACAGCCGGACCAACACTTGACGACATGGTCTCGGCCTCCATCGAGTTTGGGGTGGTGAAGCTGGGGATACGCCACGTTGTGGTGATGAGTCATACCAACTGTGGCGCCGTAGCAGCTGCCATGGATGCTTTGGATAGTGGGGAGACGGTGGCGGAGGAAAATATTTCTTCCACAATCGAGGGTTTGGATGCAGATGCCATCATCGGGGCAGGCGGCATGATTGTCACCGGTTCCTCCGTCATCACAACAGAGGCGCATGGGGATGGAGAGCATCATTCCCCTTCGGGTCTGTTGGCAAAGACTGAATTTACCCGGGTGGTAGCTGAGAATCCCGAGGCGGAGTCGTACTTGCCGGGCATCGTGGCACGCGTGGCACCAATCGTTGCGGAAGCACGACACGACGGTCTGGTAGACCCGAGCGATTATTCACGTCGTAATGCCCAGTTTGTCGCCCACAAGTTGCGGGAGATGCCAGCACTGACAGGACTCTGGCAGGCGGGAGAGCTCACCATCCGGGCTGCGCTCTACCATCTGGACTCGGGGCTTGTAGAAGAGCTTGAGATGTAGATATGCCACGTAGGGCGTAATCTCCCCGATTTTGCGTTTATAACAATGACATCCCTTCCGCGGAGGAAATTACCCCTGCAGAATCTGCGCGGAAAGGGCACCATGGAAGAAGACACCGCCTATCGCTTACGGAGTGAGAAATGCATCCTCGTGCTGGTCGTCCTGCCGACCCTAGTGACCTCATTGATGTGCAACATGTCCTCGACTGCTATTACGACATCACCCCAGATCCCGACGACCCCAATCAACAGGTCGCGTTCGGCACCTCTGGGCATCGCGGAACCTCCGTCAACGGCTCTTTCAACGAAAACCACATCCTCGCGACCACTCAAGCCATCGTCGACTACCGACGTAAGATGGGCTACACCGGCCCGCTCTATATTGGCAAAGACACCCATTTGCTCTCCGGTCCCGCACAGGACACTGCCCTCGAAGTATTGCTTGCTAATGGGGTGACGGTGATGGTCGACGCGCGGGAACGCTTCACTCCTACCCCTGCTGTCTCCCGCGCCATCCTGCGCCACAACGCCGAGCTCCCCGGTGGCGTAACCGGTACAGCTGGTGACCGTGCCGATGGCATCGTTGTCACTCCCTCTCACAACCCTCCTACCGACGGCGGCTTCAAATACAACCCGCCTTCCGGCGGTCCCGCAGACACTGACGCCACCTCCTGGATTGCCGACCGTGCCAACGAGTACCTACGCGCCTCCCTGAAAGGTGTGGCGCGCTGTAATCTCAACCAGCTCGGCCAACCGGGCCAACCAGCCGCGAGTCTCAAAGTGCCCTTCGACTACCTCGACATGTATGTTTGCGATCTTGGCCTCGTGCTAGATCTTGAGACCATCCGCGGAGCAGGAGTACGCATTGGAGCTGATCCCTTAGGTGGTGCATCGGTCGACTATTGGGGAGCTATTGGGGAACAGTACGACCTCTCCTTGACCGTGGTGAACCCCAGCGTAGACCCCGCATGGTCATTTATGACGCTGGACCATGACGGCAAGATCCGCATGGACTGCTCGTCACCCTACGCTATGGCTTCCCTCACCGCCCGCATGGAGCAGAAGGATGCCCTCGGCCGCGCCCCCTTCGACATCGCCACCGGTAATGATGCCGATGCTGACCGGCACGGTATTGTCACCTTCGATGCCGGACTGATGAATCCCAACCACTACCTGGCGACTGCCATACAATACCTCTTCGCACACCGCCCCGAGTGGGGCTCGTGTGGAGTAGGGAAGACCCTGGTGTCCTCCTCCATGATCGACCGAGTCGTGGATAGCTTAGGACGAACTCTGGTGGAAGTACCGGTGGGCTTCAAGTGGTTCGTGCCTGGCCTCTTCGACGGTTCACTGGGATTCGGCGGTGAAGAATCCGCAGGCGCATCTTTCCTCTGCAAGGACGCTTCGGTATGGTCCACCGACAAGGACGGCATCATCCTTGCTCTCCTCGCCTCTGAGATTCTTGCTGTGACCGGCAAAACCCCCAGCCAGCATTACGCCAAACTCACAGAGGAGTTTGGGGCACCCTGCTACGCCCGTATGGATGCGCCCGCCACACGGGAAGAGAAGGCGACTCTCGCGAAACTCTCCCCAGAGCAAGTGACAGCCACTGAACTTGCTGGTGAGCCGATTGTTGCGAAGCTTACCGAAGCCCCCGGAAACGGTGCTGCTATTGGTGGCCTGAAGGTCGCCACCGAGCATGCCTGGTTTGCTGCACGCCCGTCAGGCACTGAGGACATCTATAAGATCTACGCAGAATCCTTCTTCAGCGAGGACCATCTAGCTCAGGTACAGGAGGAAGCACAGCAGGTCGTGTCTGCGGCGCTCGGCAGCTAGAAGCGACGAATTGGCGGTTCCCCGCTAGGATAGAAGCCGTGACCACTGCAGAAAACGCTGCGAGCGCCCCAGAGATACAGCCCGTGGCAGACCGCGATTCGGCGGTACGCCCCTGGGTCAACTGGGTGTCGCTCCTAGCCCGCCTTGTGCTGGCGGCCATTTGGATTGTGTCAGGCTCGCTTAAAGCCAGCAACATGCTGGAGACCCGGGTAGCGGTTCGGGCCTACCAGGTGTTGCCGGACTGGGCTGCGCCAAGTGTCGCCTTCATGCTGCCAGCATTGGAGATTCTGCTAGGCATCCTCCTCCTTCTGGGCATCAAAAATCGGTGGATGGCGATAGTCTCTGCTGTTGTCTTTGCTCTGTTTATTGTGATGATCGTACAGGCATGGGCGCGAGGACTACAGATTGACTGTGGTTGCTTCGGCGGCGGCGGCTACGACGCCTCTGCAAACAACCTCACATACCTCTCAGAAATCGCCCGTGATCTTGCCTTCATGGTGTTCGCCGTATGGTTGGCCTGCTTCCCGCACACCCCCTTGACGGTGGAACCAGGAAGCCGTGCCCCCCTCCGTCGTCGCCCCTAACTCGACTGTGTGCGTGCCCACAGTTGTCCTATGAAAGGTTCCTCCGTGGAAAAGAAAAAAGATAAGCGTCGTCGCACCTCTACTCCGTCCAAGTATGTGCCTTCCAATAAGAAGGGCTATGGCTGGCTGTGGGGCTTACTGGTTGTCATCGTCATAGCGGCCATTGTTGCCGTGGGCATCTATATGGGTGTGAAGAGCAACCGAGACAGTGAAAATGGCGCGGATATCGCCATTAAACATTCCTCTGTGAAGGTCACCGAAAACTACATCGAGTTCCGCTCCAACAACGCAAAAAAGGATGCGAAGATTATCGAATTGTTCGAGGATCCGCGCTGCCCAGGCTGTTCTGAGTTGGAAAAGATGCACGGTGCCGAACTTGCCGACGCTATCCAATCCGACCAGGTAGTGCTCCGACTCCGCCTGATGGACTTCCTCAACTCGCAGGGCGCCTCCCAGTATTCCACCCGCGCCAATGCCGCTCTTATTACTGTTGCACTCACTGGAGATGCAGAAAGTGCATTCCGTTTCCACTCCATCCTTTGGCACACTGCTCCCGCGGAGGGCGGCGGTGTACCGGAACCGACCAACGCTGAGTTGGCCGAGAAGGCCAAGATGGCCGGAGCTAAGGGTGAGACTCTCTCTCAGATCAAGTCTGGAAACTTTGGCACCATGCGCGCCGCCACCATGGGTCGCGTTAACCTAAAGGTCCTCAACGAGCGTATGGACGGCAAGGGTGGTACCCCGGCCGCCTTCATGAACGGTGGGCAAATCGACCTTAGCCGCCCCGACTGGGTCACCTCGCTCTACACCACAAACAAGAAATAACTCGCGCCACACCGCGAACAAGAAACAATCTGAGTGAAGCGCCCCGGGAGTGTTCCCGGGGCGCTTTCTCATTTACGAGCGTGTTGCGTCGCGTCTTTCTTGCCGTCGCCTGCACGTAAACTGTGCCCCTGTGACCTGCCGATTTGGTGAGCTTTCACGAAGTGGTGTAACTTAACTAAAGCAGCCGAAAGGCACTGGGGCTATGGCGCAGCTGGTAGCGCACCACACTGGCAGTGTGGGGGTCACGGGTTCGAGTCCCGTTAGCTCCACAGAGTATAAAACCCCTGGTCAGAAATGACCAGGGGTTTTGTTTATTTTCCTGCTTCATTACATAGTTTTGCGCACTCCCGTCACCTCTCATGAGCACCATTGTGAGGCACAATACGATGTAAATTGTGGAATTTTGGCGAAAATTGGGCGTTAGGTTAGCTGCGCCACCACGTGTCATAGGGTGCTACCGGAACTGTGCGCTTGTGCTGTGAGCGCAAGAAGTGCGACTCAATGGTTGCGCAGGCTTCGGTACTAGGAGCGTCGGCGACTCCTTCCAGGTAGTCATCGATTTCATGGTAAGTGACTCCCAATGCTGTTTCGTCGGGGAGGGCGGGGCGATCGTCCTCAAGGTCTGCGGTGGGAATCTTCTCCCAGGTTGCGGAAGGGGCTCCGAGTCTCTGCAGGAGGGCAGCACCTTGCCGTTTGGAGAGTCCACTTAGGGGGGTGAGGTCGGAGCCTCCGTCACCGAATTTCGTGTAGAACCCGGTGACGGCTTCGGCTGCGTGGTCGGTGCCGATGACCAGGTACCGTCGTTGTCCGGCGACAGTGTATTGGGCCACCATGCGCTGTCGGGCCTTCACATTTCCACGTACGAAGTCGCTGATCTCTTCGCCATCTAGTGCAGTGCGTGCTGCCGCGACTGCTGCGTCAGTCGCTTCCTTGATGTTGACCACTAGAGATGTGTCGGGTTGGATGAACTGCAAGGCGCGTTGGGCATCGTCTTCATCTGCTTGTACACCGTAGGGGAGGCGCATTGCAATGAACTCAGCGTGGTAGCCTTCGGCACGCAGTTCTTCTGCAGCTAGCTGCCCTAGTCGTCCTGCCAGAGTGGAGTCTTGGCCGCCGCTGATGCCGAGGACATACCCGTGGGAGCCGGTGGCGCGCGCATAGTCTTTGAGGAAATCGATGCGGGTGCGAATCTCCTCAGCCGGGTTGATGGTGGGCTTCACGTGTAGTTCTGCGATGATGCGATCGCGGAGAGTAGTCATAGAGCTAGCTTAGCGCCCCATTATTTCCGCTGTGTTTCCGCTTTTAACCGTACGGTTGTTTCTGGTCCGTGCGAGAATTCCAGGTATGACAGTAACCACTGACGAGAGCGCCACCAAGCGCGCGAGTGTCCAGCACCGTACTTCTAGCATCGGGCTGGTATCTACCATAGCTGCACTGGGCGGCATTCTTTTTGGCTATGACACTGGCGTGATGTCGGGTGCTCTGCTCTTCATCAAACCCACGTTTGACATGTCTGCTACTCAAGAGGGGCTCATCACCTCCATTTTGATGGTAGGTGCTGCTGTGGGCGCTCTTTCAGGTGGCCGCCTCGCGGACGCTATTGGCCGCCGCTGGGCAGTGTTCTGGGCGGGTGTTCTCTTTATTGTGGCGTCGCTTGCCTGTGCGTTCTCGGGTGGGGCGTCGGCTGCGGCCGCAACGGTGTCGCTGTCGATCTCGCGTTTCATTCTGGGCGTGGCAGTTGGTGGTGCGTCCATCATCGTTCCGATGTACATTTCTGAGATTGCGCCGCGTGGTGTGCGTGGCCGGTTGGCTACGCTGAACTCTCTTATGATCGTGGTGGGGCAGCTTATCGCTTATGGCGTGAACTCTGCGTTGGCGCCGTCGGAAAACTGGCGTCTGATGCTAGGGCTGGGTGTTGTGCCGGCCATTGTGTTGGCCATTGGTACCTACTTCCTTCCCGATTCCCCTGTGTATTACCTGCTGCATAATAAGGTTGACGATGCGGCTGCAGTGCTGCGTCACCTGCGGCGGGGGGACGATCTTGCGCATGTTGATGAGGAGCTGGAGGCGTTAGCTCAGGCGGTTGCTGCGAAGAAGGATAAGAAGTCTGAGTGGTCTGCGCTGGGTACTCCGTGGATCAAGATGGTGATGGGTATTGCCATTGTGGTCGCCATGATTCAGCAGGTGACGGGTGTCAACGCCATTGTCTACTATGCTCCGACGATGTTGAAGAATGTGGGATGGACCAGCCAGAATGCGGTGTTCGGCTCCATTCTTATTGGTGTCGTGTCGGTGGTGTCCTGTTGGATTGGCTTGTCGATTGTCGACAAGGTTGGGCGTCGCCCGTTGTTGCTGGGTGGCCTTGCTGGTACGTCGGTCTCGTTGTTGGCGTTGACGCTAGTGTATTGGCTGGCGCCGACTGATGAATTGTGGGCGTCTGGCTTGATGTTGGGACTGATGGGTCTCTTCATGGTGTTCCAGCAGTCTGCGGTGTCGGTGGCGACGTGGCTGTTGGTGTCTGAGCTTATCCCGTCGGCGGTACGTGGCATTGGTATGGGTATCGCTGGTCTGGCGCTGTGGCTGATGAACTTTGTGGTGGCGATGTGCTTCCCGCCGCTATTGGAGGGCATCGGTGGGGCTTGGACGTTCCTGGTGTTTGCTGTGCTCTGTGTGTTGGCCTTTAGTTTTGTGTTTAAGATGATTCCGGAGACGAAGAATCGGTCGTTGCCGGAGATCGAGGAGGGGTTCCGCCTGCGTTTTGCTGGACAGGAGGAGCCGGCGGAGGGGTAGTGGTCTGCTGTTCCTCACTTTGGAGTAGCAGGAGAAATCCGGTAGACTCTTCCGAGTGTGTCGGTCGGCGCTGCGGTTATCCCGCGCGGAACTGACTGGCGAGAAGACTTATTCATTGGCTTAAGAAAGGAGCGTCCGCATGAAGGTCCGTAATTCCCTCCGGTCGCTGAAGAACAAGCCGGGCGCTCAGGTTGTGCGTCGCCGCGGCAAGCTTTACGTCATCAATAAGAAGGATCCTCGGTTCAAGGGCCGTCAGGGTTAATTCTTAGAGTTGAGAGAAAAGAGCGTGAGCATTTGTGCTTACGCTCTTTTTGTTGTGTGTGGGCTCTGGGGTAGAGGCATGTGTGCTCTCTATGGGAGAATTTAGGGTCTAGACCAGCGTTTTTCCTCTAAAAGTGATATAGATCACATCATAATGATGACAATTCCCGCAGACAGAATCACATCTTTGTTAGTTCAGTAAACGCAAGATGTGGAATCACTATTGTCGAGTTTCGCGACTAAATCCTAAAAAGTGAGACACCGACATGGGAATTTCACTTTTGTAATTCCTATATCTAGTGCTACTAGCGGAATTTTCGCACAAGTTATAGTGTTTTCAGTGTTAGTCACATTGATGTGAGTCGTATGTCGTCAGTGAAGGAATACCGTGAGCGTCACCGTCTACACCAAGCCCGCCTGTATGCAGTGCAAGGCCACCCAGAAGGCCCTCAATAACGCCGGTATTGAATTCGAACTGGTGGACATTTCTCTCGACGACGAAGCCCGTGAATACGTCCTTGCCCTCGGTTACCTGCAGGCACCGGTCGTCGTCACCGAAGAAACCCACTGGAGCGGTTTCCGCCCTGACCTCATCAACAAGTACGTTGTACAGGCTGCCTAACCGCCTACGCAGAACCGCGTACCGAACGAGGAGACACCCGTCACCCTCCCCTAGCAGCCACAACCGCAACGCCGTCACCGCATAGCACATATGTAGTGGGCGGCGTTGACGCGTATATTACACCCCAATGCTAAAAATGATCAGGTAACCACACCAGCGAACTCCACGGAGCGCACAACCGACGAGGCAGAGGAGAGAAAAACGACCATGGGCGAAAAGAAGATCCTGACCGATGAACATGGACAGCCCCTTGACTACCACTCGCTGAATGCGATGCTGAATATCTACGACGACAACGGACAGATCCGTTTCGAGTCCGACCGGGAAGCAGCCCGCCAATTCTTCCTCCAGCACGTCAACCAAAACACCGTCTTCTTCCACACCCTCCGAGAGAAGCTCGAATTCCTCCTGGAAAATGATTACTACGAAGAAGACGTCATCAATCAATACTCCTTCGAGTTCATCAAAAGTCTCTTCCAACAGGCCTACGCACACCGCTTCCGCTTCAAGACCTTCCTGGGAGCTTACAAGTACTACACCAGCTACACGCTGAAAACTTTCGACGGCAGCCGCTACCTCGAACGCTACGAAGACCGCGTATGCATGGTCGCCCTTGCACTCGCTGAAGGCAACGAGCAGATGGCCCGCGACATCGTCGAAGAAATCATCACCGGCCGCCTGCAGCCCGCCACCCCCACTTTCCTCAATGAAGGCAAGAAACAACGCGGTGAACCCGTCTCCTGCTTCCTCCTACGCATCGAAGACAACATGGAGTCCATCGGCCGTGCCATTAACTCCTCCCTACAGCTCTCCAAGCGTGGCGGTGGCGTCGCGCTCCTCCTCACCAACCTGCGCGAACTAGGTGCCCCTATCAAGCGCATTGAAAACCAGTCCTCCGGCGTCGTCCCCGTCATGAAACTCCTGGAGGACTCCTTCTCTTACGCCAACCAGCTGGGTGCCCGCCAAGGTGCAGGTGCTGTGTACCTTCACGCCCACCACCCCGACATCATGCGGTTCCTCGACACAAAACGCGAAAACGCCGACGAGAAGATCCGCATCAAGTCCCTCTCACTCGGTGTCGTTATCCCCGACATCACCTTCGAGCTTGCCCGCAACAACGAAGACATGTACCTCTTCAGTCCATACGACGTTGAACGTGTCTACGGTAAGGCCTTCTCCGACATCAACGTCACCGAGAAGTACCGTGAAATGGTCAACGACCAGCGCATCAAGAAGTACAAGATCAACGCCCGCAAGTTCTTCCAGACACTCGCCACCATCCAATTCGAATCCGGCTACCCGTACATCGTCTACGAAGACACCGCCAACCGTGCAAACCCCATCGAGGGCAAAATCACCATGTCGAACCTCTGTTCCGAGATTCTGCAGGTGTCCACCCCCTCCACCTACAACGACGACCTCAGCTACTCACATGTCGGCCGTGACATCAGCTGCAACCTCGGCTCCATGAACATCGCTATGGCCATGGATTCCCCCGACTTCGGCAAATCCGTGGAAACCGCCATCCGTGCCCTCACAGCCGTCTCCGACCAGACCAACATCCAGTCGGTCCCCTCCATCGCCCGAGCTAACTCTGAAGGCCACGCCATCGGCCTCGGCCAGATGAACCTGCATGGCTACCTCGCCCGCGAATCCGTTCACTATGGCTCCGAGGAAGCTCTCGACTTCACCAACATCTACTTCTACTGTGTCCTCTACTACGCCCTCAAGGCATCCCATCAACTCGCAGTAGAACGCAATAGCCGCTTCTTCAACTTCGAGAAGTCCAAGTATGCCACCGGCGAGTTCTTCGACAAGTACATCGAGAAAGAGTGGGCCCCCGTCACCGACAAAGCCAAGGAACTCTTCGCGAAGTCCAGCGTCCAGATCCCCACACAGGAGGACTGGAAGAAACTCCGCGACGACATCATGCGCGACGGCATCTACAACCAGAACCTACAGGCAATCCCGCCCACCGGTTCCATCTCCTACATCAACAACTCCACTTCCTCGATCCACCCGATTGTCTCCAAGATCGAAATTCGCAAGGAAGGCAAGATCGGCCGCGTCTACTACCCGGCTCCGTTTATGACGAACGACAATCTGGAGTACTACACCGACGCATACGAACTGGGATACAAGCCCATCGTCGACACCTACGCGATGGCCACCCAGCATGTGGACCAGGGCCTGTCTCTCACCCTCTTCTTCCCCGATACCGCCACCACCCGCGATATCAATAAGGCCCAGATCTACGCATACTCCAAGGGAATTAAGTCCCTCTACTACATCCGTCTCCGCCAAATGGCGTTGGAAGGAACAGAAGTCGAGGGCTGCGTGTCCTGCATGCTCTAACCAAAGACACACTGACGCCCTGCCGGGGAAGGCAGGGCGTCAGTTTTTGACCTCCTGCACCTGGCCAGGAACAATAAGATCTATCGAGCTCCACCGCGATATAAGGACGCAGCATGAAGAAAGCGGATACTGTTCTCGTCACCGTTACAGGAAGGGATAAGCCCGGCATTACGTCCGCCCTCATGGGCATACTCGGCAAACACAACGCCGTTCTCCTCGACGTCCAACAGGTAGTCATCCGTGGCCGTCTCATCCTCACCGCACTCATCGAGCGTCTCCCACACTGCGGTGCACTCGTCACCGACATTGAAAACGCGATGACGGCACTGGGCATGGATGCCGACATTGAAATTGGCTCCGACCCAGTCGGTTCCGCTGCCAACGCCACCCACACCATTCTCATTCTGGGCCGTCCCGTCACCGCAGAAGCCTTCTCCCGCATCGCAGGAACGCTCGCTGAACTAGGCGTCAACATTGCCACAATTAACGGCATTGCCGACTATCCGGTCACCGGCATCTCCCTGCAAATCGTGGCCCGCAATGCCTCCGGCGAGCGTATCTCTGGCATTCGCGCTGCCCTCGCCAAACTGTCCACTGAATTGGGCGTCGATATTTCCTTCGAACCAGACGCCCACGCCCGCCGTGCTCAGCGCCTCATCGTCTTCGATGTCGATTCCACCCTTATCCAGGGAGAAGTCATTGAAATGCTGGCCGCACACGCCGGGAAGGAAGCCGAAGTAAAGGAGATTACCGACCGTGCCATGCGCGGCGAGATCGACTTTGCCGAGTCCCTCCGCGAACGCGTTGCCACCCTAGAAGGGCTTCCAGCCACCATTATCGACGAAGTCGCCCAGTCCATCGTGCTGACCCCCGGGGCACGCACCACCATCCGCACCCTCAAGCACCTTGGCTTCAAGTGTGGTGTTGTGTCCGGTGGTTTCAACCAGGTTATTGCCCCCTTGGCGAAGAGTCTGGAACTGGACTTCATGCGCGCCAACGAACTCGACATTAAGGATGGGATCCTTACCGGTAAGGTCAATGGGGCTATCGTCGACCGTGCCGGGAAAGCCAAAGCACTCACAGAATTCGCTGCACAGGAACGCATTCCCCTTTGGCAAACCGTGGCAGTGGGAGACGGTGCCAACGACATCGACATGTTGAAGACCGCCGGCATGGGTATCGCGTTCAACGCCAAGCCCGCGCTGCGCACAGTAGCCGACAACTCCGTCAACTTCCCCTACCTGGATGAGGTGCTCTTCATGTTGGGCATCACCCGCTCCCAGGTAGTGGCAGTAAACGGCGATATTCGCCGCGACTAATCTCCACCACAGCCAACCCGCAATGACGGATTTCCATAGCGGCTAGGCGCGCTCTAACGAGTTCCCGCAGTGTATTGCCCCCACAGCGTATGGTTCTCACAGTGGCGTACGTCGTCGTCCTACCAGAGCCGGCCCCGCTCCACTAGCTAAAGAATCCGCCCCCGGTCACGCCAAAGACCAGGGGCGGATCCTCTGTAGACGGCGGTGCACAAGCCCAGCGAAGTGGGGGATCACCAGTACGACGAGTCCTTCGGGGAGTTACTTCGGCAGGAAGTTGTAGCGCCGCATAATCTCTCCAATAACTGTCTTGTCCAGGAACTTCACCAGCGGACGACGGAGAAAACCGGGGATCTTCTGAAGCGGGGTTTCACCATCCATCATCTTGACGGTGGACTCCATGAGGGTACGGACGTCATAGACGGAGCCGAAGACTTCAGGAACACCACGGTCTACGTCACAGAGAGTGTAGACGGACTCCATGCCGGAGCGGACAGAGTACTCGGTGGTGAAGATGGTGTCGCGGGGGATCTCGGCGAACTGGCCGATGAAGGCGAAGTTCTGGGAGCCGTCCGGGACGACCTTGGGCCGGTCGCTGTTTTCACGCGGCATAAAGAAAGCAGTGATAAAGGGCATCATGACCGGAATGCAGTGGGCAGAGTGGGCTGCCATCTCGGGGATCTGCTCCTGCGGTACGCCAATGTGGTAAAGCCACTCGGCGGTGATTTCCTCGCCAGTGCAGTCGCGCATCGGCTTCTTAATGTAGTCGCCCGGGCGATCAGTGAAGAGACTGTAGATCCATACCACAATTTGGTCGTCGGTCTGTGCCTTGAAGTGTGGCTGGCGGTTGATGGTCCAGGACATCAGCCAGTTGGAGTCCTTCACGGTGACAATACCGCCGGTAACGACCCGCCCGGAGAGCGCATCGCGCTTCGTGATCTTCTCGATATAGGGGCGGATCTTGTTATCCAGGGTGGTGAGGGTTGCGGATTCCCAGTTGGTGAGGTCAGTTTGGGTGCAGTACCGCTCTGGGTTGCCGAAAGAATCGTGTTGCTTGGCGATGTTGCGCCACATTTCCCAGCATCCCACCGGCTCGGTATTGAAGGCTGCCGGGGTGTCATGGTCACCGTTGGCGGATCCCTCGGTGCAGGAACCATTGGTGATGAAGACGAGGTCATTCTTGGTGAGGTCGATCGTCAGGGGATTCCCTTGATGAGTGCCGACAATCTGCACGGCAGTCTTCTTCTCGCCGCGGATATCGAATTTCACATTGCTGACGGTGGTATCGAACTGGAAATTCACTCCTGCCGCACGGAGGTATTCCACTAGCGGCTTGATGAGAGACTCGAACTGGTTGAACTTTGTGAATTTCAGCGCCGTGAAGTCCGGGAGCCCACCAATATGGTGAATGAAACGCTGTAGGTAGCGGCGCATCTCAGTGGCGGAGTGCCAGGGTTCGAAGGCAAACATCGTGCGCCAGTAGAGCCAGAAGTTCGATTCGAAGAATTCCGGGTCGAGAACATCCGTGATCTTCTTGTGGTCAAGTTCTTCCTCTTTGGCGAGGAAGAGCTTCATGATGCTACGGGAGGCCTTGTCGGAGAGCCCAAACTTTCCGTTAGTGTGGGCGTCCTCGCCTTGCCGGACGGTGGCACGGCAGAGCGAGTAGTTGGGGTCGTCTTTGTTGAGCCAGTAGTACTCGTCCAGGACAGAAACTCCCTCGGTTTCTACTGAGGGGATAGAACGGAAGAGATCCCAGAGGCATTCGAAATGGTTTTCCATTTCGCGTCCACCGCGAATGATGAAGCCTTTGTTGGGGTCTTTGATGCCGTCGCAGGCTCCGCCGGGAAGTGACATGGATTCCAGAATGGTGATACGGGATCCATCCATCTGGGCGTCGCGGACAAGGAAGGCTGCGGCAGACAGGCCGGCAAGGCCAGCGCCAATAATGTAGGCACTCTTTTCATCAATGCCTTCGGGTTTACGGGGACGCGCAAACGCTTCGTAGTTGCCGTTGCTGTAGTACAAGGGGGTGTCCTTTCAGGCGGAGTCATTCCTCGAAGCCTTTTACCACGTGCTGCTTTCGGTAGCTCATGGGTAATCAGGGGGAAGGTGACGACGCTATAGGGGCATGTGGGTTTTAACTGCAGCGCCATTCCGTCGAATGGCTCGATGTCGGCCGACAACACTCACTCCATCGATGCACCGCAGTAGAGTGTTACAACTCGCTGGTAACCCGTACGGGAAAAACGCTGCCGCGTGTCTAGTGAAGCGGTAACTCGAATCCCTTCGGTGCCATGTTTGTGCAGGTAAAGAGGACAACTGTGGGAAAGTCAGGGGAGGAAAACTATTGTCCGATATACTTGGCTTGAGTACCGTGGCAGTGGTGTCCACGGCCTTCCTTAAACAGGCACTACGTTCGCGCGTTTCACAACACTCGTGTACTGACCGCACTCGCCACTTACAAGGAAGCACAATGGTGGAGAAACTACGCACCAAGGACCTGCTCAACCTCGGTATTTTTGGCACCATCTACATGGTCGTTGTGACCATTCTCGGGGTAGCGGGAGCCGCTACGCCGGGCTTATTGTTTGGCACGATGGTGGTAGCCGCTTTCGTGAACGGTACTGTGTTTATGATGTACCTCACCCGGGTGGATCGCTTTGGGATGGTGGTCGTGCTGGCCCTCCTCATGGCTCTTATCATGATGGCTATTGGCCGTTCTTGGACCACGGTGTTCACGGCACTCGTTTTTGGCCTGCTTGCGGAGTTTATTCTGGCGCTGACGAAGTACCGGAATACGGTCGCCACCATTTTCGCCTATGCGGTGTTTACCCTCTGGTTCATCGGTCCGCTCCTCCCCATCATTTGGTTCGCTGATGACTACTTCCAGTCTGCAGCCCAAGAGAACGGTGCCAACTACGCCCACGAGATGATGAACTTCTTTACCGTGCCGGTGATTGTCGCTTTCGGTGCCACTATCTTTGTGGTCGGCGCGTTGGGCGCATGGCTGGGGTCTGTTCTCATCAAGCGTCACTATGCCAAGGCCGGAACGGTAGCGGGAGCAGCTCCGCAGGAGACGGATGTCGACGCGCGGGATAATCCAGAGGAAACTCTGTAAGGCTTTGTACGCCACCGATGCTGACGACGGTACAGTTACCCCCTAGCGAAAACCTCCTGACGCCCCTTCTCCTACTCGATACCCTGGAAATAACCGAGAGAAAGGGTTTTCTAATGCCAACGACACCAGCAACCCGTGTTATCTACTTGGCAGGAGGCTGTTTCTGGGGAGTAGAAGGATACTTTCAGCGTCTCTCCGGAGTGGTCGACACCGAAGTAGGCTACGCCAACGGAGTGAGTGCCGACACTAGCTACCATGACATTGCTAAAACTGGCCATGCCGAGACCCTTAAGCTCACCTACAACCCCGCGCGTCTCTGCCTAGTGGAGATCCTGCTGCACTACTTCCGCATCATCGACCCACTCAGCCTCAACCAGCAAGGAAACGACCGCGGCACCCAATACCGCACCGGCATCTACTGGGAGGGTACGGCAGACGACGCCACTGCCCGCAGCGTTCACCGCTTCCTGAACCTCCAACAGGCAAACTTCAGCTACCCCATCCAGGTAGAGGCAGAACCACTCCGCAACTTCTGTCCGGCAGAGGACTACCACCAGGATTACCTGCAGAAGAATCCGGGTGGCTACTGCCATATCAGCCTCGCTGCGGCAGACCGCCCCCTCGACCCCACCGACTATCCCACTCCCAGCCGGGAGGAGATTCTCGAAAAACTCACCACGGAGCAGTTCCGTGTAACCCAACAGAAGGACACTGAACGCCCCTTCAGCAGCGAATACGACGCATTCAACGAACCAGGTATTTATGTTGATGTGGTGACGGGCCAGCCCCTGTTCTCTTCGGACGACAAGTACGACGCCGGTTGCGGCTGGCCCAGCTTCACCCGCCCCATGATCGGTGACGCACTCAACTACGAAGAGGACTTCAGCCACGGGATGCACCGTATGGAAGTCACCTCCAGCAAGGGTGAGAGCCATCTGGGTCATGTTTTCCCCGATGGTCCGCGTGCGGAAGGCGGACATCGGTACTGCATTAACGGGGCTAGCCTACGTTTCGTCCCCCTCGCACAGATGGAGGAGGAAGGCTATGGCCGTTACCTCCCGTTTGTCACACCCCGGGACCAGTGACCCGTATACTCCGAGCGGGTGGTGACTACTAGTCTGCTTGTGTCGTTATACGCCGCAAGGACTGCAGGACAACCTCAGTGTTGGTGGTTTCCCAATAAGAGGGAAGGCTTTGCCGGAGGAAACTGCCGTAGCGTGCCGTCACCAATCGCGGGTCCATTACAGCAATGACGCCCCTGTCGGTAGTTGAGCGCAGAAGCCGGCCTGTGCCCTGTGCTAAAAGCAGGGCAGCATGGGCAGCGGCAACGGACATAAAGCCATTCCCACCGTGCTGGTTGACGAAATCGAGCCGGGCGGACATGAGCGGATCGTCCGGTCGTGGGAAGGGTATGCGGTCAATAATGACGAGGGAACAGGACGGCCCTGGGACATCTACACCCTGCCAGAGACCGAGGGTGCCCACCAGGACACTTTCTTCCTGCTCAGCAAAGTCGGCAATGAGCGAACTCATGGTGTCTTGCCCCTGCCGCAATACCTGATAGGGCACATGCTCATCCAGATAGGCCGCGACATCATCGGCGGCACGCCGCGAACTGCACAATACTAACGTGCGTCCACCGGCAGCACTGACGAGCTCTTCCATCCGTTCGAGTATCGCAAGCTGGGTGGGGCCTTGCAAAGGGCTAGGGAGATCCCGCGCAATATAGAGGATTCCTGCTGTGCGGTGGGAGAACGGAGATCCCACGTCCAGGCTGCTCCATGCGACAGGGGAATGGGCACCACCATAGCAACGTAGGTCACTGTTGGGCTCCACCTCCCGGAGATCTTCCGTCAGATTGGGGTCCCGAGATGTTGCCATGTCGGTGAGAGGGGAGGCCTCGCGTTCTTCTTCGGGTAGGCCCCACTGTCGTGCCATAGTGCGGAAAGAACCTCCTGCCTGCAGAGTTGCCGAGGTGAGAATGACGGTGGACTCTGCGAACAAGCGGTCGCGCAGTACTGCAGCAACAGAAAGCGGGGCGACATGGATTTCGTGACCACGGCGTTCCGGCATGCTCATCCAGACCACGTGGGTGGGGGACTCTGCGAGCACCACATCGCACACGTCGACAATCTGGTTGAGTCCACCGATGGATTGCTTCTTTGCGGCGGCGTTTTTCGGGTCGGAGACGATGTCTGCTTCCTTCACCGGACCGAGGGCTGTTAGCAGGGTGGTAGCAGTAGAGCGGAGGAGAGTCAGTGCGGAGACCTGTGTGTCGTCTAGGGCAGTCCAGCGTCCAATAGGGCTGGATTCCAGAGCGGCGGAGAGGCGCTCTACGCTCTCGAGGAAATTGTCAACGTCGCTATCGCTAAGGAAATGGATGAGGCGTTTTCCTAGAATATCGAGGCCGGCGGTGGATAGTGTGCCGGATATGACGTTGGTGACGCGGCTCTCAAGCTCGTGGGCTTCATCGACTATAACGACGTCATGATCGGGGAGAAGGTCAATGGGGGAGGCGGCGTCAATTGCTAGCATGGCGTGGTTAGTGACGATAATGTCTGCCCGGTAGGCCTGCTGGCGGGCCTGTTCCGCGAAGCACTCCTCCCCGAACGGACAGGCTGATGCCCCGATACAGGATTGGGTATCGACGGAGACGGTACGCCACACAAGGTCTGAGACGCCGGGTTTGAGGTCGTCGCGGTCCCCACTATGGGTGTCCTGTGCCCATTCGTGGACCCGTTGTGCTTGTTGGCCCGCCTGGGAGGGAATGAGGGCGTGTGTGCCGTCATCATCCGTATCGGGATCTTCGGCACTGTGGAGCGCGTTCCAGCACAGATAGTTGTTTCGACCTTTGAGAAGGGCAAAGGTCGGACGGCGGCCAAGGTCCTCTGCCAGCGTATCAACCAAAAGAGGAAGATCTCGGTTGCATAGCTGGCGTTGCAGGGCGATGGTAGCGGTCGAGACCACGACTGTCTTTCCAGATTCCACAGCATGGCGCAGCGCGGGGACCAGGTATGCTAAGGATTTTCCGGTGCCCGTCCCCGCCTGAACTGCCAGGTGTTGGCCGGTGGCCATGGCGTGATCAACAGCTGCAGCCATGCGTTGCTGGCCGGTGCGTTCCTGGCCACCCATAGCCGTCACCGCAGTGTGTAGGAGCTCTGCCACGCTGGGAACCTGGTAGGAGTCAGGTTGTGAGGGGGTAGGGGCAGAAAGGTGGTCCACGAAGCCCTCACTTCCTCCTAGAAGCCCATAAATTGGGTGGGGATAGCGGGCTCACCGCGAGAGAGGGACAGGCCTTCCCAAGGTAGTTGCTTGAGGTTGTCGTAGAGCAGGGTGCGAGCATCATCGAGAGTGGGCAGGTCCTGCTGTACTTCGCCATCTACCACATAGTCAATGGTGAGCTTGTCGCAGTTCAATGTGCCAGTATCGGGGGCTGCTGCACCCAGCGGGGTGACGATTTCAGACACCATTGTGCCGGTAGCTCGAGAGGTCCGGAAGCCTTGCTTGCTGCCGCCGCGAGTTTCCTTATGGCTGGAGCGTTTGGCTACCTTTTGGCCGTCCACTTCAACAATCTTGAATACGAGTTCGGCGGTGGGTGCACCAGAGCCGGTCACCAGGGAGGTGCCGACACCGTAGGCATCGACAGGTTCGGCGCGTAGTGCAGCAATGGAGTACTCGTCGAGGTCGCCGGACACCACAATGTGTGTGTTGTGGGCGCCTAGAGAGTCCAGCTGTTGACGCACTTGGCGGGCCAGAACACCCAGATCGCCGGAGTCGATACGGACGCCACCTAACTGCGGGCCAGCAACGTCAATGGCATTGGCGACGCCTTGCGTGATGTCGTAGGTGTCTACGAGCAGTGTGGTGTCCGTGCCCATAGCCTCCACCTGGTGGCGGAAGGCTGCTCTTTCGTCCGGCTGGTTATCGGAAGTGTGGAGCAGGGTGAAAGAGTGTGCCGATGTTCCACCGACGGGGATATTCCATCGGTAGCCGGCTGCTAAGTCGGAGGTGCTGGTGAAGCCGGCGATGTAGGCTGCCCGAGCAGAAGCGACAGCGCTTTCCTCATGAGTGCGGCGCGCGCCCATTTCGATGATGGCGCGCCCATCCGCAGCAGCTGCCATCCGTGCGGCGGCGGTACCGATAGCACAATCGTGGTTGAGTATGGAGAGGGCGAGAGTCTCTAATACCTGGCATTCAGCGAAGGTACCTTGCAGAGTCAGGATGGGAGAGCCGGGGAAGTAGAGTTCGCCTTCCCGGTAGCCGCTGATGCTGCCGGAGAAGCGGAAATTGCGCATCCACTCAAGTGTTTCGTCGGAGAGAAAATCGCTGCAGAAGTCAACCTGTTCGTCGGTAAATCGGAAGTTTTGCAGTTGATCGAGCAGGCGCCCGGTACCGACGACAACTCCGTAGCGGCGGTCGTGGGGGAGACGTCGTCCGAAGATCTCGAAGGTGGAGTGGCGGCTTGCCAGCGGGGTGCCACTCGCCTTTTCTGCGGTGAGAGCGGCATCCACCATAGTGAGTTCGTACATATCCGTCAGCAGCGCAGGGGCGCCGCGATAAGTGTTCATAGGAGCTCTTCTCGGGGTTTTCTCGAGGGTGACCTGTCCTAGTCTACTCAACTTCCGTGTCTCTCAAGTGAACTACACTGGGGTGGACTACTCCGCTAACCAGCATCGGACGGTGTTGGGTGGGAAAGGATAAGGATTACACGCATGGTTTCCAGTGCCGTGGGCGACAAAACTGCACCTATTGGTGTGTTTGATTCGGGCGTGGGGGGTCTGACCGTGGCGCGTGCCATTATTGACCAGCTGCCCCAGGAACGCATTCTTTTTGTCGGTGACGGTGCACACGGCCCCTATGGGAACCAGACGATGGAGGCGGTACGTGGACATGCGGTAGCTATCGGCGACTACTTGGTCGAACAAGGCTGTAAGGCGCTTGTCATCGCCTGCAACACCGCTACTGCTGCTGCCTATCAGACGTTCCAGGACCGTTACGATGTCCCGGTGGTGCAGGTGATCAGTCCGGCAGTACGTACGGCGGTGGCGACGACGCGTACCGGCCGAGTCGGTGTTATTGCCACACAGGCTACCGTGGACTCTGGTGCCTATGAGCGGGAGTTTGCGCGTGTGAGCGGTCAACAGGTAGAGAACGGGCCTCGGGTGACGGTCTCGAGTGTAGCCTGCCCGCGTTTCGTTGATTTTATTGAGCGGGGGATTACGACTGGTCGACAAGTGCTGGGTTTAGCGGAAGGATACTTGTCTCCTCTGCAAGAGGTGGGAGTGGATACGCTAGTGTTGGGCTGTACGCACTATCCGTTGCTGTCTGGCATCATCCAGATGGCGGTGGGGCGAAATGTCACGTTGATTAACTCTGCTGAGGAGACGGCGAAAGATTTGGTTCGGTTGTTGACTGAACAAGATATGTTGGCGCCGGGCGAACCAGATGGGGAGGGTGCCACTGTTGATGCGGCGGGTGTGACGGATGCAGCGGACATAGCTGAACCGCTGAGGCGTTTTGAGACGACGGGTGATCCGGTTTTATTCGAGCGGCTTGCACATCGTTTTTTGGGGCCTGTAGTGGGGTCGGTTGCCGCTACTCGGCTGCTAGCGGAGGAGTAGCGGCTCTCTCTGAAATGCCCTAGAGCTGCAGAATTTCGCCAAGTGGAGACATGTTTTCATTTTTTGAGCGAAACGTGTTGAATTCCTCACACCCCACAGCAGTTGTGCAATTTTGTCTCCACTTCCGGTGTCACAAATAGCAAGAAAAACTGACACCATAGAACCATGCGATTAACTGTTGTTGGATGTTCGGGAAGTGTGGTGGGTGCTCACACACCTGCCTCCTGCTACCTCCTGCAGTCCGCAACGCACCGTCCCATCATTATGGATATCGGTAATGGTTCCATGGGGGGCTTGCAAGACCTTGTCGACCCTAGCGACTGCGACCTCGTCCTGTCGCACCTGCACCCCGACCATATCGCCGACATCTCCAGTCTTATCGTGTGGCGTCGCTACTCTCACAAATCCACTAATACTCCGGCGACGGTGTTAGGACCTTCCACCTTCCTCGAGAAAGTGGGGGAATGGTTTGCGGACGATTACGGGACGCGTCACGACCTCACCGATACGTTTGATTTCCACCCATGGGATCTCGCCGCACCCCAGAGTCTTGGCGGCTTCACATTCCAGGCTTTTCGTGCCGACCATCCGGGTGAAGCATATTGTATGCGGGTGAAAGAGGACTCTACTGGTGCGACGTTCTGTTTCTCCGGTGATACGGGCCCAGCTAACGGCATTCACTCAGCAAGTGCTGGTGTTGACGTATTCCTCTGCGAGGCCACCTGGACGACTCAGCCGCATCTGCCGGAACATATGCACATGACGGGTGCACTGGCGGGAGAGCTCGCTACTGAGAATAGCGTGGGGCGACTGCTCCTTACCCATGTGTCGCCATGGACGGACAGGGAGGCCGTGTTGGCGGAAGCGCGGGCAGCGACCACGGTGCCCGTTGAGCTGGTAACTCCGCGGGCGGTTTATGAGTGGTAGTAGGCTCTAGGTGTGTCTACTACTGTGAATTCTCGCGCCGATGGGCGCGCTGTTGATGAACTCCGTCCTGTCTCTATCCAGCGTGGTTTTACGCAGAATCCGGCAGGCTCTGTGCTGATTTCGATGGGGAACACCCGTGTGATGTGCACGGCTTCCGTCACCAAGGGGGTGCCACGTTGGCGTATGGGCTCCGGTTTGGGATGGGTGACGGCGGAATACTCGATGCTGCCGGCGTCTACGAATGAGCGGTCGCAGCGCGAGTCCACGCGTGGCAAGGTGGGCGGTCGTACCCACGAGATTTCTCGCCTTATTGGTCGGTCGCTCCGCGCCTGTATCGATCTGTCCGCGCTGGGGGAGAATACTATCGCGTTGGACTGCGACGTCCTGCAGGCGGATGGGGGTACGCGTACCGCCTCTATTACTGGTGCATATGTGGCATTGGCGGATGCCGTCACCTACCTGTCTTCGCATGGGCTCATTGCTAAGGGAAGCCCGTTGAAGACCAGCATTGCCGCAATTTCGGTGGGAGTTATTGACGGTGAGGTGCGGTTGGATCTTCCGTATGAGGAGGACTCCCGCGCTGAGGTCGACATGAATGTTATCTGCACTGGCGATGGTCGGCTGGTTGAAGTGCAGGGGACGGCTGAAGGCGAGCCGTTCGATCGGGCAGTGATGGATAGTCTGCTCGATATGGGACAGCTGGGCTGTGTTGAGCTCGGCAAAGTGCAAGAGGATGTGTTGGCGGCGCCCTATCCGTTCCCTGCGAAATTGGGCCGCGGCGCATACGCTTAGGCTGAGTGGTGGCTGCATTCGTCGGGAGTGCAGCACTATCTGCATCCCTATTATCAGGAGAAACTATGAAACTGCTTGTTGCCTCCCGCAATGCGAAAAAACTTGCGGAACTCAAGCGTGTGCTTGCTGCTGCTGATCTCGCCAGTATCGAGGTGGTGGGGCTAGATGCGGTGGAGGACTTCCCCGAGACTCCCGAAACCGGGGCGACATTTGCGGAGAATTCTCTCATTAAAGCCCGGGACGGTGCTGCTCATTCCGGTTGGGTGACGGTCGCTGACGACTCTGGGTTGGCGGTGGATGCGCTGCATGGAATGCCGGGGGTGCTTTCTGCCCGCTGGTGTGGTGAGCATGGGCGCGACCAGGACAACCTAGAACTTGTGTTAGCGCAGTTGCGGGATGTTCCCGAGGAACGCCGCGGGGCAGCGTTTGTTTCTGCAGTGGCCATCGTTGTTCCAGAATCGTTTGCGACGTCCACGGAGTTGGCAGAACGCGAGCTCGCGCGAGAGATGGTGGTGGAAGGAGAGTGGCGGGGCGTGCTGACGTCTGCGCCGCGTGGCGAGAACGGTTTCGGCTACGATCCGATTTTCCAGCCCTTGGATGCAGATGGCCGGACTTCCGCCGAACTGTCGGCTCAGGAGAAGGACACGCGTTCGCACCGTGGCCAGGCTCTCCGAGCAGCGGTGCCGCTTTTTAGGGCTCTTGCGCAGCTGGAGGCCGATTCTGCAGCTGCTTGCGGCTAGCTGCTACTACTGAGGTTGTGGCTGCGAGCTTCTGATCACTGCTGTGGATTGCTGATGTCGTGGCTAGCATTTGGCTGCCAGGTTGGCGTGAAGGCTGGTGTGAACTGTAGAGTATGAGAGTCCTGCTTACAGGGCTTGCGCGAGTGGCGGAATTGGCAGACGCGCTAGATTTAGGTTCTAGTGTCTATGACGTGCGGGTTCAAGTCCCGCCTCGCGCACAAGAATCCCCGGAAGCTTGGCTTCCGGGGATTAATTACTTTAGACGCCGAGTTCGGTAATGATGCGTGCTACGTGACCAGTAGCTTTGACGTTGTATTTTGCTAGGGCAATGGTGCCGTCTGCATCCACGAGGAAGGTGGAGCGGATGACGCCTTGGACGATTTTGCCGTAGTTTTTCTTTTCGCCAAATGCACCCCACTCTTTCATGACGGCTTTGTCAGGGTCGGAGAGAAGGGGGAAGGTTAGCTCATATTTGTCGCGGAAGGCAGCAAGTTTTTCCGGCTTATCGGGAGAAATGGCAATAACGTCAATTCCGGCGTCGTTCAGTTGGGCGAGGTTGTCGCGGAAGTCACAGGCTTCTTTGGTGCATCCGGGAGTGTTAGCGCGCGGGTAGAAGTAGACGATAAGGCGTTTACCTGCGTAATCGGAGAGGCTGACGGTGTTGTTGTGGTCGTCGGTGAGGGCGAAGGCGGGTGCGGTGTCACCTTCGGAGAGGCGGGCCTTGTCGTTGGTGGTTTCTGTGCTCATAGTGACAGAGTAGCGACTTTCCGTCGATTCATCGGAGATTGGGCGTTATTGCAGTACTCTAGAGGAGAAACACTTCTCGGAGTGCGTACGTGAAAAACTTTGCTGGAGGACATTATGGCCCAGGACTTCGAAGCTATTGAGCTGAACATTGCCGTCGCTCGCGATAACCTTGCCGCAACTCTTGATGAGATTGCCGACCGCGTTAATCCCACCAATGTCGTGGAGAAGGGCAAGGTTGCTGCTCAGGATGCGCTGCAAAAGGTCGAGGTTCAGATTGCGCTGGGTATCGCTGCTGCCGTCATTCTCGGTACGCTGGTGATCCGTCTCGCTCGTCGCAAGTAATCCGCGGTCGTTCTAGCCTTCAGATGTCAACGGCTAGTGCGAGATCTCATCATTAACAGATAAACGAAGCGCCCACACTCTCTGGTGGGCGCTTCTTTATTGCTTTCGTGGGGGTAGGTTAGTCGGGTTAAGGGTCAAAATGTGTGTCTGGCTCGGCGTGTCGCGGGGGTTAGATTTG